>DCHS01000049.1:149336-149741 GCA_002314875.1 Prevotellaceae bacterium UBA1746
GTTTGAGCCCCGTCTTCCGCTCAAACTTACGAATAAAGTTGCTGTTATAGCTCAGTGGTAGAGCACATCCTTGGTAAGGATGAGGTCGTGAGTTCAACTCTCACTAACAGCTCTCTTTTACTAAAGATTAGGGGGAAGTACAACTCGCTTTACCCTAATTTTTTGGCTTTCTGCAAAGACAATATTAACATCTAAATATATTACTGTCAAAATGGCAAAAGAAACATTCCAGCGTACCAAACCGCACGTAAACATTGGTACTATCGGTCACGTTGACCACGGTAAGACTACTCTTACTGCAGCTATTACTACTGTACTTGCTAAGGCAGGTCTCTCTGAGGTTAAGTCTTTCGACCAGATCGATAACGCACCCGAAGAGAAGGAGCGTGGTATCACCATCAACAC
>DCHS01000009.1 GCA_002314875.1 Prevotellaceae bacterium UBA1746
TATCAGCATCGGGTGTCTTGTCGATGGAACCTTCAACATAGATACAGGGCATTCCCGCCTTCTGACAGAGCCAGAGGAAGGTTCGTGCCCAACCCTGACAAACACCGCCTTCTTCCATCAAGATACCCTTGATGTCACCAGCGTAGGCAGAACTCATATTGCCATAATGCGCCAATGCACAGAGTTCGTCGTGGAGGTAAAGTGCTTTCTCATAGTCCGTTGCCTTCTTCTTTGCCTCGGCAACGATAGGAGCCACCTTGGCGTTCATCGTCGTCAGTTCCTCGGCAATGAGACTCGCGGGATAGTTCATGTACATATTCCAATAGTACTCCCCTGAGGTAATATTGCGGGTGGTGTAATTGGCCATCATGTAGAACTCCGGCATATCGAATCTTACGCGTGCTGCAATTTCGTCGTAGTGCGCACGGGTAGGATTGGTAAGGCCGCTTTGGGAAGGATGAACCGTCAGCTTGTTTGAAGTACCGCCGGGCAGTTCGTACAGCGCCTTGATCATCTCCTGATAAAGACCCTTGTCGTTGTCTGTAATTGTGAAATTTGTATAACCGTAACGGCTGGCATCTTCCAACGGAATCATTTCGGCAAGAACCTCTGCCGTTGTCTTTCCTCCAAAACTTCTGCTCTGTTTGATGGTAATGATGGCAGGGGCATAACCGTATGCCGTGAGCGTTACGGTCGCTGTACGGGCCTCAGAACTCTCGTTGGCCTGCACATCTATATATATAGGGTAGTCAGCGTTGCAGCCTGTTGTGAGACGTTCCGTGCCATCCTTGGTCTCTTCCAGGGAATAGGCGTCCACCCAGTCGGCAGAAGAGGTGATGGTAAAGCCGTAGTCGCAGGTCACCGTGAACTGCTTGCTTTCGGCAGTAGAGGGTGCATTCCAGGTCGTTTCGCTGACACCGATGCCCACGAGACTATCGCTGAAGCCGGCCACGCGTTCCCACATCTCCTTGACCATGCGGGTATTATCCTCGGTGGCAGAACCCATGACGGTCGTGCCGTCGGGAGCGTAGTTGTTGGGACCGGAGAGCATCATGAGGTGGGTATGAGCAGTCTCATACATGCCGCCATCGGAGAGGAGAGTGTGGTAATCGCCTCGTTCACAGGCTACTGCATATTCGTGGTCGCCAGCGTCAGCCATCGTACGACTGTGGTTGCCGCCCAGAACATGGCAGGTTTCGTGAGCCACATTGATGGGAGCAGAAGCGTCAGCGAGGACACTGCAGACAGCACTTTCGGGTTTGTTGAGCGGTCCGGCCTGGATGCTGCTTCCGCCCACGCTTTCACCTTGCTGTGCAGTGGTCTGCACGCAGACGATATCAGCGCTTAGAAGATAGCGTCGTGAAAGAATCTGCGGATGGGTGGTAGCAGCAGAAAGACCACCCTGCGTTGCATTGAGACGGTCGTCGATGCCCAATACTCCCACGAGTCGGAACCGGCCGGTAATGCCGCTGTTTTCCATGACCTCGTTGAGTTGGTTGATACAGAGTTGCGCATGTCCGTTGAGGGTATAGCCTTTGGAAGTCACCCATTCCTGTGCATTCTTATCATAGACCATCAGATAGTCAATGGTGCTGTCTGCCAGCGCAGAGAGTGTGCAAAGTAAAAGTGTAACAAAGGTTAAAAGAAATCTTTTCATGGCATTCTTTTTTAGGAAATAATATACTTGTTGGCATGCTTAAGTCATATATTTTCACGAGACGAAGATGGATAGGAACGCTGCCGTAGGTAGCTAACTTGTTGATTTTCTTTTATCAAGAATTTGTGATTTAGTGATTACTTTGCAGGAGATATGGAATTTTATAAGAATTTGCAAGAACTGTAGGCCGCATGGTCTCTAATTCTTACCAATTCGTACCTATACTGCCGCATGGATTATTCTCAAATTCACAAATTCTTGATAAATAAGAACTACCGAAACTTGAGTTACTATATGATAGTCATNNTATTTTCCAAAGTCGTACGACATCATAAAAAAACGCGTTTTGTTTTGCTATATTATAAATAAAGTGTAAATTTGCGGCAAAAATTATTCTCCACGTCTTTTGGAATAGTCACCATGAGGAAAATATTATTACTTTTGCTGATGATACCCTTGATGGCCTTTGGACAAAAATCAATGTTCGAGGTTTTCAAGGGCAAGCCCTATGGTGCCATTCACTATGCCCTCCGAGACACCCTCCGCACGATTTATTATCCCCGTGATGAGGCGCGTCTGGCACGAGCATTGAAAGAAATGAAGAAGATGCCCGACACCTTCAACAATCACCAGTGGGAGTTGGAGGCAGAGTTCCTGAAAGCCACTTTTGACTATAATCTCGAACACATTAGCGTTGAGGAACTCCAGGATATCCTCTACAAGATGTTGAAGAAGTGCGATGAGTATGACAACAAGGTCTTCAAATTGCGTGTTGCCCGTCGTCTCTATGATTCTTTTGACCATATAACCACGGAACAAGGAGCGGAGATGGCCTTGCGAATGGAGAGGTTGTGCAATGAGATTACCCCAGAGGAATTTCCTGACATCGCAGACTACAAAGCTCATCTCGGTCGCGACTATCTCGATTGCGGTGACTATAAGCATGCCGAAAAACTGCTGATGGAAGTTGTCAATTCACCCTTTGAGGATAACAATCAGCGCATCTTTGTCCATGCCCGTAACGATTTGGGAATCATCGCCCGCATCTATCATCACGATCTCGACGCCTCTGACAAGTGGCTCAAGTCCGTTCTCACCTACATCAAGGAGAAAGAGCTGGGAAAGGATTACAAACTGGGAAAAGATATAAAATACAGCGAGTGGGAAGCCATAGTCAACGGCTCACTCGGCAAGAACCAGAAACTTCGCAAGAACTATCAGGCGGCCATTCCTCTCATAGAGTCATCGTGCCGGTATATGTATGACAGCATCCATGACTATGCCTTTTGTGCAAATAACAATGCGATGCTGGCAGAATGTTACATTGCCATCTCCCAGCCAGAACAGGCCCTGAAAGCGCTGAATGTGTCGGCGGCATGCTTTGATTCCGTACAACAAAAAGACTATGACAGGTCCGTACTGCTGATGGCAAAGGGCCGTTATTATTCTTTGATCGGCGATCTTCAGCAAGCAACGCTCTACCTCGATTCTGCCGAGGCTGTCCGCAAGGATTACCTGGATAATCATTCCCTGGTGAACGTCTATCGCGCAGAAGTTGCGCTGAACGACGAAGCGATGGAGGAGTTGCACAAGAAGAACAGCACCGTGTTCTCGTCCCTGGTTATCTCCCTCATAGCCTTAGGCTTGTCGCTCATAGCCATCGTCCTTCTTGTTCTCTACCAGATCCGTCGCCGCAAGGAATACCATGCGTTGGCAGTCAAGGCGCAGGAATGGGCAGCGCAGTCCGTGCAGATTACCACGCCGTCACCCTCGACCGCAGAGGTTCTTGAAAAGAAGGTTACAGAGGAGACTGGCGAAAAGACGGACGAACTGATAGAGAAGTTGTCGAAGTTGTTGGAGGAAGAAAAACTCTATCGTTCCAGCGAAGTCACACTGGCGACTTTGGCCCGAGAACTGGGAACGAACCGTACCGCGTTGTCGCAGGCCATCAACCAGACGGGCATAAACTTCAGCACCATGTTGAATGCTTACCGTATCAACGAGGCGATCAACATCATCAGTACGCAGTCTGACTGTCCGATAGGTGATGTAGCGATGCAGGTTGGTTTCAACAATCGTCGTTCGTTCAACACTGCGTTCAAGATTGTGACCGGTCTGACGCCCAGTCAGTTCAAGTCTAACAAATAGTAAAAGAGGAGACGGGTGCTTCGGCATCCGTCTCCTCTTTTTCTTTCGTGACCCGGCTGGAACTACCAATATTATTCCTTATTGTGCTTTATTTGCTGATAATGAGATATATATGAAAAATCTCTTTTTCTGATTAACATTATAAATGTAATTAGAAACAACAATTATGACCAAAAAATGACCAAGTGGAGAGAAGACTGATACCGTCTAACTGCAAAGGTAATCATATTTTCTTAAACTGCCAAAAGGAGAACTCAATTTCTGCCAAGGTGTTCTAACCGACAGTTATCGTGCTTTCGCACTTCGTGGCCGTAACTATGCCAAATGCTCTCCTTTTTCCCGCCAGTCCATAATATTATTATATATCTTTTTGCCAATCTCCAAATAATTCTTACCTTTGCCGGCGTAACAAATCTTAATACCAAAAAACAATGAAGAAATTTTTATTGTTGATTGCAGCAATGATTGCTAGTTGCTGCGCATTTTCACAGACACGAGTTATTGTTGGTGATATGAATGGTGACGGAAAACTTACTGTCGATGATGTGTCACTACTCACTGATGATATCCTTCACAACAGATGCAGTGCATACTATACAGATTGCGAGCTTATCTATTCAAGGGACGGAGAATACCACGAATGGGTTGATCTCGGTCTTCCCAGTGGTACTCTATGGGCTACCTGCAATATTGGCTCTCAGTCTCCCGAAGAATACGGTGACTACTATGCCTGGGGCGAGACAGAACCACAGGCTGACAATGCCTATTCCTGGGCATCCTACAGTCTCTGCAATGGTACATATAATACAATGACCAAATATTGCCAGCAGAGTCAATACGGTTGCAATGGCTTCACCGATACCCTTACCGAACTTGAAGCCAGTGACGATGCCGCCAGTGTTAATTGGGGCAGTGACTGGCAGATGCCGAGTGAAACTCAGCAGGCGGAGCTTCGTAATAACTGCTATTGGGAATGGGTTACAAGTTACAATGGAAATAGCGTAAAAGGCTGCATAGTCTATAAGGCCAAGTCAGATTCTGACAAGGGCAAGTATAAGAACAGTGGCAGTTCCACGACCACTTCTG
>DCHS01000047.1 GCA_002314875.1 Prevotellaceae bacterium UBA1746
TTACCCTGCATAATCTTGAAGTCCATATTAGGCAAGGCATGAGGAGTCTGCTCATCAATGATAAGCGAGAGCCACAAGCGTAGGCGAGCGATATCTACAGCACCCTTCTCAATATCTACTCCATAGATAGAGTTCTGGATGATGTCTTTCTTTATGTCTGCCGGTGTCTTACCTTCATCGTTGCCTTCAATAGTCATACGGCAGTCAAAGAGTTCTTTGAGCAAGCCCATAGGGAAGGCACCTGAACCAATGGCAGGGTCGCATATCTTCACCTCACGAAGTTTCTTGTCCACCTTGAATACCTCTGATGATTTGAGTGCAGAAATCTCGTGTGTTGTAACAAACTCGCGGATGCTATCTTTGATTTCAGAATCCTCAATGTCTGTCTGCAGATACGCAATCAGCGACTCACGACACATGTACTGTACAATCTCCTTAGGTGTGTAGAATGCTCCCTTGTCCTTGTTGTCCTCCAGAAGGTTCTCGAATACACGTCCAAGCATCTCAGGGTCAACACCCACCTCTGCATCAGAAGGATCGTTCTCGTCGATGGTGAAGTTGTAGGCAGAGAAGAACTCGTTGAGCATCTCGTCCATGTAATGAGCAGGCAGAGGGAAAGATGTCTCATCCTCAGCATCTTTCTCAAACAAACCACCATTCAGGTAAGGAACTTTGATACCTTCACCTAAAATTGAATTGGCAATATCACCTTCACGACGATTGTTGATGTCAGCAAACAGAGGTTCAAGTACATCATCTATGAATGTTTCCTTGTTGTCGCAACGAGCAAAGAGATGTTGAACAAAGTCCTTATCGCCTTTCGTCCAAGTATCATCGTCAGCAGGAACGCCAAGCCATCCCTTCTTCTGAATGAACTGAAGGAAGACGAGACGACCCATGAGTTTCTTCACATAGTCACGAACTGATTTCTCAGGCTCTGCAAACTGAGCAAACTGCTGCATGATGAACTCGTTAGGTTCATGCTCCTGTTTCTCTTCCCACTTGCTGCCAGCCTTAACCATGCGCTTACCGGTAACATAACAGATGATGTCGGCATATATGCTGCGATAATGGTCGAAGAACTCCTTGCTCACCTTCTCAACAGAGAAAGCATCGGTAATATCATCAAAAGCAATCTTCCCTTTTTTGTTGAGCAGATTGGTAAAACGCTGTGCGGCTGTCTTACATACCTGATCGCGACCAAGCAGGTAGGTATAACGCTTAGAGTTGGTAGTATCCTCCTTGTCCTTACCTACAAACTTATAACTGAAACGCCACTCCCAATCGGCATCACCATAATGGAAGAGCATGAAGGCACCCGACTGGTTGTTGAGCGTGCGAGCAATGAGTTGCTGAATGCCCTTGCGATTGCGAGACAACTGACGACGTTTGCTGACGGTTATGTCATAGACATATATAGGACGAGTATCACCCTGCACCTGTATGGTACCGAGTTCAAGCACACGCTCTATTCCAGTTTCTTTTGCAAGTGCTTTGAAATCCTCATCTTTGTGATTTGATATTTTATTAAAATCTTCTATATCCTCAGGATAGTCTATCATATCCTGAAGCTCCTTATCAGCCTTGAAGTTGTCACCAAAGATAGGCTTGATGATGGTATCTATGAAAGAAGCGAAACCAGGATAGTCGCTCTGCAGATATTCTTGGAACTGTATCATAGTGCTTGATTATATTTTGTAAAGAGCCATAAAAACTTCACCCTTGCCGACTTCGTCCTGCAGACGCTGGTCAAGATGCTGAAGCTTTGAGTGGATGTATTCTTCTATTTCGGTGGCAGTCAATGGAATGATTTCTGGATTCTCCACGTTCAGATACCTTCCGATATTCATGATGCTGTTGCAGATGTCCACATTACCCTTGTCAACGAGTTCGCGAGCCTGTGTCAGCAGGTCAACAGCATTGGATGAGAGCTTTGGATATTTGGTCGTGATAGCCACGATAGTGTTTCGTGCATCATTCTGCTTGTTTTTGGCACGACTGAGACGCAGGGAGTCAAACTCACGTGTGAAGGTGCGGATAGCCTTTCGCTTGATGGCTTCTGTATCTTCTGGCAAGTCGATACTTACAGCAGATGGACCAGGGTTGAAACGAACAAGCATGTCCTCAATTGACACCATACTTCTGTTACCCTCGGCATCAGCAGAGACATACATGCCCGATGTCTTGTTGTTGCGGATCACGAAGAGTGACTCTTTTGGTTCGCCCATGGTAGCAACTTCAAGTTCTGTCTCTTTCTTGTCGATAGCCTCATAACGCAAAGGATGCGCCTGCTTGTATTCGCGCAGTTCGAAGAGGTATTTCATCATAGGCGACTCTTCACCATCGACAAATTTGCTGAAGTCCTGCTCGTAGTGGGTCACCTCCTCATCGGTGCTGAATACCTGTGCATCCTCACCGAAGAGGGTGTGGAACGACTGTAGTTTGGTGAAGGCACGTTCGAAGAGCTTTATCTTCTTGTTGCCCTCGTCGCATGGCATGAAGTTATAGATAAAGACAAACTCTGACACCGAACCAATACGGTTTACACGACCTATGCGCTGCATCAACTTGGTGGAGTTCCATGGTGTATCGTAGTTGATGATGGTATAGGCACGATGCAGGTTGACACCTTCGGCAAGAACATCAGTACTGATGATCACCTGATAGTCGTTCTTCTGCTCCTCGCCTTCCTTCTTACCATAGTTGGCATCAAAGTTCTCACGGATTTCCTGCTGCTTGTCCTTACGATTCTTTGCCGTGATGCAGAGTGGTCTTCCAATTTCTTCCTCCACAACCTCTGCTATACTCTCAAGCGTATCAGCTGACTCCGTAAAGATAACGAGTTTCTTGGTTGGATCTGACTCGGGGAGTATCTTGCGCAGTTCTTTGCGGAAACACGTCTTCTTTGGATCAGACTTGGTAGCATTCCAACGGTTGACAAGCGACTGCAGGATGTCGCGGTCATGACGAAGCAACTTGATGAACTCCTCATTGAAATCATCTGTACCGTATTCTGCATTGCTCTGCTTGTTGTTACGTCCTTCCTTGTTGAGTTTCTCTATCTTCTTACGGATGTTGGCAGCAATGACATCCCAGTTGTTCTGATTCTCAAACTCCTGGTTGACATCAAACTCCGGACAGATAAAGATAGTGCCGTTCTCCCACATCTTTATCATATTGTTGGTGTATTGCAGAAGATTGCTCAGCGACTTGGTAAAGGCATCCTTCGAACTCTCCAAGCGCTTTACGAGCAGAATCTGCATGATGTTTGCCAACTGATTAGAGATACGGTCAGCACCAAGGGAGCCCTTGCCACTATAGCGGTTCTTATTGTCATCAACACTCAGATACTGGATAGCGCGATAGCGATAGTAACCAAGTGCGTTGGTTGGCAATACCTCGCCCTCTTCCATTTCAGGAGCAATACTCTCCATGGTGTTACTGAAGAGGTCTGAAAGTTCCTTGTTGAGCTGATATTCAAGAGGCTTTGGTGCTTTTACCTCAGGGAACACGAGGGTATTCTCCTTGTACTTTTTGACATCTGTACGAGTACGACGCACAAGAATCTGGTCAAGCACCTTGGTTCTGATTTCTGTGGATATTGCCTTCATCTCAGCCTTGCACTCTTCGGGAGTAAGCATGATGTCTTCGCCACTCTGAGGGTCTTTTACAGAGCCCTTCATGACCGACTTATAGCGAACGGTAATATCGGCAAAGAAATGCTCTATGTTGCAAGCATCACCTTCGAGCGTGCAAGCATTATGGTTGCGCTCAAAGAGGTATAGCTGATTGCGTAGGTCGTTTGGTGCATTGTTCTGTGGTGTTGCAGAAAGCAAACCTATGTATGGCTGAGGTCCAACACTTGAAATGTCACCAATGAGTTTGTCCAACAACTTGTACATGGAGGTCTCTGAGTTACGGAACTTATGGCTCTCGTCAATCAGAATAAGTCCATAGTTCACCTGTTCCAACTGCTCGTTAAACTCTCCATTCTCATAGTCGTCATCATCTTCATCATCCACCAGTTTGCCTATGCTGCCGGTTGTGATGAAGGTCACATGTGATTCAATCTTATCCTTGCGATCTTTGTCAAAGTCGGCAATGGTCTCCTCCCAACCTTTCTTGATAGCTGGAGGTGTGACGATAAGAACCTTGTGCTCACGACTGTCCTTGTCTGGGAGGGAAAGGAAATGCTTGATAAGCATAGTACCAACTACCGTCTTGCCAAGACCTACTACGTCGGCAAGCATGAAACCGCCATGCTTCTGCATGATGTTGTAGCATTGAGTCACGGCATCTGTCTGATACTGAAGTGCAGTATATCGTTCGGGCAGATAGCTCTCAATTTTCTTTGTTGTATCAACATCAACAATGTCGCCAAAGCGTGTCTGAAGAAGTTTGATGTAGAGTTCGTATGGAGTGAGAGGAGCAGTAAGCTCTTCTGTAGGTTCGGGCTCAGGTATGACAATATCAGGAGCCATCTTTGACTGTGTGATCTGCAGTAGGAATTCCTCTTCCCAAGACACTGAGTCTTGCCACTTCTCATTGAACCAGAGCAGATGAGTTTTATCTTTGTTGAATTCAGGGTCGAGGGAGATTACGTCACGAGCATTGATTTCGAGGGTATTGAGTTCGGAATTTCCCTGCATACCTTGCTTTGTAAAGTTGGTACTGCCAATGATGCCGTAACCTACCTTACATTCCTCCTCAGGGTCATAGCCCTTGAAGATATAGCACTTGGAATGAAGAAACTGTTTCTCCAACTCTCCTTCGGGTTTGTAGATGTGAATCTGGAACTTCTCGTTGTCCTTGTCCTTCAGATTATTGACAAGCATCTGCACTACCTTTACATACTCTTCCTGGGCAGCAAACTTGTCAAGGTCAACACGCCACGCCCTTTCTTGTTTGTCATAACGTCCTTTGGTTAAACTCTCTGTATCGGAAGTATATAAATATGGATCTTTACCTATAAGCAAACGGAACTTGCTGCCTTCACGAGAAAGGAATTCAGCAAGCTCATCATACACAAGCGCAGTACCACGAAGGTCCCAAAAACCTGTAGCAATATAGACCTCGGTGATGTTTTTATCTTTCAGACACTCTTTGAGGACTTCCGTCATGTTGTAGCCTCTTTCTGAATTGTCTATAAGTGTTCTTCTTAGTTTCATGGAGCTAAAACTTTTATTATTATTATACCATCCACCCAACACAACTCCTTTGTCATCTATTCGCTTGTTTCTCAGCACTAGAGTTGTAGAGTAGGAGGTCGGATATGCCTATTGATATGATGGCAATGAGGCGGAAAATTGGAAAAAATACTATTTTGTTTGCAAAATTAAAGTTTTCTTATGAAAACTCCAAACATTATTCGAGGAATTTTGGTGCAAAGGTAAAACGATGGTGTCTCAAATCATGGGACATATCTGAATTATTTGAAAAAACGCACAAAAAAATCCACCCAGATCACTGAGGAAATGGGTGGAAAATATAAAGAATGCGGGGAATAAGGAGTTCAGATGTCCAAACTACGTGCGCACGGAGTTGAAATTACCCCCGTCCTAGTTTAAATTACCTCCGAGGTAATTTTATTTTCCTGCGCACAAAGTTGACCCTCCCGGTTTTGGGGTTATTTTTCGGTCAACGATTATTAAATTTTGTAAAATTCAAAAACATCTTTCACTCTTCACTTTCCCGTTGTATTATTTTGTGTTTCAATGGTTTACAAGGTGAAGAGTTTTGCCCAACTCTTCACTTTTCCTTCACCACCCTTCACATTTATAACCTTCGTGACTTTGCAAGCAAAGTTCAGGGCGCACATGCGGAAAAAATTTTTGATAATTCGTGGATAATTCATGGTAATTCGTGTTCAAAAAAAACGCGGGATGGGGGCAAGGTAGTGTCTTCCAGACACGGGTCCTCGGGCATATAAACACCCCGCACACCTAGCGGTGTACGGGGTTAATGACCGCGCCTTTGGCGCTAGTAGTGCCTTCCAGGCACATATTCACGGGGTTCGGGGCGCACCTGCAGGCACAAAAAAGTTTTATAAGTTTTAGTTGTTTTATTCCAGTATATTAAAATCTATAAAAAATCGGACACAGAATGCGCTCCTTTCGTCGCTTTGGGGAGGCGTTTGGGGGGGCGTCACTACGTTCCTCAAAATCTGGTGAAAATCTATATAAAATAGAGATGAAAATCTTCAAGTGTTTTATTTATTCAGGAGGTCGATGAGTTTGCAGAGATCTCCGATGGAAATTCTGCCGTCTCCGTTGAGATTTGCAGCGGAAGGATTGGGGAGCGTTGCGTTTCCCATGATATTCTCACGGAGCAAGGTGAGATCGTCGAGATCCAGATCCCCGTCCATATCAATATCGTTGGATTTTGCCTTTACCGTGCAGGAAAGCGTTCCGCCAGGAGTCAGACGATTGACATTGCTCATATTGCCCAAGACAACATGGTCAGCATAGAATGTCGTACCATCAACAGCAGCAGAACCTGTAAAGGAGATTCGGAAGAGTTCGCCACTATGACCGGGAATAATCTTCTTCGGGAAAGAGAAGAAAATCAAGCGGTAGGTTGTCTCGTCAATCTGCTTCAGCGTATAGGAAAATCCTTCCAGACGAGAGGTAAGAGCAATGCTTTCCTTTGCCGTCGTCATGCCCTCAATCCAATGCAAATCAAGCTGAAGACCGGAAATCTCAGAGTAGTTATCCAGGGAAACCGTGAACGTCACAGGATCAGCATCTGCTACCTGCTGAATGGTCAGCGTATTCGGTTCATAGAGCAAACCGCTGACATTGACAGCCTTTGCGCGGTTGTCAGGATCATTCGTATAGACCATCATGACCGTAGCATATTCGCCAGCACTCTCATCTATATATAATATAGGAAGAGACACGCTCTGTCGTGCCGGGATAACAATGGGGAACGACGCCTCCACACGATAACCTTCGTCCTGGAACGAAACATTTGAAATCGTCAGTGGCAGGTCAGAGGCATTGCGAAGTTCGTAGGTTCCTGCAGCTCCCGTTGTCAACGGAGCATCTGCAAGTCTTACGGCATCGGCACTGCTGAGATGGGGGGTGGAAATCGTCACGCTTCCGCTGTAAGAGGCAGAAATAACATTCACACTTCCGGCCATACCGAGCGAAGCCTCCTGAGGAGTGAGGGCATAGGTTCCGCTTGTTCCCGTGAGTAACAGTTTGAAGGAGGCCACTTCGCCATCGTTGCCTTTCAACGCCTGGCTGCTGAGGGAATAAGCCACAAGGGTGAGTTTCCTGTCTTTTGCCGTTGCCGAAACCTTATGGCCATCGGCTCGGGAAGCATTCAGGGCGAAACTTCCCTCGACATATTCCAAACCTTCCGGAAGAACCAAGGAGAACTGGAAACCCGCTATAGGATCCATATTCTTGATGGTCAAAGGTATCGTCACTTCGCTGTCAGAAACACCACTTGCCTTACCGACATAGAGTTCGTTGACGGCGAAGGGATCTGCGATGAGCGTCACCGTCTGTGTGCCGTTCATACCGTCAGAACGGATCGTCAGCGTTTCTTCAACAGCCCCGCGAACCGTAGGAGCGTAGTTCACCACCAGATTGCAGGTCTCTCCTGCAGAAAGTTGGCTTTTGGGGAGCGTTGCTGAAAATTCCGGAGCACTGAATTCAACGCTTTGCAGCGCGAGAGCAGAGGTACCGATGTTCTTCAGCTCAATCGTCTGCTGGTACCGGCTCCTGATAGGCACATGGCCAAAGTCCACCTTCATCGCTGACAGCTGAATTTTCGGCGCAAGGATGGTGACCTGGCCCGCACGGAGGGTCACAGCGAGGTTCGTCGCATTTGCTCCACTCAGAATCACCGTCGGTGTCAGGGGATAAATGCCGGGCTCTCTTCCCAGTTTGAGGCGGAAGGTCAGGAGTTCGCCGTTGTTTCCTTTGAGCAAAGTCTTCGGAAAACGGTAAACCATGATCTTCAGGACATCGTCCACAACGGATGCTGACAGCTGATGTCCGTCGGAGCGTGCCGAAGCCAAGGTTGCCGAACCATCGACATAGCGAAGGTATTCCGGGAGAGGGATATTCATCTGCACACCCGTCACGCCGTCGCTGTTCTGCAAGGAAACAGCAACCTCCACCTCCGTACCTGGCGAACCAGATACGGAAGAGAGCGTTAAACTATTCTCTGCCCTCGCCATGCCAAAGAAGACTAGCGAGAGAAGAGCGAGGATGAGCCTTTTCATTGTTGTAACATCTTGTAAGACTTCACAAGCTGGCCGTCAACATAGATGCCAACGACATAGACGCCGGAGGACATCGCGTTGCGGTTGATTTCGCGACCTGAGAGATCGTAGAAACGGACATTGACATTGTCGTTGCGGTCGAAACCATAGGGAAGGTCAGCAATTTCGCCGATGGAAGTTGTCGTGCCGTTGATAGCGACCACATTTCGTCCTGCAGTGTCAGAGAGAATCAGTTCGTCGATTTCAGCATCGCCAATCTTCAGGATAGGCTGATAGCCGGCAGCGATATTATCTCCTGACATGGAGAAAGAAAGGAAGAGCCAGCGGTTGTCGTTCTGCCAGCAGGAAAGCTGTTCGAGACCGTTAAGGGTTTCGAGAGCGGTGAATTCAGAAACATCCTTCTTACCGTTCAAAGCCAGCTGGATACCACCGAGCGCAATCGGGCTGTCGAGGTAGAGAATACCGTCCTCTACGGTGTAGGTCACAGTGCTTTCAATGCGAGCATTGCTGGCGCTTTCTGGAGCCATGATAAGGTCAGCCGTTGCAATGACGTCGATGATGTTCACATCCTTGTCCTCATTGACGTCGGCAGCCTCGAAGATGAACGGCTGGGGATTTTCGCCCATAATGTAGTTGATATCAGCGAGGATATCAGCCACGTCCACGGTAAGAGAACCGTTGGAGTCACCCTTCTGAGCCGTCAGCGGAGTAGCAGCAACTACATTGGAGATGGAGTTCTGAGTGAGGTCCGTACCGATTTCCTTGATGAAATAGTAGTAAGTCGTTCCGGGAACAACGTTGTAGTCCGTGAAGGTTTGCGTCATGACATCGTATTCGTCAATTTCACCAGGTTCAACCATGGTGTCATTAACGAGGATAGAGTCACTTGCAATACCTTCTTCGTTACGGGTGAAACGATAGACATTGTAGCCCATAAGGTCGTTGAAGTCTTCATCCTTGGTTTCCCAGTTCAGTTCAACCTTTCCGAGACCTGCAATGGCCTGCATACCCGTACTCATGCTACCGGCAGCCTGAACATTAACGTTGTAACGATAATGTTCCTCGGGAAGTTCCCAGTCGTTCTCCTTCTGCTGATAACCATAGATGCGGATACGGTTGAGACCATCCGTAGCGCTCTTACCGTCGATGGTGATATAAGCCCTGTAAGTATAGGGATCGTACCAGAATCCATCTTCAGCAATGGGCTTCTGTGTATAGGGAGGACGAACACCCATGGAGATAACGGGATCAACCTTCTGGTTCATTGCGCGGTTGAAGCCCACCTCGACGAGATGCTTGCCGACACCGAGAGGAATCGCGTTTTCGGGATCGTCGAGTGTATTCACACCGTCAACCTCTACGAAGTCCACACAACCAGGAGCCTCTTCGTAGGCATAGTCGCTAATCTGCCAGGCATCCACATGGCCCCAGCCGTAGTTGTCCACCTCGTCGAGAATGGCAGCATAGGCCACATCCTTGTTGGCAGTTCCTACGAAGCATTTGGAAAGATAGGCGATTTCAGGTTCGGTGGTGTAATAGATATGAGAGTAGAAACCATCGAGGACATCGTAGAAGTTGCCGTAGCAGTTGCTCTCTTCAAGGATGCCAACGCTGGGGGTGGAAACACCTTTTGTTATTGTATTACCAATATAGTTGCTCTTCCAGAAACGGGCTGCAGAACCGAAGCCGCCATATGATTTCGTAAATTCATTATTATGAACATTAGTTCCAATAAAGGTGGCACCAGAGCTTAGATAGCCTTGATAAACTCCTGGAATCTGGTTGTTGTAGATATCGCAATTACGGAATGTACCACCAGAAGAGAGGTAATCGCTGGTGTTAATGGTACAATTTCTGATGATACAGTTTTCGTAAGTATGATGATCAAAGGTAATGCCTTTTAGATAATCGAAGATACAATAGGTGAAGTCGGTATAATTGGCATTATCGTTGAGGAAACCGCCAATCTGACCATAATCATTATCACCCTTGGTAATGGTGATGGGAGCTTCTGCCGTTCCCGTGAAGAGCATGTGGCCGTAGTTGCTGATACCCACGCCATCCTTAATCTTGATGGTGGTTCCCGGCATGGCGGTGACTGTCACATCCTTGGGAATACCCCAGTTGCGGGTCACGATATAGTGAATGCCAGGTTGGAGGGTGATGCTCTCCTTCTGTGTTCCGCCAAGTTCCACACCGTTTTCAACATTCAGCGTGAAATTCTGCGCTTTATAATTAGGATCACAGTTATCGCAGGTCACCGTAAAGGTTAACTTCAAGTGACGTCCATCGACAATCTGATCGGAAAGACGAATAACCACGGGATTGAGGGCTTCCAATTTGGCATAGCTGCTCAGGTTATAGCCCATATCAGCCTCTGCAGTAACGAATTCTACCAAAGTGGCATCTTCGTTTTCGCCCATGCCCACGGTGATCTTGATATTGTTTGCCTGTCCCCAGTCATTGCGGATAGTGGGATAGAGCTTGATCAGTTCACCAGCATCGGGACGACCGTCATTATCGCCCTCGCTGTCATCGAGTCTGTAAGAGAGAACGGAGAGCGTCGGATGACGGTCTGCATCGCTCAGGTTGTAGGCAGCCTCGATATTGACATAGGTTCCAGAAGTGTTAATCAAGTCACCGAAGAGAATTTCCTTACTGAGATATTCCTTGGTCTGCAGCAACTTGGATACAGCACCAGCCACCAACGGACAGGCCATGGAGGTTCCATTCATTTGCTTGTAACGACCATTCGGATAGGTACTAAGAATCTTAACACCCGGAGCCTTCAGTTCGTAGTTGTAGAGTTTTTCTGAACTGAATTGGGTATAGACGGGACCATCATCATCATAGTTGCTGAATGAACCTATGGCATCTGCTGCCTGAACACCCAAAACGAAGGTAAAGGCGGCAGGATAGCTGGGAGAACCATACAGACCGCAATAAGGACATTTTGTCGTGGGGTTGATGGGCAAACAATTATTACCCGCAGCAGCCACAATGACCGCCTTAGCATAAGCCTTGCCCAAAGCCTGTTCGTAGGAGACGGAATGAGTGTAGCCACCGATACTCATGCTGAGGACATCAGCACCATTGGCAACGGCATAGTCCACACCTTTGATAATGGTGGCAACGTCTCCCACACCGTCACTCTGCATGACGGTGATGGGCATGATGAGCGCATCAGGATTGGCGCCTACAATACCCACACCATTGTTGCCGACGGCTCCTGCAATACCCGCACAGTGGGTACCGTGACCGTTCCAGTCACCGATGCGACCGGTCTGGTTCACAAAGTCCCAGCCATGGATATCGTCCTTGAAACCATTGCCATCGTCGTCGGTAGACTCATTGCCCTCTGCTTCCAGAGTATTGGTCCAGATATTATCGGCCAAATCGGGATGACTGATATCCACGCCCGTATCGATAATGGCAATGACGGGACGGCGGCCTAAGATATTGGGCTTATTCCAAACTGGAGCCACATTAATGGAGTTGAGATAACCTTGTTGGCTATAGTAAGGGTCGTCGGGAGTTGATTCTTCTGCATCCATCGTATAGACGAGGTAGTTGGGTTCGGCATATTCCACTTCGTCCATCTCCTGCAGCAGTTCGATGGCCTTCAGAATATCCGTTTCCTTGTCGGCATCGAAGCGGAGGCAGTAGAGCTGGCTCAGATCCACATCCTGAACGGGTGTTCCCGTATAGGACTTCATCTTCTTGGGAGAAACATGACTTCCCATCAGGGGCATCAAAGGTTCAGCCACGGTGGTGCCAAGATCTCTCAACACACGGTCGAGATTGCTGACGCTCGTGGTGGCAAACTGCCCATTGGCCTTCCTGCGGACATTCACCTGACTGTCCGCCTTGAATTTTACCAGAATCTCGTTGGGACGGAACTCCTGGCTTCTGGCGTGCTTATGGCCTGCCAGTTCCGTCTCCTGAGCATGGAGTGTTGTTGCGCCCATTCCAAGTAGGGTCGCAGCAAATAAGGTATGCAAGTATTTCATAATTTTAAGTATAACTTATTTTACAATCATCTTTGCGGAGAGCTTGCCGACGGTGATGACATAAGCTCCGGGGTGAGCAGTGATATGACCATTACCGTTCATGCGGCCCATGCACTGACCACCCATGTTGTAGATTGCCACCTGGGTATTGTCCTTGATGCCGTCGATGGTGACGCCGTCGGTGGTGTCGTAGGTCATGC
>DCHS01000045.1:0-33873 GCA_002314875.1 Prevotellaceae bacterium UBA1746
TCATTTCAACGTGTGCAGGTTCTTCTTCAGTTCCCGCACACGTTGAAATGATGGGCTTCCTCGGCATTGGTAACAACCCAATGGTAGGTTGCTCTGTAGCTTGTGCTGTTAACGTTGACCTCGCTCTCAACAAGAAGTAATTCTTTGTAAATTACATAATTAGTCCTCTACTGATAAATCATCGGTAGAGGATTTTTTTATGGTTTCTATAATGGATTCAGTAGTGTTTTGAAGTGAGTTGTGGTCTGGGAACTACTATAGATAAAAGCTAAAAACACGGAGAGTTTTGAAGGAAAAAATATAGTTGATTCAGAGAGAAATAATCATTAATTTGTGAATAAAACTGTGTCCTTCACGTGTCCCTTTTCTAAAAAATGCCAAAAAGGGACACAGAAATGCTTATAAATTGCAGATATTCAGGACGTAGTGCTGATTAAAATCCCCAATTATTATGGAGAAAAATTGTACTACTGTTTGTTAATATCAAGCACACCAGTGGATATAAGGCTGATATTCCAAGGTGCATTGCTAATGAATGCTACGAAACAGCTTCTTCATTTCCAAAGTAAAAGTGTTGTTAAGGAACTAATGGAGCATTTCCATGCTAAGGATAACCATGAACTTGCTATTAAACTATCGTTGAATTAAAATGTTCAGGAGTCACTCATTTAGGGTGATTCCTGATTGATTTTCTCCTTAATTATTAAAAATAAGGCACAAAAAGGCAATAATCAAGGATTTATATTTCTACAATACTGAGTTTTTTGTAAATTTTCATGCAAAATTGCAAACAACATTATGGCAAACGATAATCTCGGCAAAGCGAAGAAGGAGAAAAACGATGAGTTTTATACCCAATATGCCGACATTCAGAAAGAAATAAATGCTTACCTAGGAAATGGATGCTGACCATGTAACAGCGTGGAGCAAGGGCGGTGCAACAGACATCGACAACTGCCAAATGCTTTGCAAAACTCATAACCGTTCAAAAGGAAACAAGTAATTCACGAAAATCTTGCTAACGAAATAATCTTAATACCAAAAAACAATGAAGAAATTATTAATGATGATGTCCGTCTTTGCCATCGGACTCGGTGCAAATGCACAGATTACCACCAATTCCAGTTGTGACACGAATCTTAACGGTACGGTGAGCATCGAGGATGTCACGAATGTTGCTAACAAAGTCATCGGTAAGGCTGCAGAAGAGAAGGAAGTTGTGACAGCGGAACAGGTGAATGCTACGCTTGAAAGAGTAAACAAACTACTCAATAAGATTGATAATGACCATCAGGAAGTTTTAGATAGATTAAGATCTCTTGAAGAAGCAGGACTTTATACTTCTGACTATGTTAATGGCCACAAGTATGTTGACCTCGGATTGCCAAGCGGAACACTCTGGGCAACTTGTAATGTTGGAGCAAGTTCTCCCGAAGAATATGGTGACTACTTCGCTTGGGGAGAGACCAAGCCACAGGCTGACAATGCCTATTCCTGGGCTTCCTACAAGTGGTCAAATGGTGGAACGAGTTCTTCCAATCCCAACCTGACCAAGTACTGCAAACAGAGCAGTTACGGTTACAATGGCTTCACCGACACTCTCACCGAACTCGAATCCGCTGACGATGCCGCTACTGTCAATTGGGGCAGTGACTGGCAGATGCCGAGTGAAACTCAGCAGGCGGAGCTTCGTAATAACTGCTATTGGGAATGGGTTACAAGTTACAATGGAAATAGCGTAAAAGGCTGCATAGTCTATAAGGCCAAGTCAGATTCTGACAAGGGCAAGTATAAGAACAGTGGCAGTTCCACGACCACTTCTGCTTCATATTCTATGAGTGACGTTCACATATTCCTTCCCGCTGCGGGGTATCGCTACAATGGTTCGCTCAACCAGGCAGGTTCCAGCGGCAACAACTGGTCCCTTTCGCTCAGCACTACGTACTCCGACGTCGCTTACGACCTGTACTTCGATTGGAACTGCATCGATTGTGACGGCAGCAGCCGCTGCTATGGTCGAAGTGTCCGCCCTGTGCGTGTTGCCACAAAATAACATGTTCTCATTCCTACCAATTTAGGTAAACAGGAAAATCATAACTTTAGACTGACTTTAGATGCAAATCTTTAGTCAGTCTTTTTTTGTAGAAATAATTTTGGACAGTCGAAAAATATGTCTATTTTTGATAAAGAGATGAGAGAGATAGTTCCGTTTTATTATTGGCTTTTGTAAAGACGAAGATGTCGACAAGCTACTCTCTTCTCTATAAAACGAGATTGCCGAAAACTCCGAGGTAATGACGCTGAAGGCGTCACCGCTTGGATATTGTTGTCAAAGAACGATTTTCTTACCGTCAATGATGACAACAGGAAGCCATTTGCTTGGACGACGACCGTCGAGGCCAACGGCACGATTGTGGGGAAGTGCAATGGGGGTAATGATGCCAGCGCGCTCATCGTACGGCTTGATGAGCATATCCCAGTTGATTTCCGCAGGCTCACCATTCTGATGATAGGCGATGACGGCATTATCGTTCGGGTTGGCTATGGTGAAGGTTTCGCCGGAGTTGCTGATGTTGAGAACGAAATCGCTGATGAAGGGAGTATAGTATCCACTGGCATCGGGCTGGTCGGGGAAATGGTAGCCGCCACCGAAAAGAATAGCTCCGTTGGTGTTTCCAAGATACTGGTCTTTGGCAATGGTGATGCTGTTTCCCTCGCGGGTGCCTTTCATCCAGCCTCCGGTAGAGGTCAGACCGTTGAAATAATAGTCATTGCCATCGATGGCAACGAGACCCTTCACCTCGTGGGCGGTATAGTTATCGTCACCGTAGGAATACATATAGTCCTCGACACTCGCTGAGGCTGGAACAATGACTAGATCTCCCGTTTCGACGGGGGTGAATTTCAGATTATACACATAGCTCCGGACCTCACAGCCGCCCTCCTCGTTAATGCGGTAAAGGCACACAAAGCGGTCGGGCGTAGCACCGTCACCGATAACCTCAGGCTCAACGCCTCCGATCATTCGTACAACGACATCCTGCGGGTCGCTGTAAATCTTCTTTCCGTCATTTTCCCCGACTTTGAGGAAGCCCAGGCTGTAGTCCAGGGTGACTCCCCAGAACGACGACTGGAAACATACCTCATCCTTAGAGAAGGTGACTTTGTCTCCTGCGAGTTTTCCTCTAAGGTTGAGGTTGTTATAGTCCCTGGGAAACAATGTACTGAAAGTCACATCCTCTCCGTCCACCGTCACTGTTATTGCTGTCGGTCCTGCAAGGACATCCTCTTCCCAGTCAGAAACATAACCGGTAATCTCGAAGTCATAGGTCTGAGCCACTGTGCAGAGTGGGGCAGTGAGCAGAAGGATAATTAGGGTATAAATGCATTTCATGGTGCAAAAATACGACATTTTCTTGAATGGTCAAAAACATCGCTGCTTATTTCTCGAGGGAGATTATATACAAATAAGCACAAAGGGTTATAGGATTATTTATTTCACTTTTAGATGAAAACCTCCAAAGACCTCATGCTTTTTCTTGTACTGTCTCACCCAGTCAATCTCCATGTTGACGGGGAGATCTTCGGGAGAAACCGGACCTACCCATTTTCCACCCAGTTGGTTGTCAATGAGCATGAACCAATCCTTGATGAAAGGATATTGGCCGAGAGCTTCAACCTCCTTGTCTTTCACACGAGGATAGGCGAAAGTGCGATTGCCGTTCACAGAGAACACGAGGCTGTCAGCATGAAATTCCACACCATAGATGTTGAAGTCATCGGGATTGATTTTCTGCGTGCCGTAGTGGGGAGGCTCTTTGTCGTGGCCCAGGTCAAAGGAGTAGTGGGTATGGACGGTCTGATAAACAAAATCGTCATAGTTCAGGCGTTCCATCATGTCAATTTCGCCTCCTTTCGGCCAAGCATTCTGACGGTCGAAGGGCATGAGCCAGATAGCGGGCCAACCGCCGCGGGCCCCGTTAAGACGAGCGCGGACTTCGATTTTTCCCGTGGGGGTAAAGGCGTGTTTGCCGTAGGACTGGATGCCAGCTGTGAGGTAGTGGGCAGTGTCGGCCTCGAGGGTGATTTGACCGTCAACAAGATCTTCTGGTTTTACGGGATTTGGATTGACTACACCTTTCAGAATGAGAATGCCGTCATGAATTTCCAAAAGATCGGGGCGTAGAGACTGGGTATTCTGCCAGTCTGCACGGCCTCTGTAGGTACGGCTCCATACCGTCGTATCCAGTTCGTTGCCGTCAAAATTATCTTCCCAAACGACACTCCATTTCGGTGTGTGGCAAGCGGCAAACATCAAGGCTGTAATGCCAAAAACGATTCCTTTTTTCATAGTTTTTAAATATGTTCCGCAAAGATACAAAATTAATGTATTTTATACTGCGTGCAAAGATACAAAATAAATAGAAAACAAAAATAAAGGTTTGGGATGTTAGTTTTTTTGTCTTGTTATGCGTCTTATAGTAAACAACCCTAGAAAGAAGTATCAAAATGAAAAAGAAACTGAACAAACTATCGATGGCAGGATGCACGCTGATGGCTTTTGCAGGCCTCACGTTCCTGGCTTCGTGCAATACCGACGATCCTGAACATAATGGTCCCGATCCCGTTGAAGTCACCGTTCCCGAAACGGGAGCATTTACAGCTCTCGGCCTGAATCGCTATTCTGCCATCCCCAACTCCAATGCCATTCCCCAGATGCACAGGGAAGGCACGAAACTCATGGTTTGCACCGCCGATGGTCTCTTTGCCTATGATCTCGTCGCTGAACATCCGCAGTGGATATCCGCAGGATTTGAAGGCCGTCCCATCCAAGACTATGTGAAAAATGCTAAAAACGATATCATCGCCCTCTGTCAGACAAAG
Source organism: Prevotellaceae bacterium UBA1746 (assembly GCA_002314875.1). Classification (GTDB taxonomy): domain Bacteria; phylum Bacteroidota; class Bacteroidia; order Bacteroidales; family Bacteroidaceae; genus Alloprevotella. The sequence continues at coordinate 4,885 of DCHS01000045.1, forward strand.
ACAGCTGAGGCTCATGATGAATGGCTCATCCTCTCCCACGATAACGGCAAGACCTGGACGGATATCACGCCTTCAATTATTAAAGATGCAGAATATACAGAGGTAAGACGCATTGCTCAGAGTCCTGTGAATCCCGACAAACTCCTCGTCGTGGCTCAGGATCTCGGTGTTTTCCTGTCAGAAGATTTTGGTGCAAACTGGACGATGGTCACGGATACCTATTATGGCAACAACCGCATCTGTGGCCTCGGTTTCCATCCTACGAATCCCGATGTTTTCTTCCAAAGCGGTGAAAGCTGGATTCTCGAAGGCCATCTGAATCTTACTATGGACAACGGCAAGACCTGGACAAATTATTCTCCCGATTTCGGTGGTGATAATTGTATTCACGGACTGGTGTTCCATCCCACAAAGGCTGGCACCTGGTTCTATGGCGGTGAAGGTATCATCGCTAAGACTACCGACGCTGGCAAGACCTGGAAAGAGCACAACTATTGGGAAACTCCGGAGATGCGGCAATACTGGTATCACGTCCTCGTTGACCTTGCCAATCCCGAGCGCCTCTATACCGTCGGCAGCAGCAGATATAAGACCGGCGACGACAGCCGTTACAGTGCCATTGCCTTCTCCGATGACTGCGGCGAGAACTGGAATATCTCAAAGACCTTCAATGCCGAAGGGGAATGGAAAGACGACTGCTGGTCCGTCCTCCAGGACGAGTACCACCTCTATGTCCTCTCCGACACAGAAGTCTATATGATTTCCAAAAGCCTGATCAGATAATATTATTCAAGTTTCGGATTTTCCTAACTAATTGATTTATTGCAGTCTGATGCCTTGAGTGTTATAGGTGCGATGGCCTTGGCGGAGGGTGACGCGGCCGTTCTCGAGGATTTTACGACAGGTGTCTTCACTGACAATGCGGAGATTGGTAATACCGTCTTCTTCACCGTAATGGAAGATGAGATATTTGGGAACAGTATTTACAATGATATTATAGCCTCCAACGATAGCGATATACTCATTTTCGTACATTGGTTCCTGGCTGAGATAGGTGCTCCAGAACTCCGGAAGGTTGATGGTCTTATCGCCCTTGTGTATCAGACGGTCCTCCATACCATAGTTTGTGACGAGTTCCATCCAGTTGTTGATTTCTTCTTTCAGACTGCTCTCGCTGTAGTCTGGAACAAAGCCCTGATATTCTTCCACGAGTTCGAAGATGAAGAAATACGGATCGTCGTTTGTCGTCGTGATATGGATTTCGTCGCCAGAATAAGTCATGCTGATATCGTTGTCGGAAAACGAAGCGTCACCCGTCTTGAAGGGTAGAGTGAAAAGTTCCGTTGTGGGGAGTGCAGTGTCGGCATCAAAACCATAGCAAACCACATAATAATCCGTGTTCGGGGTGAGATCACCATAGGAAAAAACAGAAGGACCATCGAAGAGGAACGAACGGTAAGTAAGGATGCTTCCAAAGGTTTCCTCATAGTAACTTATGGTCTCGTCGAACTTTAGACAATAACTTTCTGCAAGATCATTAACATCTTTGAAATTAGAAAGTTCATCGGCTGTCATTATATTAAAATAATAAGTAGCTTTTTTGTTGGCAGGAGTCACGTTGACCGTTGCACTGACCGGGGTAAGTTCAGTGACCGTGATGTCAAAACTCTGAGGAGTGTCATCGATAGTCGTGTCACCGGAATGGTTGAAGAGAAGATAACAGCCGTCAGTGGTCATCACACCATTTTCAAAGCCTGCAGCAAGAGCGATGTACTCAGCATCGGGAGCATCCCCCTTGTTACGGTGGGTACTCCAGAATTCGTTGATGTCGATCGTCTCATCACCTTGAATGACGAACATGTTGAGTTTGTTGTAATAGGTTTCGATGCCTATCCATGTGGCCAGTTCCTCGTTGATCCATTTCTGGGACAAATCAGGATTGAAAGCGTCATAATCCGCTTTTGTCTCGATAAAGTAGAAATAAGGATCGTTGTTCGTCGTCTTGATCTCAAGTTTGCCGTCAGCATAGGTCATGGTAATCTGATTGTCAGAAGCCGCATGTGCTGACAGTGCTACAAAGAAGGTGAGGAGAAGGGTGTACAGATGCTTCATATATTATGGAATCGTTTTTACGAAATACAGCCTTAAAGGCTTTTATTCAAAATTTGTTGCGTTCCGCTTTCAGGATGTCCTGGAGACGGAGGACGATGTCGGGATGAGAGGGGGCGACATTCTCCTGTTCGGTGACTTTCTCCATCTCGTAGAGCTGAGGGAGGGGAGAGTTGCCGGTCTCGATGTCCGTGAGTTTCATGTAGGGAATGCCGTCACCGGGTTCGATGTATTTCCATTCGGGAGTGCGGACGGAAAGAACATGCCACAGGTTCTGCTCGATGACATACGGACGCTCTTGGCCGCTTTGACCTAAAATATTGTTAAGATGATCCTCGCTGTCACGGCAGGAACCCTTGGGGAGACGGGCATCGAGGAGATGGGCGAAAGAAGCGAAATAGTCGATGTGGGAGATGAGAGCATCACTCTCCTGACCACCGGCAACTTCCTTCGGCCAGCGGACAATCATCGGAACTGCCGTTCCACCTTCGAAAGCACTGTATTTATTGCCACGATATGGCCCCGAAGGACGGTGACCGTTGAGAAGTTCCACAGCGCGGTCAGCATAACCGTCATCGACCACAGGACCGTTGTCACTCGTCAGTAGCACGAGCGTATTGTCGGCAATGCCCATACGGTCCAGAGCATCGAGGACTTGTCCCACCGTCCAGTCGAACTGGGCGATGGCATCACCGCGAAGACCCATCATGTTCTTCCCACGGAAACGGTCGTGGGGGAATCGTGGAACATGGATGTCGTTCGTACAGAGATAGAGGAAGAACGGTTCATTCTGGTTCTGCTCGATGAAACGGACGGCGTGGGTGGCAATGCTGTCGGCGATGTTCTCGTCTTTCCAGAGCGCCTTGCCGCCACCTTTCATAAAGCCTATGCGGCCTATGCCGTTGACGATGGAGTTGTCGTGGCCGTGGTTCGGGCTGTTCACCAGATTATAAAGCAGTTCCGGATGATCCTTTCCCGTCGGTTCACCTTCGAAATTCTTTTCATAACTCACCTCGATGGGAGCAGAAGAATCGTAGTTGGCCACAAAACCGTTCTCGATGAAGACACAGGGGACACGGTCGGCGGTGGCTGCCATAATGTAGTGATAGTCAAAGCCGATGTCCTGGAGACCCATAGGGAGAGGCGCATTCCAGTCCTGTTCGCCCGTCTTGTCGCCGAGACCGAGGTGCCACTTTCCGATGGCAGCCGTGCGGTAGCCTGCGCTGTGGAAAAGGTCCGCCATGGAGAACTGTTCGGGACGGATGATCATCTTGGCATTGCCAGCAGCGATGTCGGTGTCATTGCGGCGCCAGGAATATTCGCCGGTAAGGAGAGAGTAGCGGGAGGGTGTACTCGTTGCTGCAACGGCATGGGCCTGGCGGAAACGGATGCCGCTCTGAGCGAGTTTATCGACGTTGGGAGTCTGAACATTCTGTGCACCGTAACAGGATAGGTCGCCGTAACCCAGGTCGTCGGCAAGGATGACGACAACATTGGGCCTTGTGTTTTGAGCCAGAGCAGCAACAGGGAATGCTAAGAGAGATGCGAGCATCAGTTTTCGGGAATGTGCCATATCTTTTTTAATGATAAAAATTCCAGGGAACGTGGGGGATATCAGAGGGAAGAGAGGGTTATTCGCTCAGGTGGAGGAGGGCGTTGACGATGTGCTGGAGATCGGCGTCGGTGTGAACGCCATCACCATTTTCGTCAGCATGAGAAAGCGTGCAGTCACCCTTCATGGCGTTGATGAGGTTCGTGAGGTCCTCAATCGTAATCATGCGGTCACCATTCGTATCAAGCGTCTGCCATGCGAAACAAGGCCTATCGTCAACATCGTATGCCCATTCAGCACGATTGCCACGGTCAGCGTTGAGAAGATCAATCAAATCATTGCCGTCGGTGTCAACGTAAGTCTTAAGATTCTTTGCTGTAGCAAACAGATCCACTAATTTACAATAGGTTGCAGTAGGATCAAGACCTTCAGGCATACCACGAGCAGGAACGTAGGTACCAGGTTGAGGATTGAGATAGTAGCAGTCGCTCACACCCTCAGTGGCCTCAGTATGACAGATGGAATAAACCTTTGCGTTCTCATTCGCATTGACAGTGATCATTCCCATGTTGAGCACATGGTTGAGGTAAACGTTCGTCTCAGAATAGTAAGGAGATGCGTCACCGACAATACCGCCAATATAGGTTTTGGCCGCTGCATCGGGACAAACCACACTGATGTTGCCCGTATTGTAGCAGTTGGCCAATTTATCGTTAATAATTGCAGAGCCACAAATGCCACCAACGTAGACACGCTTGCTTGCGTCATTGTTTACAATGGTGCTGAAGTTGATGTTACCCGTATTGAAACTGTTGAAAATCTGGCAGTTTTGGTTGGTATGAATGGTAGTGTTGCCGATAAGACCGCCTATGTGACAACTCTTGGAAACAACATTGATATCTGCCACATTGCTGCAATTATTAAATTTAGGCCATGTGGAATCACCTACAAGACCACCCATAACGACACGATTGGCGGTACCACAGTCAATGGTCAATTCATTGCGGCAATTGGTCAAAGTACACTTATAACAACAACCATGGAAAGCACCAACATAAAGGGTCTTGTCAGAATTTTCACCAGTCACTGTAGCTGAGCCTTTGAGTGTCAGGTCATTGATTTCTACGCCAATATATCCCTTATCAGTTTTTCCTGTCATACCGAACAATCCCACATAGTCGTCAATGGGAGTAATAGAAGCGTTCTCAAAAGTAATGGTATGACCACCACCGTCAATTTTTCCGACGAACGAATAGTTCTTATCACCAATGGGAGTATATGATTCAGAGATGGTGAAATCATTCGTAATCTTGTATATGCGTATAGCAGAAGTGTTGTAGAATGGGCGGCCAAAATATTTGTAGATACGCTGCAAGGCGAGCAAATCAGAGTAGTGACCGATTTCGTAGGGAGCAGTAGCATTTCCAATTCCATTCAACACGCTACCAATAGCGATAGTTGTTATTTCGTTCGTAGCCGTCTGGTTCGTATAGTTATGACCACAACGCTCGCAGTTGTAGAATTCAGGCATCATATTGCCAGAAGAATGAACAGGGAATGTATCAAAATGAATCAGTTCGTGACCTGTTGCAGGAATTACAACATCATCCAGTTCGGTGGTCGCTGCTGAACTCTGATAGTTTTTGCCACAACGATTACAGTGGAAATAACGAATATTACCCGGTTCCGTACAGGTGCTGGCAACACTTGCGACAGCAGAAAGATTATGTCCCAATTTCTTGACAACCAGATTGTCAAGAGCAGTCGCCTCGTCAATGCTTGTGTAATCAGCATTACAAGAAGTACAATGGTAATGTTCAGCAGAACCATTCTCCGTACAAGTTGCAGCAACGCCATCAGTATGCGTAAAGACGTGCGGGGTAATCTGAACGGCGGCATCAGGCATGGTGAAAGAATTGCCGCTGGTCATGAGTTCGTAAAGATCCTCATTATTGGCCTGCCCCACATATTTGTAAATATCATTACGGCCGAAAAGATAACCATTTTCCAAAGTCTTTTCAATCGTAATTGCAGAACCCTTCGGTTCGTAGGAGAATCCGCTGTGATAAACCTTTACGCCCTCACAAGCCTTCACCTGGACGGGGTAGTAAGCAGGAACCAGAAGCATCCAGCGAGAAGCATCGTTTTCATCTTTTTTCAACTCCGTATAACCATAACTATCGCAATAAGCAGCAAGCGCCTCGTCAGCATAGTCATAGTTCGTACCATTAGCGTAGTAGGTGACAGATTCGTCAATATCATACATCGGCGTTGTGATAGGCGCCATATTATAATGAGCACCAGACGCACATGCAGAACCCGCTCCCTGATTGTCTAAATTCGCATGTGTCTTGTACCAGAACGAATTGTCGACATTAGCATATTGGTTCGCTACATAACCAACGATGTTACCGCAATACTGCTTGTTACTGTTGTACGACGTACCATCTGTAAAAACCCTTGCCCAGTTAACGCAGTTGATGACAGTGGCCGTAGTGGTCTGATTACCTTCAAGATAACCCACGATACCACCTGCATATTTGTAGTTGTAATTTGTTGAGAAATAGAAGGTGAAATCACTCTGCTCAGTAGGGTCATGCCAAACGGTGCTGTTGATGACATACGAATTCTTGCACCATCCGACGATACCACCCGTACGAACATCCTGGCCCGTAGTGGAGAGGTTGTTCACGGTACCTTCCAAACGACAGTCCTCGATTCTGGTTTGAGAATCAGCATGGCCGACAACACCACCAATGCCGATTTGTGAGGTCATTTTAAGACCTTTGGCCATCATCTTTACCGTCGCTTTGCTGATACAGTTCTTCACGGTGGTGTAGCCCTTTGAATAACCGACGATACCGCCGACATGATTTGCATCGCTCTGAACAACGCCGTCAACGGTCAAGTTGACAATCGTCGCGTTTTCGGTAACGGCAAAAAGACCCGCATAATTGCTGCCAGTTGCACTGATATTAGCGGTTATGGTATGACCGCCGCCGTCAAAGGTGCCGTTGAACGCAAAGGTTTGCGTACCCATGGGGGTAGTGAAACCCGTGATGTCGTTGGTGAGGAGGAAGTGAGCGCGATTGAGATAAGAGGCAGATGTTCCCATATCCGCCGCAAGATGATTGAGGTCGTCAATGTTAGCGATGATGTAGGGATCAGCGTGCGTTCCGGAGCCAATCCAGTCCGCATGGCTCGCCATACAGCATGCAAGCGCTACCAGTGTGAGAAAAAACTTCTTCATAGTTGTTTAAGATTTTTAATGTTTGGCGCAAATATACTATTTTTGCCCTATACCACCAAACAATTTGTTCTATATTGCTCAAAACTGGTCAAAAATTTCATGAATTGTGATGATACAGGGAGTTAGAATTTTTATTTTCAAGAATTAGTAAAAAAATAGCGGAAGTACATTTTTTAGAGAATGCTTGTGAGAGTGGGAAGAATTGTGTAAATTTGCGCGGTTTTTAAAAGAAACAAACTAAACCTCGTGTTATGAAGAAAATCACACTTGCATTGTTATTGGCTTTGGGCCATGCTTTCGGTGCCAGCGCTCAGGATATTCCCCGCGTTATGGTCGTGGAGGAAGGAACGGGATCATGGTGCGGATGGTGTGTCCGTGGCATTGTGGCGATGAAGGAGATGCAGAAGAAATATCCCGAACGCTTCATTGGTATCGCTGTCCACAACGGCGATGAATATGTCGTGCCAAACTATATCTCATGGCTTGTTGAATATTCCAACAGCTATCCTTTCTGCATCATCAACCGTTCAAAGGAAATCGTTGACCCCAGTCCTGAAAACCTCGAGAAATACTACCAGGCACTGACGGAACCCGCTGAGGCCAGTCTCACGGTCCACGGCTATTATGATGAAGACACGAAGAACATCACCTTCGTTTCCGAGGCCCAGTTTGTGAACGATGTGGAGAATGCCCAGTACCGTTTTGCCTTCGTCCTCACCGAAGATAATCTCCCTATTCACCAATCTAATTATTATAGTGGTGGCGAATACGGAGAGATGGGTGGTTTCGAAGAACTGGGATCGACGGTCAGCATTAACGTCGACCATGTAGCACGAGGCGTATGGCCCAATGCAAAGGGTGCTCCCAACAGCATTCCCGAAACCATCGTGAAGGGCGAGGCCTATTCCTATTCCTACAAGACCAAGATGCCGACGGTGAAGAACATCGACAACCTCACGGTCATTGCACTCCTCATTGACTACAAGACCAAGGCGATTCTTCAGGCCGCCAAGACCGAAGGCCTTGAGGATATCGTCGGAATTCATACCGTCAGTTCTCCCGAGCATCGTGACAAGATGATCTATGACCTTACCGGCCGCAGAACGAACGGCAACGGCATCGTCATTGAAGACGGAAAACTAAGAATCAGAAACTAAACTCCTATTTTAAAATGGAATATCTTTCTCAAGAATGTTATGATGCTCTGGTTGCAGAGCTTGACCAGATGATAAATGTTGAGCTTCCGAAAATCAAGGATGCTATAGCAGAAGCACGAGCACAAGGCGATCTCAGCGAGAACTTTGAATATCACGCTGCAAAGCGAGAGCAGGGCAAGCTCCTCGGTCGTATCCGCTTCAAGCAGAGAGTGCTGCAGTTTGCCCGTGTGATGGATACCTCGCATCTCAACGGCGATACCGTCGGCCTTTTCAGAAAGGTCGAGATGACCAACATGGCGAATAATATGAAGATGACCTATACCATCGTCAATCCCCACGAAGCCAATCTCAAGGAGGGCAAGATCTCTATCAAGTCTCCGATCGCTGAGGGACTGCTGGGAAAGAAGGTGGGCGACATCGCTGACGTTCAGGTCCCCGCCGGTACCGTCAAGCTCAGGATCGACAGCATCACGGTAGGGTGACCTCACTTCGCAGCTGACGCCGCTCGCACGGGACGGACCGACGAACTTCGCGGCTGACGCCGCTCACACCGGAACGGACCGGTGAAAGGCTGGAACGGACCGACGATAAGAAAAACGAGCGCATCTCGATAGGAGGTGCGCTCGCTTTTTGTCTTTTATCTTAAACTGACTGTTAGAAGATGAACTTCTTACCGTTAACGATATGGAGACCGGGTGTAGAGGGAGAGATGCGACGACCGGAGAGGTCGAAGTGGGGAGCAGATGGAGTGGTGGTGAGGGCGGTGTTGACACCAACAGCGGTGTTTTCACCAAACCAGCCGAGGAGATCACCCTGCTGCTTAGTCATGAAATCATAGGAGTAGATGCTGCACTCGTTGATGGTTGCCGTGTGATCGGCGTGGAGGGTGATTTCGATGGGATTCATACCACCATCCTTATCGTAAAGAGCCTCGTAGACGAACTGATTATCTGAAGGAGAATAGTTATATACCTTGAAACAAGTACCAGCGGGGATAGTAACCACAGTAGGCTGATTGCTAACCACAGTAGCGGTGATGCCACCATAGTAAAGATCGTAGATGACAGTGCCGTCGAAGTAGTCTACATAGATGTCGCCATTCCAGGGAGTAAAGGTCATATCGATGGTGCGGTCCATACCTTCAGAGTCGTAAGGAGTATAATACTTACCCGTGAAAGAGAAGTTTCCGCTGACTTCAACAGGCTCTTCGGCAATCTTTTCTGAATAACCATTGTAGAACCACTGAACCTTATCAGTACCCATAGTGCCGTCGGAATAGATTGTTACACGGACGATGGAGAAACCGGAAGAGTTGATCAGACGACCTTCGCTATCAAGGTTGAATACGATGTCTGCAACCGTGAAGCCGTCATAGTCACCGAGATAGAGCGACTGGGTGTCGTTGATGTAGAGCAGGAGCTGTTCTGCGAAGGGGATGGTCAGCGTGTGACCGTCGAAAGTACCGATGAGGGTGAAGGGATCGAGTGAGGGATACTGGAAATAGACCGCATATTCGCCGTTGTTCGTCTTCTTCGTCTTTTCAAGGGTGAAGGTGAAATCGTTAGCCCATGCGGTGTTATGGCGGTAGTCATATTCGCCACTTCCGGGAATATACTGGTAGTCACCGGAGAGGTCGATGATTTCAACTTCTTCCTTATCCTTGGGAGTTAACTTGCAGTTGGTAAAGGTGGCAAGGATCTGGCCTTCATAAGCGTCGTAGTCAGAGACTGTGACGAGCGTGAAATTAGGAAGATTGATGACCTTGTAGTAAGAATCCCAGGTAGGAGCGAAGTCGGGGAAGGGAGCATCGGGGCAGAAGGGATTGTAACCCATTTCGGTAGAGAAATAGATAGGACCGTCAAAGTTTCCGGTGTTGGAGTCATTCCAGTTGTGGATGATCATTCGGTTGTTTTCGTAGGAACTAACCTTGAGACCGCTCTTGGTACTACCGGCTAGACCTTCGATGCTGGCAAGGTAGATGCCGTAGGGGTCAGCACAGATGGTAACTTCGCAGTTGTTGGTGAACTTGCCGTCGTACTGCTGACCAAGTTCCGTCACAGACATATCGGCAGTAAAGGTGTAGGTGCCAAAGAGGTCCGTGATGCTGTTGGCACTGGCTGAGAGTGCGCCAACGAACAAGAGGAGGAGGGAGAAAAGTTGTTTCATTATGTGTTTGTGTTAAATTATTTCTGTTTTCGCAGCTGACGCTGCTCACACCGGAACGGACTGATGAACTGCGCAGCTGACGCTGCTCACACCGGAACGGACTGATGAACATGGGTACCGGAACTTCCGGAACGGACTTAATAGGTGAGGTGCTTGCGGCCGTTAACGATGTGGAGACCCAGTGAAGAAGGAGAGATGCGTCGGCCGGAAAGATCGTAGTGAAGAGTAGAGGATGCAGGAACGGTGACACCTTCTACAGCTTCGGGAAGAGTGCTGACTGCTGTTTGTGCGGCATTGACCACTTCACCAGTCTTCTTGTCCAAGATGAACGCGATGACACTGACATTGTTCTTGTCAAGGAAATCAATTTCAGGATAAGAGTTCCAGAACTTATTACCAGAGAGATCCATCGTCAGGTGATGCGTCTGTACTTCACCTTCATGAACAGGATTCTTGATGGAGTTGGAAAGCCCCGTCTTGCAGCCAAAACCGGCGAGAGCAACGTGATTGAAATAGATGCCTGTGACATACGAAGCCTTGTAAACCCATTCTGAAAGATAAGGGTCGTCTTCATACCCCTCATAACCACTAAAATAGTTGCTCTGTTTCCAGGAAGGACCATAGATGCCATCGCCGATGACATAATAGGCCAGCGAATAGCGATCGATGGAATTGTCGTCAAGGAGGAATTCAGAGGAAGTATAGACGTCAATCTTATTGCGATTATCATCAGTCCATGCTGCATCCACCTTGAGATCAACTACAGGAGGAACTGAGGCTACACGACGACATTCATCAAGAATGCCGAGCGGAGCCTTGTGATTCTCATCGCCATAATATGGATCAGGTTTTTCCAGACGGTTCAGCATACATTGAGGAGCACCGGTGAAGAAACTCTTGACGTCGATAATGCTCTTTGACTGAGAATAGTAAGGACTGTCAGTGCTGTAAGTACAGGGATACATCGGGTCGCCTATCGCATAGAGATGGAGGGCGGCCCCAATCCACTGGTCGCCGAGTTGTTTCTTACATTCATCCATTCCCGTGATACCACGTGGGCACCAACCACAGGTAACGCCGGTAAATTCCTCTTCGAGAACACGTCGTGTTGCCAGACGAGAGAGAGAAACCATTGTACCGTTAATGGCTTTGTCAGCGTTGGGGTTTTCCGTGCCGTTGGCCTTCGTTATATAAATTGAGGTGCGGCTACGACCTGTCGTTGACTGGGTAGGAACGGGAACCTTCACAGTCATCGATGACTCGAAGGCGAGAGGTTCTGGAAGCTTGAAGGTCTGTTCTTCGTAGGACAGGCCATCAGCACCTTTGACGATATAAGAGAAATTCTCAAGAGGATTGCTGCCCTGATTCGTAATTGTAAAGGCAGCATCTGCAGTAGCATCCTTGGCACCATAGGCATCAGCGAATGAACCATTGGGAAGAACAGCATTATCAGCAAATTCACCCGAAATCGTCACACGGATAACGAGATTACCATAGTTGCCCTGGTAATAGTTGTCCCAGTTTAAGAGACTTCTGGAAGTCTTGAGAAACATACCTCCGTCCGTGCAGGCGTTACGGTCGAGCATAATGGGGTATTTACCATAGTCCGTTGCTGCAGAAGTTACCGTGAGAGAATAACCAGCATAACAACCCTTTTCAGGAATCGTATATGGCATAGCAAACTCCACCTTGTTGATGCCATCCTCATAACTCAGCATTTTGGTAGCCTCCAGATTGGCATGGCAGTCAGTAGCAGAAGAACTTGTCGGCAGAGAAGCTGATGCCCAACCGATGACATCCTTTACAATGGCCTTCTGATGAAGATAGAAAGAGACAGCGGTAATCTGACGTCCAGCGTAATCGCTGGGAACAAAGATACAGACATCATAGGTCTCTGCAGCTTGAGTGCCGATGTAGCCGTTCGGGGTGGAGCCATAGCCGAAGTCAAAAGTACCCGTTGCCCGCTTTGGTACAAAGGCTGCATGGTCTTGAGCCAAAGCCTGCAAACCGGAAAAGAACGGAAAGAGCGCAAGGCCGAAGAATAGAGATAGAAGATACTTCTTCATAAGAAAGAAGATTTATTACTTAACCAGAATCTTTTCGCTGTGAGCGTTACCGTCCATGTGACGAACGGTAACAATGTAGGTACCAGTGGGGAGAGAATCGAGGTTGAAAGCAGGATGAAGACCACTGACATAACCTATACGGGCACCGGCAGCATTGACCACAGTGAGTGTGAGAATACCGTCACCTTCAGCACTGATGCTATTTCCCTGATGACAAAGATTCAATTCTGCCAGAGTGGAAACGGGACGGATAGCGTCAGGAATCTGCTCATTGAGGAGACGATAATCATAAGCCGTCTCATAGGTGAGAGAAAGTTCGCCGTTCTTCATCTCGTAGAATGCCTCGCTGGTACGTTTGTGCTTAACGGGATGACCGCCGAGAACATCGAATTCGTTGGTCTTGGGATAGATGATGTTGGAAGCGGGACAAGTAGTGTCGTACTGGTACTTGAGAGATGTACGGATATTACCGTTAGGATCAGTCACCTGGATCTTTTCGATATTCCCGTAATAATCGTAGTAGAACTCATTGACATCAACGGGATAAGAGCCGAAGGAGTCAGAATAGTAGCTTTTGGCATTGAGACACTGACCGAGGTAGTCGTAGGTATAGACAATCTTGCTGGAGAGAGCAAAAACCGTCTCGTCCCAGTTGTCGGGCTTATATTCCTCTACCGTTTCGAGATAACCGTAGTAGTTATAGGAGTATTTGATAATATCGAAAGGGTTCTCGAGATCACGAGCCCAGTACTGAGACTGCTGTTTCATGCGGCCCTGATTGTCATATTCATAGACAATGTGAGCGCTGTGTTCAAGCGGTCCGTTGTAGGTGTTGTAATTGTCGCGGGTAGCGAGAAGGCCGTTGTCGTAATAAGTATACTGCACCTTGCTGACCATGTAAGGAAGGCCGTTGTATTCCTGGAAGGCAACCTTCTCGATGTTCTGACCTTCAGCGTTGTAATAAAGGCTGTCGATGACCTCAGGATAACCGCTGGTCATATGACGACGGCAGAGCACCTGACCGTCAGGACGGTAGGTGTACTCATACGCGTCGGAGTTGTTACTGGTATAGGTTAAGCATTCTTTATCCTCTTGGGCAAAAGAAGTTAATGCACAAGTGATGGAGCATGCTATAATAAAAAACTTCTTCATAATGCTATTAGTTATTTGATGCTCTTCTTTCCGTTTTGGATGGTGATAGAGCCCTGAGCGGGAGAGAGTACGCGACGACCATCGAGTGAGTAGATAGGAGCATCAATTGTTTCAGCAGAGATGGACTGGATGCCAACGGGGAGGCTTACAGGAACCTTGCAGGCATTGGCGATAGTTCCGTCACCAGCAATGGCGAGGACAATAGCGTTCACCTTATAACCATTATTAACGATGGCATCATAGAGATTCTTCTGGCTGATTTCGCTCGGCATATCGAGGATGTAAGATACTTCATATTTCTCGTCAGCACTGAGATTGACGTTTTCCGGGATATTGACTGCTTGCTGATAGGAAGTGGCGATGGCAACATCATCAAAAATGATGCTGACGAACTTCTCACCAAGATCACCACCTTCGCAGAAGGCTGCAAGATCGGGATCGAAGGCATAGTCAGCCTGGGTGTACTTGGCATAGTAATAGTTTCCCTGCTTGAAACTGTCACCACCAGTCAACTGGTCTGCGGTGAGAACGAAGATAGGTTCGTAAGTGTCAGCAACGATAGCGTCAAGAGTAGCATTTACCTTAACCTGGCTACATTCACCGTCAACATATTCGGCAACAGCAGAAACTTCGATGGCTGCAGGAATGCTGATGTGTTCGGCGATGTCGTTGACAATGCGACCGTCAGAACCAAAGCCCTTAGAGCCATAATAAGGATCGATAGCACCACCTTTACGGTCAAGATAGCAGGAAGGAGCACCAGCGAAGTAGAGGGGGTAATCAGCATAAGCGATGTACATAGGGTCGCTGGAGTTATATTGATGGATGGCGATACCGATGAAATCCTCGGGATAAGCCTCGTTGGCATGTTTCATTGCCACCCAACCGCGTGGACACCAGCCGCAAAGCGTACCCGTGTATTCTTCCATAACAGATCTGCGCTTGGCAATACGGCTGACATTGTGGAAAGTAGAAATAGTAGAAGGTTCGTTGGCGATGTTTCCGTTACCATTGATCTTGGTGATTTCAAGCGTAACCATATAGTCACCGGCTTCTGCAGGACTGTGGAAAGGAACGTTGAGAGTTGCCTTCTGGTGCGTACCAGCGGCAATTGCAACCTCAGCAGTACGGGTTTCTGCGGGCTTGTTATCTACCTTGATGGTATATTCGATGTTTTCAACCTTCTGGCCACAGCTGGCATCGATGGTGAAATCAAGATTGTAGTCAGTGTCGAGGAGGGTGTATTCCGTCTTCTGCTCGAAAGTTGCTTCAAATTCATTGACATCAACGCCTCCCACGATAAGCATCATCGCGTAGCAACCGAACTGGCTACCATAGTCAGCCCAAACATAACCATTGCCGAAAAGGAATGAATTGCTGACCCAGTTAGTGCGGTCATAGTAGGCAGGATAGCAGGCAGCATCGGAATTGCCAACGGTAGTGAAGTGGGTGCAGACGGTGACGGGACGGTCAATGGTGACAGGCTCGTCGAACATGATGCAGTTGAAGTCCTTGTTCTTGAGGGTGCTGGGTTTTACACTCTGAGAACCGAGGAGCTGCATGCTGGCATTGTAAACCTCGACGGAGTAGTCGCCGGTCATACAACTGTTGTCGTCAACAGCTACTACGACGCCCTTGATCTTGTTATCGCGGAGATCGTCGTTACAGGGAACGTTGATACCGATGTAGTATTCGTCGGGTTCACCATAACCGATGGTTTCAAGATTGGGATTTTCGTTCATGTCCTTGCCGTTATAGTATCCCCAGAGGAACATGCCGGCGGGAGCTGTGATTTTCTTCATCTGACCATTGGGAGCCAACATTCGTGCGGACTGCTGGGGTGCGGGAATGACGGTCTTGACATCCTGGGCATGAACGCCCAAAGAGAGTGCGGCCGCAAGGGCCAGTGTGTAGAATTGCTTCATTTGTATTGTTGTTTATGATTAATTATTATCGATTTTCGCAGCTGACGCTGCTCACACCGGAACTACCGGAACCTCCGGAAAGACCGGAAAGGATCGGTGATTTGCAAGGCAAAGGTGATAAAATAAGAGAAAAGAGATGACGAAATAGAGGTATTTCAGTGAAAATCACCACAGATATCAGGACTTTTCTTAATTTTGCAAGCAAAATTTCAGCCAAGGGTGTTTGAAATGACGCCCGTTTTAAAACCTATTCCGAAATGCATTACCAACATTCCTCCTGTTTCCGTTTTGCCTGTGCAATGGCTGCACTGCTGTTTGCTAGTCAGAGCTTTGCGCAAAACACTTATACCAAACGACTTTCTGCCATGGTGACAACAGAGACCAGTAACGACTTCAGTTTTGGCTATGATGAGAATCAGAGAGTCATTGCAATCAGCCATTTGAGGGATCACGATGAATATGCGTTGAGCATCGACAGCCTCCGTTATGACGACAAGGGACAAATTGTCCTCGATGAGGGTTATCAAGAACTTGGTGTTATCATGCTCGTGAACAAGTGCGAATACACTTATAATGAACTCGGTCTTCTCGCGACGCGTGATAATTATAATCTCAATTACCAGGGTGGCTGGTTGGTCCAGAGCGCACATATTGAATATGAATACGACGACCAGCAGCGCCTTAGTCAGGAAAAGATGTTTTGGGTGAGCGATCTGACATCACCCTTTATGATTGTTAAATACACCTATGATCCTCAAGGTCGTCTGGCTCGCGCTCAGGAAACCATGCAGGACTGGACCGATAAGAACTCATATTCTATGACTGGTGAGTCGGTTTATGAATACGACAGTTCAAGTCGTTTGAAGTACGTGAAGTATTATGAATACTACGGAACGCAGAAGTCATTGACCGACAAGCAGGTTTTCTACTATGAGAATGGTGACCTCGTAAAATGGGAGGTTTCCGGTAGTGGCGGTTTCGTCAGTGCTCGTTCGGAATACACCTATGATACCGATGTTCCTGCATCTTCCATTCTTTTCCCGAAGAGCAATGAGTATTTCGTTCCTCGTGCAGAGCAGATGGCGCATCAGCCGGTAACAGAGAAAGTTTGGCAGGTGGATATGAATACCGATGAGCTCGTCGTTGTCTATGACACCGATTATCAGTATGAGGAGCTCAACACTGAGGGCGTTCACCCAGTGTTGGCTAAGAACGAACCTCAGTTGCGTTTCGCTGATAACGGCAGGACACTGGTGGTTGATGGACAAGAACCGGTGAGTGTTCGTGTTGTAAATTCCAAGGGTGCTACGGTAATGAATACCACAGCAACGGGTCATCTTGATCTTGGTGCTCTTACTCCTGGTGTCTATGTCGTTCAGGTAAGAAACGCTCACGGAGCTTCAACCTTCGCGAAAGTAGCGGTACATTGAGCGGCTTAACGCCCTCACACCGGAACGTACTGATGAACTTCGCAGCTGAAGCTGCTTACACCGGAGCGGACCGCCGACATGGATTCATACCGGAGCGGACCGCCGACATGGGTTCACCGGATGGGCCTTTATTCGATACATCGGCCGGAGATGTCGTAGGTGCGGCCATTCTTGCGAAGAACGACAGAGTGGTTGCGGAGAACCTTTGAACCTTTGGGAGAGAAGACCTCAACCTCGGTGATGCCGTCAGGGCGCTCTGCCATGGTCTCCATGTGGATGATGTACTTGACACCGTTGTCAGCAACGAGTTCACCTTCACACTTTGCCCAGTCTTCACAATGCTCGATGGTGCAGGAGCCATCCATAAACTTGTAGGTCTGGCTTGTTAAGGCATCAAGGGCAAACTGCATGATGTAGGAATACATGGAATGAAGATTCTTTGCAGGGTAGAAGCCTTCGACAGAATGGCTTTGGGCTCCAACAGCAACATAGTATTCGTTATTGGTATTGTAACCTCCCAGCTGGAAAAGCCCCGCTTGATCAATCATATCCGTCAGGACAGCCTCACGGATATTGACAACAACCTCGTCGACAATTTCCGTTAAGGGATCTTCGACATACATCTTTATATAATAGGTGTTGCCGTCATCGCCTTCGAGAACAGCCTCGATATTGATATTGTCACCGTCGCGGGTGAAAGTAGCGTTGATGCTCTCGGGAGCAATACGCTCGCCAGTCTCCTGAACGATGACAGCCGTGTAACTTCGGTCAAAATCGCTGGTGGTAAAAGAACCTACAAGAGTACCGGAATAGAGTTCCAGTTCGACGATGTACTTCTCATTCTCTGCAGAAATGGAATAGGATTTCCAGTAATTGTTATATTGGCTCTGAGCAGGATTTTCCGTGAAATCAATGTGGATATCCTCACCGGTGTCAGGTTTCTGATAAGAAAGGTGGAAATGGTAAGTATTTCCATTAACACCTAAGACCTCCGCC
This sequence comes from Prevotellaceae bacterium UBA1746, assembly GCA_002314875.1. Lineage (GTDB taxonomy): Bacteria > Bacteroidota > Bacteroidia > Bacteroidales > Bacteroidaceae > Alloprevotella. Next base: position 22,688 of record DCHS01000045.1, read on the forward strand.
TCCGCCTTCCAACGATTTCCGGCCTTGGTCATTGTCACCGTGATATCAGAGAAGTCGATGCGATCATCCGTCTCGTAATCGTAGATACGGGTATCATCGGCACTCAGTTCTTCCATGGTATGCACCCCTTCAATCTTGTAGGCATTGAAGCCTGCGGTGATATAATAGTGGTCATTGTCAGCCGTGAAGAAGAACATATCATACGCGAAGGTATAGTCATCCACGACCAGATTGGTGCAGGTGACATCAATATCTTCAGCATGGGCGAAAAAGCACCACACGAAGGAGAGGATGAAAGTCCAGAAGGTCTTCATTTTACTTTATCATAATACCAGCAGCATTGAACTTACCTTTTTCTGTAGCAATGATGATCTGGTTGTTATCAAGAACTTTGCGAACAGCAATTGTTTTAACTGCTAAACGACCGAGACCGTCAGGTTCTGCTGTAGTCATGGTGATAGAGTACATGATGCCGTCGTCAGCGAGAAGTTCTCCCTTGCAGTTATAGCCGTCACCTTCAGCCTCCATGGTAAAACCGCCAGAGACAAAGTAGTTGCGAACATTTCCAACTTCAATCCAAGAAGAAGTTTCAACAAGTTGGTGAGAACGGAAGACACCCTCAATCTCTTCGGCCTTTGCACCCAGAGAGACCAGGTATTCACCTGTTTCATCAATACCCTGAATGGCAAAATATCCGTAGTCAGCAATCTGATTGTCAACATTAGCACTGTAAACATTCAGACTGGCACGGCCAACGATATCAACAACTCGGTCGTAAACTGTCATCGTAATATTGTAGATGTTGTGATCGGTTCCTTTAACACTAGCGTCGATATAGATATAGTCGCCGGCACGAAGACCTATGTAGTCAATCTCGGAAAAATAAATGGTAGCGCCTGTGCTCTTGTTGACAATGTAGGACTTGGCATGATCGAAGTTGCTGTAATAAAGCGTCATGGCAGGAGTACTACCACGGAAATCAAAAGCAACAGCCCATTCGTCGTTTTCTGCTTTCAGTTCCCATTCACAACTTTCATCATAGAAGATCTTGGAAACCTCTGACGTAGAGAGGTCAATGGTATAAGTTTCACTGGCTACCTCAACATAGCCCAAATGAAAGTTGTAGGTGTTGCCGTCAGAGCAGACCATAGAACCTTCAACCTTGTAGGTGTCTCCGTCGGAAACAGCCGTACAGGTTACACTTTCTGCGTCGAGTTTTGTATTTGTGCTCTTTACCGTGATGAAAGTATCCCAGGATGACATCGTCGTCGTATCGAAAGAACCCGTCATGGAAGTACTGTCGAAACCAAGAGAAACGAAGTAGTCGTCATTTTCAGCCTCGTAGTAGATGGCACTCATATAGGAGTAGTCGTAAAACTTGAGGTTTTCGCAGTAAATCTCAATTGTTTCAGCGTTAACGCCCAGAAAAGAAAAGAGGGATACTAAAAGTAAGTAAAACTTCTTCATGTTATAGTATTTTAGTTTATTTCAAGATATGTTTAGAAAATATGCTATTCTTGCCATCAGCTTGCTGGTGTTTACCCGAGCTGAAGCACAGACAATGACCGTTAATCTTAAGAGTGGCGAAAAGGATGTTTTTGAAAAAGTCCAGCGTGTGGATTTCCAGCGCATCGATGACAGCCATGAGAGTGTGGACCTCGGTCTTCCCTCTGGCACCCTTTGGGCAACGATGAATCTTGGTGCTGAGAAATCCGAAGATTACGGCGAGTATTTTTCCTGGGGAGAAACCGCTCCGAAGAGTTCTTATTTTCCTGAAGATTATAAGTGGTGCGACAATGGCCAGGTGGATATGTGTCTTAAATATAACACCCGCGATGACTGTGGTACCGTTGATAATATCATTGAACTAGAACCGGACGATGATCCTGCTACCGTGCTTTGGGGCAAAGGGTGGTGTACTCCTTCTGAAGAGCAATTCCGCGAGTTGATAAATTCAAACAACACCATTATAAGTCTTGAAAACACCAATGGCGTAAATGTCATGCAGATTACCAGTCGTAAGAACGGACGCGTTCTGCTTCTGCCTTCTGCCGGTGATAAGTGCGGCAAAAACATTTACTATGAGGATTCCCGTGGCAATTACTGGACGCGGTCACTTTATGTCGACGAGCCTTGGAATGCTACCGAACTGAATTATTACGACGGTGGCGCAGCATTTATCAAGTGTTTCCGCTATTACGGTTTAACGGTAAGACCGGTGAGAAAATAGTCCGTAACGGATAGCATATAGTCGAAAGGAGCTAAAGGCGATGGTGCTCGTCTTTAACTCCTTTTCCTTTTATTTTACAAATAGTTTTGTGCAGTTGAGTGGCTGGCCCATGGTACGCGTGGAAATAACATAACTGCCCGTGGGGAGGTTTGAAAGATCAACCTGTCCACAAGCCGTAGTGTTGAGAACCTGCTGGCCTTGCATATTCACAACGCGAACTTCAACGGTAGTGTTTCCGTTGAGGTGGAGTGAACGAGCGTTGGCGTCGTAGATAAGATGATTGCTGTCGTTTGCCACAATAGACTGGATGCCGCAGGGATTCTCTTCGTAGTTATAGACACGGTCGTGTGTATATTCCAAAGTGTTGGCATAGTCGTTCATCATCCATACCTTTTCAAGGAGACGCTTGTGAGCGATATTGAAACTACTCTCGATCTCAAATTCGTGAGTCTTGGGAAGATAGACGTCAGTTGCAGGAACCGTCATGTCGTATTCAAATTCCAGACGGCTGTGGATATCTCCATTGGAAGCTTTCTGCTCGGTCATTACAAGATCGTTGCCGACATAAGAATACTGGGTGACGGAGTTGAGGTATTCGTTCTCGTATTCATCAACAGCGTAATAGCAGGAATTTGCAAGGAGGCCCTTGTTATTATAAGAATAGGCTTGGTAACCGATACAAGGGAAGGTGTTGTAGTATAGGTCACGCTGATATTCGACCGCCTTTGAAAGACGACCCATAAGATCGTACTCATAGTCAATGTGCATAAACTCCTTGCTGAGATTGCTTGCCCAGTAAGTCGTTTCCTTTACCTTCTTACCTTCTTCGTTGTATTCATAGGTGATTCGAGCGCTATGTTCAAGATTGATGAGATCAAAAGTATTGTAGTTGTCACGTGTAATAAGTTGTCCCTTGTCGTTATAGGCATATTCCAGTTTACAGACCAAGACCATGTTGTTGGGATCACCGTATACATCTTGGTAAGTCTTGAGAGTGACGAGTTGGCCCTTGTCGTTATAGATGCAGCAGTCCTTGAACGTAAAACCATCTACCCATGATTCTTCATGATAACGGTAGTCAAGGAGGCCCTGCTCATTGTAAAAGAAACTATCAGATTCTTCGCCGTCATTGGCATTGATAGAAAGCAGACGCTCTTTCTGAGCATAAGTAGAGAGTGCCGTGGCAATAGCAAAAGAAAAGAGTAAAATCTTTTTCATATTTATTGTGTTGTATTTATAATTTCATGCAAAGAAATCAATAATCTCTTGGATATGCAAACTTCATACGGCAAAAAATGGATAAATTCACTTGATACCAGTTTTTTTGTTAACTCTTATTTGCATTTTGGCAGTATATATTACATATATAACTGTAGGTGTTTGTGGACGAATTGCCTTAATTTGTCGATGAAGCGTTAATTTCGCTTTTTCCCGTCTTGCTCCTTTCGTTTTTTTTTGTTATTTTTGCAAAGTCAAACCTAATGTAATTGAACTTCCTGTTGAATTTATGAAAGTCATCATCATCGGTGCTGGCGCTGCCGGCTGTTTTGCTGCTATTGAAATCAAGCGATTACAACCAGAAGCCGAGGTAATTGTTTTGGAGAAAGCCAGAAGACCGCTGGCTAAGGTAGCCATCACGGGTGGTGGCCGTTGTAATGTGACGAATTCGTTTGCCGACGTTCGTAGTCTGGAACAGATCTATCCTCGAGGTCACCGTTTGATGAAGAAGCTTCTGCATCATTTTTCACATAAAGATACGATGCAATGGTTTGAAAAAGAAGGAGTTCGTTTGGTTATACAAGAAGACCAATGTGTCTTTCCAAAGTCCCAGGACGCCATGGAAATCGTTAATAAACTCTTGTTCTTAATGAGACAAAATGGAGTAAAACTTTTGACAGAAATCCATGTACAAAAGATTTTGTCCAAAGATACCGGCTTTGTCGTAGAAACCTTACATCGGCAGAGTGGAGAAATACAGCATTTCCAGGCTGATAAAGTCTTGGTAACAATAGGTGGTCAGCCCCAGCAGAACGGCTTCTCTTTGTTCGACGAACTTAATCTTGAAATAATATCTCCTCTCCCTAGCCTTTTCTCCTTTAATATTAATGACAACAACCTTAAAGAATTGATGGGAACAGTGGTCAAGGAGGCCCAGGTTTCAATTCCTGGTACAAAACTCAAGGCATCGGGAGCATTACTTATTACCCATTGGGGCATCAGTGGTCCTGCTGTTCTCCGTTTATCCTCTGTTGGAGCAAGAGTTCTGGCAGAGAAGAAATATCAGACCGATATCAATATCAGTTGGTTAGGGGCTATGCGTCATGATGATGTGTTGGATTTGTTGATGGAGTTTGCTTCCTTACATCCAGCCAAGCAACTCTCGTCGGTTTATCCCGAAGTCCTTAATTCCAGACTTTGGATCCACCTCCTTCAGCGCGCGAAACTATCAACCGGTCTTCGATGGAAGGAACTTTCTTCAAAGGATTTAAATCGTTTGGTAAATACTTTGGCAAACGATTCCTATGCGATGACTGGAAAGAATCGCTTTAAGGATGAATTTGTGACCTGTGGTGGTGTTGCCTTAAGCAATTTGAATCCGTCAACCCTTGAAGCAAAAGCCTATCCTGGTCTTTTCTTTGCAGGAGAAGCCACAGACGTTGATGCGATTACCGGTGGCTTCAATCTGCAAGCCGCCTGGACCATGGCCTATACAGCAGCCCATGGTATGGTTACTAGCTGATTTGACTTTTTTCTATAACGATTTGCCGCTTTTTGTCGACGAATTGTAAAAAAATTCAAAATTTCCGCAAAATTCCTTTGTGAATTGAAAGAAAATCCATATTTTTGCATGGAATTTTAAGAATCAACCGAACTATCACTTAATTTTTAGCAAATGAAAAAATTTTTACTCCTTGTTTGTTCTTTGTCTGCAATGCTTACTGCAACTGCTCAGTCTGAGCGTTTGGCCATGATTCAGGCAGACGGTCACGATGATTTCGAACAGTTCTTCTATCGTGAGGACGGTAAACTTGACTATATCTTCCACGTAGAACAGTGGTTGGATGATTTCGTTTATCAGCGTCGCATTGTCTATAATAGCAAGGGCCAGATTCTCCGCGACGAAATGTGGCAGGACCTTCAGGGTGAATGGACTGATTTCACTCTTGTTAACTATTGTGAATATACTTATGACAGCAAGGGTAATGTTGCTACCCGTGATAATTACAACCGTGCCGGCGAACCAGAACTCTCATGGTCAGCTCGTATTACCTACTATTACGACGAAAACAACAGACTCAGCAAATCTTACACCTACTGGTCAAGTGATTTGAACACTCCTTGGGCTAAGACTGAGTATACCTATGATGCAAAAGGTAACCTCTCTGCAATGGCAGCTTATCAGAAGAATCCATATGCAAACAATGCCCTCCAGCAGCAGAGCGGTATTTATTATTACTATAACGCGGATAATACCCTTAACTACTATTATCAGGTCACTGTTAGTTACGGCGAAGAAATTCCTACAAATGCATGTTGGTTCTACTATGACAAAAACAAGGATTTGACCAAGGTAGAATTGATTGGTAATACTGGTGATATTCACGACCGTGCAGTTTTCTACTATGACACGGATGTTCCCGGTTCTGAGCTCTTCATTCCCAGCACTCATGAATATGAGGTAGAATGTGGTGAATACTTTAATCACAAGCGTACCAAGCAGGAAGTTTGGGTGTTTGACGAATTTACCAACGAACTCGTTTATACCCACGATAAGATTTATTCTTATGAACCCACGGGTAAAGAATCTGCTATCCATAACGTGATGAACGATCGCAATCTCCAGATGAGCTACTCCGCTTCTGATAAGTCTATCCGCCTCAGCAATAAGTTCTATGCTGATGTAACTGTTAGCGATATGAGTGGTCGCGTTGTTCTGAATACCACTGCTAATGGTGGTCGCGTAGATCTTTCTTCTCTCCCCAAGGGTAACTATGTAGTATCTGCATCTCAGATGGCTGCAAGTCCCGTTGTTCAGAAGATCAACATCCGTTAATTGATATTTCCGAGAAATGCAAAGAGCCCAGACCATTTTGGTCTGGGCTCTTTTATTATGCCTTTTATTTCAGTGCTTCTTCAATCATTTGGGTAATCGTGCCTATGCTGCTTCGTGTTGATGAGTAGGAATCAGGAGCGAGGATATTATAGGATAGACGATGTATGGCTGATTGTAGAGGCTGGGCCTCGGGAGTTTGACTGTTTTTGACGGGAATCAGATTCCAAAGGCTGGAAGATGATTTGTGTCCGTTAAGCCCCTCGCAAATAGAACCACTTTCTTCATAGCCCCGTCCATATCCTGATAGGTGCAACCAATTATTATCATCGAAAGCGTCATGACGGTGTATCGCCAAAGCAGTTCCGTTTTCATTGTAATCGACTCCCTCAAAGAGCAGTGGGCCACCAAGCAGTTCATTTCCTTCAAAGTCAGTCAAGAGGTAAGATTGTTCATCAGCATTGTAGGTCAGTTTCCACATTGTTGAGAAATTCTCATTATCCTGATTGTTCCAAAGAAGGTTACCGTATGATGGACGAATGGTTTTTAATTCATTGCCGTCGAACCACTGAGCGCTGGAGATGTAATAATAGCCTTCGCTGAAATGATGGAATGTTGGAGGAATTGCAGCAAGAGCATCAATGGCATTCTGGCGTAGTTGACGGAGATAGTTTCGAGAGAACAAAGAGTAGTTATCTATACCGAATTTCACGGCTTCCATAGCCCTTTCAAAAGCGCTGACAGTGGCAGCATCGTATTGTCCTGAGTTGCTGCCAGGGCTGTAGTAATCCAGCCATTGAATATATTCGCTGTAAAATTCTTGCAATAGGTCAACATCGAAAATATCTTCACGAGCTTCTTCGTAAGCTGATAGCAGTTCTTCACAATAAGCGTCAAGAGCATCGTAGTCTTCTGCCGATAATACTGCTGCCTCAGTATCGTATTCTGGGCATTGATTCAAAAGCGAAGATAGATAGACAACTTTGGAAAGTTTCAGCAAAGAAGCGTCGTATTGTGAGTCCGTGTCGTCGGAAATCTTGAAAATGAGTTTCTGGGATTTTCCGCTAATAGTCTGCAAACGTTCCAGTAGGGCATTTGTTTCTTTTATAGGAGCGTATAGTTCCAATAAAGCATCAGCTAAAGCATCGTCAACTCTTACTAATCGCCAATGGCTTGCTTCGTCATCGTCTTTCCAGCCGACAGTATAATTGCCGATATCTTCTGACGCATCAATTTGATTAAGAAAGACATAACTTCCTTCATCGTTGGTATGGCGCAGGGTGTAGCAGAAACCGACCTTCTGATCATAGTCCGCGGTTTCTATGGCAATACGATAGTCCATAGGATCAACATAGGCATTGACGCTGACGGGATTGTCGCGTTCGATGCTACTGATATAGCCATTGCTGAAAATGTTCTGGACATCATAAGACTGAGTATCAGCGTCGTACTTGATCTTCCAGATGAAACGGCCGTCATTCTCTTGCAGTTGATCCCAATATGTGAGTCCTTCATTGTCGAGGAGTGCCATGGGAATCGAGTGGGGCAGAGAAGGTAGGATGTGATAGTAGCCGTCATCAAAAGGAACGATGGAGTTCTGGAGTCGGGCAAAAGAACGCGTTAAGTCATTTTGAAGAGTTTCGAGGCCCTCAACAGTTTGTTGGTCTGGACTTATCTCTAAAGCTTGTTCTGCTTTTTCCAAGGCTGCCTTGAAATTGCCCAAGGCAGTAGCGGAACAGTTTCCTGGAGAGTCACCGGCAAAGAAGTTTGGAAGACGATCCAAGAGAGAACCATACTGAATCTTGAGATGCTGGTATGCGGTGTACGACTCGTAACCTTTGGGAAGTTGCCAGTTAATGATAATCTCGTTGCCATTGTTGAAACCAGGTTGGGTCTGAGACCAAGGATCGAGGAGGAGAATATTGAAAAAGCCGTCGCAGTAACCTGCCCACCCCCAGTTGATATGATGCAAACCGTCAATGTCACGACCGTCGCAGAGGAAGGCATGGCCGCCGAGGCCGTCATTTCCACCGATATAGAACGGGCGAAGATTATCAATTTCGTTATTGATAAGGTCAAGCCAATCACTTCGGCTACAGTCGCCGGAGTAAACATATTCACAATCGAAGCCGAAATAGAGTTGCAAAGCCCAATAGGCCATAATTGTGTAGGCTCCAGAGCCATCAGCATAATCCATAGCGACACTTTGACCGCAGTGGTACATTAGTTTTGCTACCTCGTCACAAGATTCTTTGGGACTATTCTCATCGTAAGTATCGAGAAGCAAATCCCAGTCATATCTTCGTTCTCCGAAAATAGGTTCGATGTTGATGAGATGGCTGGCCGTTGTATAGCCAGGAATTCCCGAGTTCTGAGGAACAGGATGGCGGTAGAAATTCATCAACTGCGCAATGGAAGTGGCCACACAACCTGTTACAGCACGGTGTGTCCCGTCATATAAAGGGCATTGAAGATTGTAGGGCCACGACTGCGCCCATTTTGTAGTGACGAGAGGGCCTACAGCTTTTGACTTTGCAGCAGACTTTCGGGAACCGTTATCTTGGGGAACAAATGATATCCGCTGGCTTTCCGCTTGTGCCAAAGTATGGTGGAGTGTTTCTTGGTAGGCACTCAAATAATAGCGAAGGCCGTCGGGGATATTGTTCTCGTCAAAAGTTCCAGCGGTGCTGTAGCCAATGATTTCAGGCATACAGTCATCACCGCTGACAATGGTGAAACCTTGGTTGTTGGTGTGATTGAAGATATAGTAATCAGTAACAGCACCAGCCTCGGATGAAGTTGGTGCAGCCTTTTTGGGAGCATTTTGTGAAAGGGAAACGCCTAAGGAAACGGCTTTGCCTTCTGCAATAGCCCGTGCTTGTGCTATATCGCGTGTTTCTCCATTAGCACATAGAGGATAAATGCTAATATAGACAAGGAATAATATGAAGCGTAATATAGTTTGCATATTGAGGCAAGACAGTATTTTGATACAAATTTACTAAATAATGCAGAGTTAAACATACTATTATATTATAAATGTGTATTTTCTTTGCGTTTTTTTAATTGGTAATATATTTTCTTCGTAAATTTGTAGCGTTTTTAACGCTATTCACATCATCAATGTCGTAATTCTTTTGCATGAAACTTTCTTGCCTTTCTCTCCTTTTTGCTTTTGCTCCTGTTGCAAAGGCTCAGAATCCTAACCTCATTCGCATAAATCAAGTGGGTTACTATCCTAATGCACCCAAAGTTGCTGTTGTTGAGCAGCGCGGTTTTGCAAAGAAATATACCCTTCGTGATGCGAAAACCAACAAGACGGTTTGGCAAGGAAAAGCCGTAGAGCAGACCGTTTCTCCCTGGTCAGGCAAGCGTCGTGCAACCATTGATTTCTCTACGGTAACAACGGCCGGTGAATATATTCTCTCTAATGGTAAGCAGCAGCAGAAAATCGTTATTCGCGACGGTGCTCTTCATGATCTCGCCGTAGGTTCAATGAAGGCTTTTTATCTTCAGCGTTGTAGCGAACCCATTCTTGAAGAATATGCTGGAAAGTATGCACGTCCCGCAGGCCATATGGATAATGAAGTTCTTGTTCACCCCAGTGCGGAACACATTGTTGATGCTGCTTTTTTAGAGGATTATTCTCGTTCGGCTGGAACGAAAATTTCCTCTCCTGGCGGTTGGTATGATGCTGGCGATTTTAACAAATATATTGTAAATTCAAGTTTTTCTATTGGTCTCATGCTCTGTGCATACGAGGCTAATCCTGAATACTTTAACAATCTTGGCTTAAATATTCCCGAGAGCAAGAATTCTCTTCCTGATTACCTGGATGAAATTGCAGTGAATCTTCGTTGGATGTTGACCATGCAAGATTTCGATGGCGGTGTTTATCACAAACTGACGACTCCGAGCTTTGAAGGATTCGTTATGCCGAAAGACTGTCATCAGACCCGCTATGTGGTTATGAAGTCCACTGCTGCAACCCTCGACTTTGCAGCAACAATGGCAAAGGCAAGCCGTATCTATCGTAAGTTTAAAGGTCTGGAAAGATTTGCAGACGAGATGCTTTCAAAGGCCGTTATGGCATATACCTGGGCCAAGGCAAATCCTGAGGTTTTATACAAGCAGGATGAGATGAATGCCAAATATGATCCCGACGTATCAACGAGTACATATGGCGATTTTAAAGTTATTGATGAATTCAAGTGGGCGACAACAGAACTGGCTTTGGCTGGTATCCAGGATTTGATTCCGCAATTTGCCAACGAAGTTTATAAGCAGGATTTCTATCTTCCTACATGGGGAGATGTAGAGAATCTCGCTCGTTATGCTCGTCTTGGAGATTGTAGCAAGGCCAATATCGCCGATGCCGCTCCTCTTATACGTTATGCCGATCAGTGTATTGAAAGCGCTGAACATTCTTCTTTTGCATCTGCTTTCGGAAATGTCGCAAGTGATTTTTGCTGGGGTTGTAATGCAGAATGTGCTGCAGGAAAGGGAATCGCTCTGCTGTATGCATATCGTTTGACCAACGACAAGAAATATCTTAACGCCGCTATTGGTGTTGCTGACTATATGCTTGGTCGTAATGCTACCGGTTATTGCTATGTGACCGGTTTTGGAAATTACTCACCGAAGCATCCTCACCAGCGTCTTTCTGCTGCTGATGGTATTGACGAGCCACTTCCCGGTTTCCTCGTTGGTGGTCCGAATCCTGGACAGCAGGATAGGGATTATTGCAAGTCTTACACCTCATCCTACCCCGATGAGTCTTATGCTGACGATGATACTTCCTACGCTTCCAATGAGATCGCTATCAATTGGAATGCCTCTCTTGCTGCCTTTATCTGCTGGCTTGAAGCAGAAATGGCGAAATAATTCTTAATTCAAAATTCATAA
>DCHS01000045.1:33909-65242 GCA_002314875.1 Prevotellaceae bacterium UBA1746
AAATGGGTTTCCTGCTGGGGCAATGCTACTTCGATTACTGATCGCAAAGAGGCGACCTATGCCAAGGACTTGACATTGAGATATCCCGTTCGCATCTGTTTTTCGGGAAATAAGCTTCGTTTCCGTTTTTCCAATCTGACGGGAACAGAACCTGTAACATTGTCTCAGGTTTTTGTGGCTAAAATCGTTGAGGCCGGGAATGATTATATTCCTGTTGCAGTAACGTTCGATGGCGGTGACTCTGTGACAATGGCACCTGGAACGGAAACGACGAGCGATGAGATTTCTTTTGAAATTACTGCCGGTGAATCCATTGAGGTAAGTATTTATCTGGGCGAATATACTCAGATGAATGCCGGGACACAGATTACGGGACCGCTGTCACGAGGGAAATACAGTTATGGTAATTTTGCCCAGGAAAGAACGCTTCCTCTCGATTTAACCCGCAATACTAATTGGTTCTATTTCCTGAACACAATAGATATCTATACTGAAGAACAGAACCATGCGCTGGTTTGCTATGGTGATTCCATTACGGCCCAAAGTTGGCCGGACTATCTTGCCCAGCGCTGTTGGGATGAGGGTTATCATCATGTTGCCATTATCCGTCGTGCTGTAAGTGGAACCCGCATTCTGCGCCAGTACGATTGCATCACCTATCAGGCCTATGGTTTGAAAGGCGAAACACGTTTTCCCATTGAGATGAATGTTGCTGGTGCCAGTGCGGTTATTCTGCAACATGGCATAAACGACATTATTCATCCAGTTGGTGTTGAGGTCAATCCTTTCCGCCCTTGGAGTGATATGCCGAGTGTTGAGGAAATGTCCGAGGGTTTCCGCCGTTTCTATATCTCTCACGCTCGCGAATTGGGCCTCAAAGTGTGGAGTGGTACGCTCCTCCCCATTTTTGGCTGGAGGACCTACAATGAAGACCGCGAAAAGATGCGTGTGGCTTTCAACGAGTGGTTGAGAACTGCCTCCGTGTTCGATGGCTGTGTGGACTTCGATGCCGCTGTGAGAGACCAGGCCGATCTTCGTTCTTTTGCTCCGGGCTTTGACTCTGGCGATCATCTGCATCCCAGCGAGTCCGCCTACAAGGCTATGGCTGATGCAGTGCCCTCGGAACTCCTCGGCTGATACGCGGCCTTGCCGCGTACACCGGAACGGACTGCTGATCAGCGCGGCTTAACGCCCCGCTCACCGGAACGGACTGCTGATCAGCGTGGCTTAACGCCCCGCTCACCGGAACGGACTAACTAATAGATATATAAAAACAACAAGATATGACACGCTATTATTTCACTGCTTTTGCTATGGCTATGGCGCTGAGTGCTTCCGCTCAGAGCATGGTAGTACATACGAAAGAAGGTACAACATTTACCCACCAGGTTTCTACCATTCAGGACGTTGTCTTTGACGAAAACGCAACGCCTGCTTTTACCTTTGCCAAAGGCTCTAACAATGAACTTGTTTTTGATTCAAATCCTTCAACGGGAACTATTAGTTTCAATGCTCAGAACTATTGGATTCTGACCGATGTCACTGACGACGGTTGGTGGACCATTGACAAGCGCTTTGGCCTCGCAGGCGACCAGGAACTCAAAATCACTGCCGAAGGTAACAATGGCGATAAAGAGCGATTCGGTTCGTTTACGATTCTCTGTGGTTCAGAAATTATTGAATGCATTGTCCGTCAGACCGATGCTGCACACAATAAAAATGTAGCCCTTCCCGACGATGTTTTCCGCGCTTATGTTCTGGAACGTTATGATGCCGACAAGGACGGTAATCTTTCTTTTGAAGAGGCCCTTGCGATAAAAAAACTGGAACTCTATAACCAGGGAATTTCCTCACTTGTTGGTATTGAACACATGAAGAACCTTGAAAGTTTGGATTGTGACAAGAATAACATTGAAGGTACGCTGAATCTTTCCGGCCTTACCCATCTGAAAGAAGTTAATTGTTCGCACAACTATTACACTACCTTGAATTTGAGTGGTTGTGAAAGTCTCGAACGTCTTACGGCCAACGATAATTATCGAGAAGAAGGCTGGAAGACATTATTCTCATTGAAGAATATTGATCTTACAGGTTGCAAGAGCCTGAGTGTTATCAAGATTGACGATAATGCCCTTGAGGCTATGGATTTGAGGGATTGTGTTGCTCTCACCGACTTGAACTGCGCTATTAACCAACTCTCATCCATTGATGTTTCCAACTGTACTAAGTTGAAGTACCTCCATGTACGCAACAATAAGTTGAAGGGCGAGATCCTCGACGTAACGATGTGTCCCGATTTGAGTTATCTCAGTTGTTTCGATAATGAACTTGGAGAATTGAAACTCGGCAATAAACCTGCACTCGGACAGATCTTGGCATACGGAAATGCGTTGAAGGAAATCAATCTCAGCGAGTGTCCGAATCTTTTCCAGTTGGAATTGTCTAACAACCAACTTTCTACGATTGACGTAACGCATAATCCGTTGTTGAAGACTTTTGATATCGCTAACAATCCGATTACTTCGGTTGATCTCAGCAAGAATCCGAAAATTGTTACCCTTGAAGTCAATAACACCGAACTTTCTGCTCTCGACCTCTCAGCAAATCATGAGGTTAACACCCTCAGTGCCAACAGTTGCAAACTCGAGACAATAAACCTCTCCGGCTGTTCTTCTTTGTACACGTTGAGTGCATATGATAATGTTCTTAATGCCCTTGATCTCAAGGATTGTGGAAACTTGTTCCAGATGACGGTGAATACCAACCATATTGCTTCTTTGGATGTTTCTCCTTGTTCAAAGATTTCCATTGTTAACTGTAACAATAATAATCTGACGAGTTTCAATGCCAAGGGTTGTACCGAATTGTATTCACTCGATTTGGAACAAAATCAACTCGAAACACTTGACCTTAGTGGTCTTCGCAGTCTTCAGGAAGTTTATGTCAGCAAAAACCGTCTGAGCGACCTCAATATCGCATATCTCGATCGTCTGACCACTGCTGAACTCTATGAGAATAACCTCAAGAACATTAGCCTGAAAGGACTTACAGCATTGCAGGAACTCCATTTGCAGTATAACCAGTTGGCGGATGTTGACTTGAAGCCTGCGAGTGCGCTTACGTACCTGGATATTCGCGGTAACCTCATGAAGCAGTTGGTGCTCACTGACAATCTCGCTTTGACCACCGTTTATGCAAGAGAATGTCAGAATTTGAAGACCATTTATATTAATGAGGAAAATTCGCTCGCTGAACTTTACTTCGACGACGGAGTGACAGTTCTTTATGGCTATCCCAGTGAAACGGGTGGAGGCGAAGAAGAAACGGTAGACCCCGAACTTGAAGGTTTCTTTACCAAGGTAACGCACACCCAGAGCATCACTACTGGAAATGGCGAGAAATATCTTTTGGTTTGCCAGAAGCCCAACAGCACCTATGTAACCCTCAACGAACGTTTGAGCAGTAACTATGTGACTTCAGCTGATATTACGATGAGCGCTGACGGCATTGAAGCGAACGATGATAATTTGAAGCATGCCCTTGTTCTGACTGCCGGTACTACCGAAGGCACCTATTCCATTGCAGGCGATGGTATCTACAAGTCCAAGCCCTATATGTGTTCAATGGGAGCCTACGATGCAAGTCTTCTTCCTTTTGGAAAGATCTCCTTCCAAAGCAGTGCGGATGCAGTTTCTCCCGAAAGAACCTATTGGAAGATTGCTTTTGACGAAGAAGGTCATGTTCTCGTTGAGAGCCAGATTGCAGAAGGTTGGACCATGCGATTTAACAATGATTCCAATAGCCAGCAGTTTGGTGTTTGCCAGAGTTCTGAAGCAAATACCCTTCCGTTGGAATTGTATAAGTGCAAGGTAAAGTAACCGCGTTATAATCAAATACTCAAGGCGCATCAAAGTAGAAAAATCTTTGGTGCGCTTTTATTTTTCTTGAGGAAAAACAAATTCGTCCGCGGACGAATGTACATTCGTCGTAGGGCGAATATTCTGTCGTCCGCGGACGAATATACTGTCGTCGTACGACGAATCTTTATGAATGCTGAAGAAAAACCAACTTTTTGACGGTAAAGATTTGGAAAAGCCGAAAATAAATCGTAGATTTGCCACTTGAATTTTCAAAAACACAAATAGTATTATGTTTGAGCATTTAGTAGAATTTACTGCCTATCCGATTATCACTGGTATTATCTGCGGTTATATTGCTAATCGCATTATGAGCGGTGAAGGAAAAGGCTGTTGCCTGAATCTTATTGTGGGTATTATCGGCAGTTATGTCGGTACCTTCGTAGCCAGCCTCCTGGATGTTAATCTTCTCGGAGAAGGTTATCTCAAGAACTTGATATTCTGCGTTTTGGGCGCAGTTCTCGTTCTCTGGGTTTGGAAGAAAATCTCATAGTTATGAAATTCTCAGGTCATATCGTTGACATCCGTCAGTGTCGTGTTTTCGATGGAGAAATTGAAGTCGAGAACAACGTAATCAGTTGCATTCATGAAGGAATTCCAGAAGATGTAGATTGTAAGAATCTCCCATACATCATGCCGGGATTCATCGATAGTCATGTCCACATTGAAAGCAGCATGATGGTGCCTGTGGAATTTGCCCGTGTTGCCGTAGAGCAAGGAACGATGGGCGTGGTAACAGACCCCCATGAAATTGCCAATGTTCTCGGTGTTGAAGGCATTGACTTCATGATTAATTCCAGCAAGCATATCCGCTTTAATTTCTGCTTTGGCGCTCCCAGTTGCGTTCCTTCCTGCGGTTCCGATATTGAGACCAGTGGGGCAACATTGGATAGCAAGGCCATTGAAGTACTGATGGCACGTGAGGATATCGGTTATCTGGCAGAAATGATGAACTATCCCGGTGTCCTTAATGAGGATGCGGAAGTGATGGCAAAGATCAAGGCGGCCCTTCGCAATGGAAAGCCTGTTGACGGCCATGCTCCCGGTCTCGTTGGAGATGCTCGCAAGAAGTATGTTTCAGCGGGTATCAGCACTGATCACGAATGTGCTACTTTGGAAGAAGGACGTGCCTGTATTGAAGCCGGCATGAAAGTACTCATTCGCGAAGGTTCTGCTGCCAAGAACTACGAGGCTTTGATTCCTTTGTTGAAAGAGTATCCGACAGAAGTTATGTTCTGTACTGATGACTGCCATCCCAATGACCTTATACGTGGCCATATCAACCTCATCGTGAGACGAGCTTTGGCAGACGGCTATGACCTTTGGGATGTTCTTCAAGCTGCCTGTGTTAATCCGCAGCAACATTACGGATTGCATTGGGGTATCTTGGAACAAGGTGATCCTGCAAACTTCATTATGGTTGACCAGCTCAACGAAAGAATGCGCGTGTTGAGTACCGTGATTCGCGGAAAGGAAGTTTATAACTGCAATTCCTATCTGAGAACCATTCAGTCTCAGGCGAAATCCGTGAGCAACCAGATGGCCATTCTCGATAATTATCCCAACCGTTTTGTAGCCACTTCCATTACCGCCTCCGATATCCGTTATGAACTTCATGCGGGCGATGTCGCTCACATTATCCGTGCTTATGATGGCAGTCTGTTGACCGGCCATGAGCAGGTGAAGGTTACGGGAAATCCTATGGAAGATGCCCGCTTCCCCTGGAACGAAGTTCAGAAGATCGTCGTTTATAACAGATATACAGAAGGTGCAAGACCCGTTGTTGGCCTGATTCGTGGTTTTGGCATTAAGAATGGTGCAATGGCGATTTCCGTCGCTCATGATTGCCACAATATCGTTGCCATTGGATCGTCGGATGAATATATCGTGAGAGCCATCAACCGTGTCATTGAAATGAAGGGTGGTGAAGTAGCTATTGCCGGAGATGAGATGACCGATATGGCCTTGCCTATCGCTGGTCTTATTTCCCCCCTTAGCGGCCATGAAGTAGCTTATCGGAGTGGTCGTCTGCGTGAGACGATCGCCAAGGCAGGCTGTCCTTTGAAAGCACCCTATATCACTATGGCATTCATGTGCCTTCCTGTTATCCCCGAACTCAAACTGACGGATAAAGGCCTCTTTGATTCTAATATCTGGTCGTTTGTAAACAGATAAACCCAATAAGCCCCATAAACCTTATTCCCCCATGAAGAAGTACTTGCTATTTTGCTTAATGGCATTGAGTTCCTTAGTAGCATTTGCACAAGGAGAGACGCGCTATAAGACTGTGACAGATGTGCCTTATCGTTCGAACGCTGTCGGTTATGCTGCTGACCGTTGCAGAGTGGATGTTTACTATCCCGAGAACCTCAGTGACTGTCCTGTTGCTGTATGGTTTCACGGCGGTGGCTTGACGGGAGGACATAAGGAAATTCCCGAAGAATTGAAGAATTCTGGCCTGGTTGTAATCGGTGTGAACTATCGCCTTCTTCCGAAGTCAACGATTGATGAGACGATAGACGATGCTGCCGCTGCTGTTGCTTGGGCATATCAGCATGCAGAAGAGTATAATGGCAGTCATCAGAAACTCTTTGTCAGCGGCCATTCTGCAGGAGGTTATCTGACCGATATGGTTGGTCTCGACAAGAAGTGGCTTGCAAAATACAACATGGACCCTGATTCTCTGGCTGGTCTCTTTCCTTTCAGTGGTCAGTGTATTACCCATTTCAATGTCCGTGAGCAGAAAGGAATCGGCGCTTTACAGCCTACGATTGATGAATATGCTCCTTTGTTCTTTGTCCGCAAAGATTGTCCGCCAATCGTGATACTTTCAGGTGATCGTGAATTGGAACTCTTTGGCCGTTATGAAGAACAGGCGTATTTTTGGAGACTTTTCAAATTGTTGGAGCATCCTTATGCTTACCTCTATGAAATGCAGGGTTATGATCATGGCTATATGCCTCATCCGGCCTTCTATATTATGAAGAACCACATCAAGAAGATTTTGGAGAAATAAGATTATAGTATTTATAAAGAAACAGCGCTCGGAAAGCAAATTCCGAGCGCTGTTCTTATCTTCAAATTATCTTCTGATAAAATGAGGGAAGGCATCTTCACCATAGTTGGGAGCGAAGGAAAAACCTTCGTAGTCATAGGCTGTGAGCGCCTCAGGAGATGAAAGCTGATTTTCAAGGATGAAGCGAACCATGGCACCACGACAACTCTTGGCCCATACAGCCTGTACTTTCAAATCTCCTTTGGGATTTTTTACATAGAAAAGCGGCTGGATTACCTTCACCGATTCGCGAACCCGTTTCCAATCGAACAAATGCTCATATTCCTCCGTGGAAAGATGAATGAGAACACCGTCATCTGCCTTAACACTGGCAATCAATGCATCGGTGAGCGCGGCTTTTCGCTGTGCGGACAATTCAAAGATTGCCTTTGGCTTTGCACTGGGTTTCTCCAAACGGTAGGGGACGACGGCATCCAAAGGACGAAGAATACCGTAGAGAAACGAGGTGATCCATAAATGATGTTGGCCAAATGCCAATGCGGCTTCTGATAGTGTCGATGCTTTGAGGTGCTTGTAAGCTTGACCGTTGTAGGCCAGGATAGCAGGGAGTTCCTGCGCTGTGAAAAAGTTCTGGTAGCGAAGCCAGTTTTCGGAGGCAATCTTGTGACTGCATCCAAACATTTCTTCAAGTTGGAGAATATCAAGTTGCGCCAGCTCTTTTGCTAGAGCATCTGCCGTTTCCCGAAACAGCGGTTCTGAAGACGGTTCGCGAGATGCTTTTGCATTCATGATTTTTGCGTTGGCAAGGAGAATCTGCATAGTCGGGATTTATTCAATAATTGCTGTAAAGCCACCATTTCGTACCATTTTTATGTCCAAGGTGGTAGCATTAGAAACTTCACGATTTTCCAAACGGTAATCCATAGCCTGATGACCTGCATTGAAGCCGTCGGTGACAATCGTCATTTTGTGGCTGCCAGCAGAGAGAAAACTAAGCGGCACCTGGAATTCACGAGAGTCTTTCTTTCCATTACAAATGCCGGCAACGAACCACTTCTGGCCATAACGCTTGGCAACTATCAGATATTCTCCGAACTGAGCCTCGATAGCCCGTGTTTCATCCCAGGTACAGGGAATCTGTGAGAGGAACTTCGTACAATCGTGATTCTTGTAGTATTGCGTTGGAGAATCTGCCAACATCTGTGTTCCCGTTTCAAAGATTGTGAAAAGCGCCATGCTGTATGCACGGGTACCAACAGCAGAACAATTTGGATCTGACCACTTGTCATATTCTGGCTGCGTGTTGATCATGGCACCCGGAGTAAAGTCAGCGGGACCGACAGCATTGCGCATGAAGGGAAGATAAAGCGTATTTTCGGGCTGGCATCCGCTCATCTGCTCCAAGCCGCGAATACCCTCGTAGGCGAGGAGGTTGGGGTAGCGAACTTCAAGGCCAGCGGGCTTCATAGCGCCGTGGAAGTCTACCACCATGTGATATTTTGCAGCTTCCTTGATAGTGCGTTCATACCAGTTAATCATCCACTGGTCCTGGCGATCCATAAAGTCGATCTTGGTGCCTGCAATTCCCCACTGTTCATAGGTCTTAAAAATCGTATTAAGGTTGGCTTCGACACAGGTCCATGTCAGCCAGAGAATGATGCCGACGCCCTTTTCCTTACCATAGCGGATGCACTCTTGAAGGTCGAGGTCGGGATTGGGGGTAAAGGGAAGGAAGGTGTCTTCCGCCCAGCCTTCGTCCATAATGATATAGGGTATACCATATTTGGAAGCAAAGTCAATGAAATACTTGTAGGTCTCCGTGTTACAGCCTGGGGTAAAGTTAACGTCTGGACCATAGAGAGACTTGTGGTTCCACCAGTCCCAGGAAACCTGTCCGGGCTTAATCCAAGCGGTGTCGTCAAGTTCACACTTTCCACCCAACTGGTGGGTCAGCGTCTGTTCGAGGATTCCCTTGGAATCGCTGATAACCACATAGCGCCAGGGGAGAGCGCGCTTACCAACGGTGCGAACAGCATAGGAAGCATATTCCTTGACATCAGTTCCGCGGTCACCACTTATTACCCAGTTTTTATAGTAAGGAACAAGATTGCCAGAGAGACAATCCTTCTCGCCATTGCCAAAAAGATATAAGCCGGAATAGTCGCGCAGGTCACTTTCGGAAATCAGCAAATGGAGATCTTCCTTGGTTGATGAAAGAACGAGCGGAAGAACAGCCATGTCTTCTTTGTCATTTTTCCACTCTTTCAGCAGGCAATGCTTGTAAGGATTTTCAGAACTTGTTCCCCAGTCATCGGTAGGCTGATAGTGTACCTTCATCTCCTCTGTAGGCTGGAGGTCAAAGGTTTCATTGACGATATTGATGGAGTCTTTTTCTGCTAAGACAAAACGATAGGCAACGGCATTATCGAAAACGCGGAATTCCACCTTGTAGTTGCCCTTCATCGTGAGGAGAGCATCTGTGTAGATATCGTCGATGGTTGATTGCTTAATGGGAACAATGGGATGGATGGTGTTGCTGACACGTTGTGTTTTCACTCCGTTGATTTTGGTATTTCCACCGAGCGTCTTGTTTTCAAGTTTAACCTGAAGGTCGTGTTGGGTGAAAAGACTTCTGCCGTTTATGAATGCAGAATAAGAAAGCGTTCCGCCATTATCGTTGATGCTAATTGTAACCTTTCCGTTAGGAGATGTAACCTTTACATCCTTTGCCTGACCTGCCAGACTTGCTGTCATTGCCAGAAGAAACAGAACCTTTTTCATAGTTGATATAGTTTTTGATTTGAATTAACAAGTTGTGGTTGCAAAGTTACATTGTAATTTAGGGAAAAGCAAGAAAAAGGTGTTATTTTTACTTTTTTGGCATATTATTTGTTATAACGAGAAAATCCCCGTAACTTTGCACACGAAAATGATATTAACATGAACGGACACGAATATACAATAAAGGCCACAGCGCTGATGAGCAGTGGCAAGTCAGAAGAACTGTTTTTGCAACATTTCATCAGCGATGAGGATGCAGAGAAGATTATTGCAGTCTGTCTTTCACGCCATTGTTGTGACGAAGATTCTACCTTGGTAGAAGAAGCGTCAATGCCTCTCTTCGAGGAGATTGAAGCCCATGTAACCTGGGAAATCAACATGCTCTCGAACAGATTGCGTCAGGAATGTCTCACCTATGTTTGGGACGCTCCAGAAGAACTTTGGAACCGGGCAAACGAAAGAATGTAGGTTCGCGGCTCACACCGGACCTTTTTTTTCGCGACTGACGCCGATCACACCGGAATGGACTAATGAAATTCATATAATATGCAAACAAGAATAATTATAAAGACAAGCGAAGGCGAGATTATTGTTCGCCTCTATGACGAAACTCCGAAACATCGTGAGAACTTCATTAAACTTGCTCGCGAAAGTTTTTACGACGGAACACTTTTCCATCGTGTCATCAAAGACTTCATGATTCAGGGCGGTGATCCTGATAGTAAGGGCGCTCCCAGTGACAAGATGCTTGGTGTCGGTGGTCCTGGCTATACCATTCCCGCAGAGATTCTTCCTGCTTTTTTCCATAAACGTGGTGCGCTCAGTGCTGCGCGTCAGGGAGATGAAGTGAATCCTAATCGCGAGAGTAGCGGCAGCCAGTTCTACATCGTTTGGGGTAAGATCTACAAGCCCCAGGAACTGAAGCAGATGGAAAAGCAGATGGCTATGCAGCAGGACCAGGCTGTATTCAATGCTTTGGTACAGGAACATAAGGCCGAAATCATGGATCTTCGCCGTGCTCGTGACCGCGAAGGTTTGATGGTTCTCCAGGATCAACTCGTTGAAGAGGCAAGGAAAAAGAGTCGTGAACTGGGTATTCCTGCTTTTACTTCAGAACAGACAGAGGCCTACACTACAGTAGGTGGTACTCCTTTCCTTGATGGCCAATATACCGTCTTTGGTGAAGTTGAGGCTGGCCTCGAAATCGTAGAAAAGATTCAGAACACAGAGACCATGCGTGGTGACCGTCCCAAGAAGGACATCAGCATTATCGCTATGGATGTTGTGGATATTTAATGTCTTATAGATTTTGGCATTGTATTTGCTTTTGGCTTTGGCAAAAATGTAAAAAATGTTTGAAAATCTATCTTTTATAGAAATCTCTGCTTTCTTTATGGTAGGGCTCCAAGTTTTGATTGGAGTCCTAACACTGTATGGCATGTGGAAAGGATTGAAGAAAAAGCCTGAAGACGTAGAAAAAAAGGAAAACTGATGAACTTAATACAACTTCTGAAGAAAATTGCACCTTACGTGCGACCTTACAAATGGCTCGTAGTGGCAACGCTGATTTTGACCTTGATTGGTTCAACTATCGCCCAGGTCAATGCCGTTGTTCTCGATCGTACTGTTGATGCGATTAATGAACTCGTGAAACCAGAAGGTTTTGCGTGGAAATATGCGGCCAATATCCTGATGATTATCAGCATTATCTTGCTGGGAAAGGAAATTCTGGCAGCGGGCATCAAATTTGCGCAGAATTACTTTGGCGAGCGTATGCGAATACTCGTCAGCAAAGATCTTTCTCAGGCAGTTGTTGACCGCATCCTTAGTTATCGCATGGCTTTTTTCAGCCAAAATGGTAATGAAACGGGAAAATTGCAGACCCGTATTGACCAGGGTGTCGGCAGTCTTTCCTCTACGGTGCAAAGTTTATTCATCGACTTGCTGCCACTCTTTACCAGCGCTGTCTTGGCGTTGATTTTGATGTATGCCGCCAATGTCTATGTCGGTTTGACGGCGACTTTTATTGTTCCGATATATATCTGGATTACCATTCGTCAGGCTCGTAAATTGAAGGGTTGGCGCCAGAACATGCGAAGTTATCGTGAGCAGAAGTCCAACGGTATTGTCAGTATTATCGAATCGATGTCGGTTATTAAGTCCTTCAACCGCCAGTCTATTGAAAGCGAGAAGCAGTGGGACTTGCAGACAAAGTTTACCGATAACCAAATGCTCGTACGCAAAACTTCGTTCTATTTTGACGGTGTGAAAAGTTTTGTGCAACAGACGGGTACAGTGTTGATCATTATTCTTACTGCGTATCTGGTGCTCATTCAGTATCCTGGCATGACGATTGGTAAGATTATGTATCACGTGATGCTTTTTGCCAATGTCACTGCTCCTATTACCCAGCTACAGCGTATCTTTGACTCGTTGAACGACGCGCTGATTTACGCGGAAGGGTTCTTTGATATTCTGGAAGCCGAAGGTGAAACCGAAGCTTCAGGAACCTATCGTCCAGAAAAGGTCAAAGGAGAATTTGTCATTGAAGGCGTTGACTTTACCTACCCGAATGGCACGAAGGCCTTACATAATATTAATATGAGTATAGGTTGTGGTCACGTGACGGCTTTCGTCGGTCTTTCCGGAGCAGGTAAGTCGACGATCGTCAATTTGCTCGATAAGTTCTATACTCCTGATTGTGGCCGTATTACCCTTGACGGTGTTGATTTGAAGGACTACGACACCCAATTCCTACGTGATAATATCGGTCTTGTACTCCAGAAGAACCATATTTTTGAGGGTACTATTGAGGAAAATATCCGTTATGGAAAGCCCGATGCCACCGATGAGGAAGTCATCGAGGCTGCTAAGAAGGCCTATATCTACGAACAGGTATCGAAATTGCCTGATGGTTTGAAATCCCGTGCAACGGCACTTTCCGGTGGCCAGCAGCAGCGTATCGCCATTGCGCGTATGTTCCTCAAGAATCCGCCGATTATATTCTTGGATGAACCGACAGCAAGTCTCGATGCGATTGCAACAGAACAGATTAAGGCAAGCATTGATGCCATCAAACGCGACCGAACGGTCATTATCATTTCTCATAGTATCTCGCAGATCATTGACAGCGATATTGTCTATGCGCTCAAAGATGGCCGAGTTGAACAGTCTGGTGAACCTGACGAACTATATAAGAAGGGTGGTGTGTACAAGGATATCGTGGATGCTTCTGCTCGCTCACTCAACATTGACAAACTTGCCCACACTCTCGATTCCAACGGCGACGGCAAGCTTTTTGACTAGACTTTCGGGCTGAAGTTCTCAACGCTCAACTTTTTCGGGCAAAAGCCCTCAACACCAGAACGGACAACTGAATATTAATAATTGCAGAGGTTTTTGAAAGAACTTCTGCAATTATTTTTGTATGTAAAAAATAATGATTACCTTTGCAAACCTAAACAATGATACTATGAAGAAAAGTACATTATTGCTAATGATGGTAGCACTCTTGGGAATGTTCAGCTGCAAGAGTAGTTATTTGAGTTATACGGCTACGGCGGAAGTCAATGGCCAGAAACTCTTCTATGCCGTTGAAGGCAGAGTGCATGGTAAGCCTGTCGTTTTGCTACATGGCAACGGTGGTAGTCATTCTGATCTGGAAACCACCCATCGCCAGTTAGCGCAGAAAGGCTATTGCGTCTATGCCCTTGACTCTCGTGGTCAGGGTGCAAACCTGGCTTTGAAGGAATATCATTACAAAGACATGGCAGAGGATACATATCAGTTTATCAATCTGTTAAAACTTCATCAGCCTGCTGTCTTCGGTTGGAGCGATGGTGGAAATATCGCTTTGCAGATGGAGGTGATGCATCCCCAAACTTGTGGCGTTATCATTACCAGTGGCGCAAATATCACTCCCGACAATGCCATTGATGAAAAACTCTTCCATGAAATCTTTGGCAATGACACGACAAAGCGTCCTCCCCTTGTGGAGATGATGTATAAAGAGCCTAATATGACTAAGGAGGATATGCAGAGTATCACTTGTCCCACGCTGATTTGCGCGGGTGAACATGATCTTATCCTTGAGAGCCATACCCGAATGATTGCGGAGAACATCCCGAACGGCGAGCTCTGCATTGTTCCCGGTGCTGACCATGGTTCCCATATCTGGCACAACTTGAAGATGGGAACGATCATCATGAAGTTCCTGAAAAAGAAGAATTACTGATACGAAATTGGGTCCTCCACAGACGGAGGACCCAATTTCTTTTCGGGCAAAAGCCCTCACACCGGAACGGACTATTGGAAAGTGGCTACAGTGAAAGAGTCTGTTGTATAGTAATTACACCGGAACGGATGGTGGTTGGACTTATAATTTATCGCCGTACATGAGGTCACCGGCATCGCCGAGACCAGGAACGATGTATTTGTGGTCGTTGAGGATGGGATCGATATTGCCGCAGATAAGCACAACATCATCGTCGGGGAAACAACGACGGAGATGATCGACACCCTGTTTGCATGCAATGACGCAAGCCATGATGAGGCGCTTGGGCTTTCCTTTCGTTATAAAGGCTTTGTACGCCAACTCCATGCTTTCACCGGTAGCAAGCATGGGGTCAACGAGCATCAGCGTCTTGTCTTCGAGAGAGGGCGTTGCCATATATTCAATCTTCACACCGACTTTTGTGCATTCTTTGTCAAGGTAATAGCGATAGGCGGAAACAAAGGCATTGCCAGCACGGTCAAAGACATCAAGAAAACCTTGATGAAGAGGAAGACCAGCGCGGAACACTGTACCGATAACGATGTCATCGTCAAAGGTTTGCATTTCGCAAGGTGCCAAAGGCGTATTGATGGTTTTGGGAGAATAATCTAATAGTTTGCTGGCTTCGTAGGCTTCAACGTGGCCGATACGAACGATGTTCTGGCGGAAACGAAGGCGATCCTGCTGAATGGAAGAATCGCGGAGTTCTGACATGTACTTGTTGAGAACGGAGTTCTTGGCTCCAAGGTTGATGACTTTCATAGCGGTTGTGTTAATAATTTCATTAGCAAAAGTAGCAGTTATTTTTGAACTGGCAAAGAGGATGTCGAGAAATATGAACAATGTTAGTGGTTATTAATGTTGTTTGCGAGTTGGGACTAAGCAGTTTAGGGTCTTTTGCTTGCTGAAAAAAAGCAAATTATGATGCAAATGTGAAATATTTGTAACAAAATCCATTACACATAGTGTAAGAATGAGATTTTGTTGCTAATTTTGCAAACCGAAAATTAAAAAACACATCTTAATCTTTTATGCATCAAAATCAACTGAAAATTTGTCTTTTCCTGCTTCTTACTATGTTAGGCGGAAAGATGTTTGCTCAACCTAAATCTACTTATTATACCGCTTCGACTCTGGATGGTAAAAATGGCCAGACGCTCGAATTGGCGTTGAAAAACATTGTTTATACCCATACGTCTTTGGACTTTGATGATTTGTGGACGGCTTTCAAATCTACGGATGTAGCACCCAAGGACTCTATTCCTTCAAGTTATACTGGCGGTAAGACTGATCTTGTTTACGATATGTATGCTTGGATAAGCCAGTTCCCGAAGTTCTATAGCGATAATGACCACACACAAACAAGTGGCTTCAACCGCGAGCACCTTGTTCCCAATAGCTGGTGGGGTGGTAAAACGGGCAATGCTGTCGCTTACACTGACCTTTTCAATCTTTATCCTGGTGATGGAGCAGCAAACAATGCCAAGGGAAACTATGCTTTGGGAGAGTATGGAATTGGTATGACTTTGACTTGGCCTACAGAAACCAAGAAGAACACGAGCAACAAGACATACATGACAGCAGATACCCATCGACATGCTGTTGGTACTCCTTGCTATCAGAATGCTTCACATGTTTGGAAGGTTACCAATTCAAGTACATACGGCGGTTCTACAAATTTGTTTGAACCTGCAGATGTTTACAAAGGTGACATCGCTCGTGCTTATTTTTATATGGTATGTGCTTATGAAGGCGAAATCACTTGGGAGAGCCAGTACAACTATATGTTCACCAGCTCTAACAAATATACGACCATTAAGCCCTGGGCTTTGGAACTTTTGCTAAAGTGGCACCGTCAAGACCCTATCAGTGATAAGGAACGCGACCGCAACAATGCTGTTGAAAAGGTTCAAGGCAATCGTAATCCTTTCGTTGACTATCCCGAGTTGGTTGAATACATCTGGGGTAACAAGACTTCTGAGACTTTTACACTTTCAAAGGCTGTCAGCTCCTATAGCGATGAATACAAGAATGGAGGTACAGTTGATCCCGATCCTGGTACAGGAGGTGGCGAAACACCTGACCCCGAGGCATCAGTTCCCGAATTTGCCTATACTTTCAATGTGAAGTTGAACAGTAACTTTACTGGCATGCAGATGACAACTGACTCCGACGGTGCTATCACTTACGCTTCCAGCAATCCCGCAGTGGCAGAAGTTGACGCACAAACCGGTGTTGTTACTCTTAAGGCTGCAGGAACCGTTACGATTACTGCCACAACTGCAGAGACCGACTCTTACGATGCATCTTCAGAGTCATATACCCTCGTTATTTCAGAATAATTAAAAACAAAAAGATATGTTACAAAAAATGAAATCTTTTAGAGCATGGCTATTAATGCTCGTTATGGCATTCTGCTGCGTAGGAAATACGTGGGCGATCGATGAAGTTACTTATACGATGGATTGTCCCAAGGGTTCAAATAATGCGTATGCTACATACAATGATGTAACCGTAAATGGTATTGGATGGAAGGCTCCTGGCAATCAAAATATAGATAACGGATGGCGTATTGGTGGTAAGTCAATCAGTGGTGTTGACCGCTACATCTATTCTAAAACTGCTTTGACTGATAATATCACGAAGATAGAGGTTGCACATGGTGTTTCCAATATAACAGTTAATAGTTTCAAACTTGATGTTTATTCTACGGCTGCATTGGCGGCTGCCGGTGCTGAAGGTGATATCAGTAGTATGAGCGGAACATTTGCCTCTGCTACTACTGCTACTTTCACACGTCCTTCAGATGCTGATTGGACTGGCCGTTTTTATAGAATCACTTGGAACGTTACCAACAGTACGACTAATAGTAAGTATGTGTTTCTATCAAGCGTTACATTCTACAGAGAAAAACAAGTAGCTGCTGGTCAGACTCTCACAACAACTACTTTCCCTCAAGCTGCTTATAGAGCATATTTTGGCGAAAGCTTTACATCTCCTGTTGCTACTGTTTCTGGTGGTAATAATTTGCAACCTACCTATTCAAGTTCTAATACTGCAGTTGCAACTGTAAATGCTACCACTGGCGCGATTACTTTGGTAGCTACTGGTAAGACAACGATTACTGCAAGTTTCGAAGGAACTACAGCATATACCAGCAGTTCTGCAACTTATGAATTAACAGTAGGTAATGCTTATGCCAACATCCAGGCTCTTCAGGCGGGAACCACTGCCACAGAAGTACCGATGAAGGTTACTTTGAATAATGTTCAGGTAACAGGTGTTAATGGTAAAAATGCATACATCAACGATGGTACTTATGGCTGCTTAATTTATACTGATGGTCATGGTCTTTCTGAAGGCCAGATAATCAATGGTACACTTGAAGCTTCATCTCAGCTCTATAATGGTGCTTGCGAAATAACCAACTATAGTTCTACTGGCTTGACGATTACCTCTGGCACTTTGACTCCTCAGGTAAAGGCTATTGCAGATCTTTCTGTTGTCAATGAAGGTATGTACATTACTCTTAAGGATGTTGCTTATGATGGTACGAATTTCTCAAATGGTGGTAATACAATTGCTTATCGTGATGGTCTTGCTAAGTCGGTTTCACTTGTCTCTGGTAAGAGTTATGATGTAACGGGTGTTTACAACTATTTCAAAGCAAGTCAGATTTATCCCGTTTCTGCAACAGAAGTAGCTGTTGCTGTTACTGCTCCTACAATTGCTCTTGCAGGTGGTTCTTATAAGGGTGCTCAGAATGTAACCATTACTCAGGCTGATGGTAAGTCTATTTATTATACCCTCGATGGTACTGATCCTACGACATCTACTACCGCTCAGTTGTATTCTGCAGCGATTGCCATTGCAGAATCTGCAACTTTGAAGGCAGCGGCTAAGGACGGTGATACTTGGAGTAATGTTGTTACTGCAACATATACCATTGTTCCTGTTTATGCTAATATCGCAGCTGCAAAGGCTGCCATTACTGCAACCGCCAAAGCTGATGCGTTTGATATGTACATCACTTTGAACGATGCTGTTATTACCTATATCAATGGTTCTAACTATTTCATTCAGGACGCAACCGCAGGTATCTTGATTTATAATAGTAGTGATGGCGTTAAGAATGCTTTGACCGCTGCAGGCTTGAAATTGAATGGTGACATGAAGTGTGCTGGATACATCAATAATGGTTTGTTTCAACTCTTCAAGAACTTCGATTTCACTGATGTTACCAAGACTACAGGCGCTGCCGTTCCTTGTACAGAATTGACGATTGCAGAACTTAACGCTAATCTTGCTCATTACGAAAGCATGCGCATTCGCATTGTTGACGCAACCGTAACCTCTGTTCTTTCTTCTCGCTATGCAACTATTGCTCAAAGTACGAATAAGATTAGTGTCTATGAAAGAGTAAGCGGTAATTTGGAAAGTACACTTTTGGCTACAGCACAGAGCGGTGTGACAGTTGTTGGTTATCCATATCTTTATGGTACAACAAACTGTCTCGGTGTTTGGGAAGCTGACGATGTCATTGAATCTACCTCCGGTGGTTCAGGCAAGAAAACTCCTACCAATACTTGGTCATTGACCGTTGCAACTGCTACGATGGGTCAGGTTGGTACTTATCCTACCTTCACCACAAACTCCGATGGCGCTGTTACCTATTCTTCTTCAAAGACTGAAGTTGCTACCATTAACGCAACAACTGGTGTTATTACCCTCGTTGCTCCTGGTACTACTGTAATTACAGCTACTACAGCAGCTACTGATGATTATGAAGAAGCATCTGCAAGCTATACCCTTAATGTTGTAAAGACCTCATCTGCGACTGCAGCCACAGGCGATGTGCTTTGGTCTGAAGATTGGACCAATGGTGGAACTGCAAAAGCCAGTGACTATAAGTTCAGTGGTACCGTTGTCTTCGATGGTCAGAAGGTAACTTATACCCAGAATTATGATGCAACAAAGCTCTATAATGCAACCTTGGCAGGTGGTACTGCACCCGAACTTCTCCTTGCTAAAAAGACGAGTAGCGTAAATGGTGAATGGTGTATTGCATCAATTCCTACTGGTTATGCTAAGAAGATGAAGTTGACCTTCAAGTCCAACAAGACTTCCATTGCTCTTTCTTCTACGACAACAGGTATTACCTTCGATGAAATCACTTTCAATGACAAGGATGCTACTTGCTATATCACCAATGCCGAAGGTACTGCTGCTTATTTCGATTTGCTCTTCTCCAACACTTCCACCGATAACGCTCGTATCGACAACATTGTACTCACTGTTTACACCGCTAAGGATGGTATGGAAGTTCCTCTAATGACTTGGAGTGCTGAAGAAGCTGAAGTTGGTGTAAATGTTACTTGTGGTGAAAACGCAATTCCCACCTTTACTACCAATTCAACCGAAAAGGTTACCTATACTACTTCTGACGCTTCAGTTGCTACTGTTGATGAATCTGGTGTAATTACCTTGAAGGCTGCAGGTACTGTAACGATCACTGCTTCCGTTCCTGAAAGCGCATCATTTGCTGCTGCAGAATCAAGTTGCACGCTCCATGTTTATCCCTATGCTTCCTACAATGTCTTCACTACGAATGACTGGAAGACTGCTGGTGAGAACTGGTATTCTAATGGCTCTGGTTTGATGTATACAAACAAGCAGGGTGTACAGATTACTTCAGGCAATACCGCTGGTGCTACAAGTCCTGATGTTTATGGTGGCATCGAGAAGGTAGTTGTAACCTATTGTACCAACAAGGACTCAGGTGAGGCTACTGTTACGCTGAGTGTTGGCAATGAGGCAGTTAATAATTATAACATTGTTGCTCCTTCTGAAAACGGTACTGTACTGCGCACTTATGAATATGTACCCGCTGAAACACGTTCAGGTGATCTTACAATTACTGCAGTGGGTTCAACGAACTCTGCATATATTTACAGTGTAGCGATTTTCTACGACCAGAAGGTAGTTCCCACCATCGGCACCATCACTGAAATCATCAGTCGTCTCACCGACGCTGATAATCCTTCAACACTTCGTCAGGTAGAAATTCAGGCAAACCGCGTTCTTGAAAAATGATCTTCTGTTATCGCTAAGCGAATAACACCATAAATGAAAATTGTGCGTTCTCAATCGTTGGGGGCGCACTTTTTTTGCCATTATCTTGCCTATATATATTATAGGAGTTAGTTTTTTGAAAGATTATTTGGTGTTCTCGCAACTTCGTGCTAATTTTGCTTTTCTAAATACATTAATACGTGAAAAAGATCATTTCTCTCTTTATATTTCTTGCCATTGGTGCATCCGCCCGCGCTCAATTGGTCATCAATGAGATAATGCAGTCCAATGTGGACTACATTACCGATGATCGCAATGAATTTCCGGATTCGTGGGTGGAATTGTACAATTCCTCTGACCAGACGGTGGATCTGAAGGACTATCTTCTCGGCGATACTCCTGATGCGAGTACAGCTTGGAAATTTTCCAGTCTGCAGATTTCTGCAAAGGGCTTCGTTTTGGTTTATTGTGACAAGGAATCAACCGGTCGCCATACCAATTTCCGTCTTGATGCCGATGGCGGTTCTCTCTATCTTTTCAAAGATGGAAATATAGTCGATTCGCTCGTTGACTATCCCGAAATGCTGGCACCGAACATTGCCTATGGTCGCATTACAAATGGTGCGTCGCAGTGTGGTTTTGAGGTCACACCGACTCCGGGTACTGGCAATTGCGGACAACTTTGTGACCAACTTTTGGGAAAGCCTGTGTTCTCTCCTGAAGGTCGTGTTATGGAGAATACGACCTCATATACGGTGACGCTGTCCCTTCCCGAAGATGCGCCTGCGGGAACGGTAATCCGCTATACTATTGACGGTTCTGAACCCAAATCAACGAGCAGTTTATATCAGTCTCCGATCAAGTGCACAAATTCGAGAGTTATCCGCGCGAAACTCTTCTGCGATGGCTATCAGTCACGTCGTTCTACAACGCATTCTTATATTCTCTTCCCACGCGAGGTGACGTTGCCCGTCGTTTCTCTGGTTACCCAGAACAGTTATTTCTACGATAACAAATTCGGTATTTATGTAGATGGTTCTTACAGCAGTTCAGGAACTAAGAATTATCAGTACAATTGGCGTCGTCCGTTGAACTTTGAGTTTTTCGAAGGCGCTGATCAAGAGAGTGCGCTCAATCAGCTCTGCGAGGCGCGTGTCTGCGGTGGTGCTTCACGTGGCTGCTCCTTGAAGTCTCTGGCCTTTTTCTCCAACAAGCGCTTTGGAAAGAAGAAGTTCAAGTATGAATTCTTCCCTGACCAGCGTCCTGGCGAAAATGATTTCAAGAGTTTTGTCTTGCGTAATGCGGGCAATGACTTTGACTATCTTTATATGCGCGATGCCATCATCCAGCGTTCTGTTTCCAAGTACGCAGATCTTGACTGGCAGGCATATCGTCCGACAATTGTTTTTATCAATGGTGTCTATAAGGGCATTCTCAATCTCCGCGAGCGTGGCAATGAGTTCAATATCTACACTAATTATGATGGTCTCGAGGATGTTGATATCGCTGAGAACTATAATATCAAGGAAGGAACTTGGGACAATCTCAACGCTTTCAAGAATTTCTACAATGAGCACGGCCATACCTGGGAAGAGTATAGCAAGTGGATGGATTTGGAGGAATACATCAACTTTATGGCGATGAATTTCTACTACAATAACCAGGACTTCCCCGGCAATAATTTCATGATGTGGCGTCCGCGTACGGATGACGGTCGTTGGCGTTTCATTGCAAAGGATACGGAATATGGCATGGGCTTGTACGATAGTAAGTACAACTATAAATATTTCAACTGGTTCTATGATAATTCCTATGACAGTAGCATCGCATGGGCGAACACCTACGATGGTACCCGTCTCTTCCGCCGTTTGATGGAAGACGAGACTTTCAAGAACCGCTTTATCGACCGCTTGGCCATTTTCATGGGTTCAATTCTGAACTATGATGCCGTTTGGGAATTGTGGGAGCCGATGTATGAGGCTATCAAATACGAATATCCTTATCATCGCGAACCTATCAACAAATGGTGGCCAAATTATAGCAATGAACTCACAAAGGCGCAGAACTGGATGAAGAACCGCACAACCTTCTTCTACCAGCACATGCAGGAGTACTTCAGTCTGGGTCCGATGGTGCAGGTATTGGTCAATGTTGATGTTTCTCCAGAAGACAGGGAGAATATGAAATGCGAGCTGAACGAGTTCGCATTGCCCGAAAATATCTATCGCGGAAAATTCTTTGCAGGCCATGAAATGAGACTAACTGCGGAAACTACCGACGAAACGAAACAGATTGCAGGCTTTGACATCATGACGGTTACAGCCAATGGGGTAGTGACGCAGAGTTTCGTTCCTGGAACAACCTACACCTTAGAAGTGCCTGAGACGGCAACGGTGAAAGCGAGCGTAGTTCTTGAGGAAGCAGCAGGCATAGAAATGATTGCAGATGCGTTGCCGCAAGAAGAAATTGTGGCCATCTTTGACATCCGTGGTGTTCGTCGCAGCCAGTTGCAACCGGGTATCAATATCTTGAAGTTCAAGAATGGAACAACCCGAAAAATAAAGTTCTAAGCATTTTCATTTCTATTATAATAAAGGCCATAGACACGCTGATGTCTATGGCCGTATTTTATGGGTCCCGCATTACGCTCTAAATCCAATTTCAAAAGAGACTTTCTTATTCGCTAAGACCAATCGCCTTGCTGGCATTAATGTATGCTGTATGCGCTTTCTCGATTGTTTCCCAATCAACATTTGACTTGGCGAATGCGTTGTCATCAAGTTGTTTACCAACTCCTTCCAGACGTTCAACGAGGGTTCCGTATGTCAGATGACGGATGTTCTCTATCGGGCAGAACCGTGCCTTCTCTTCTCGCTCACCATAGCCCTTCCCTTTCAACTCTGATATGAGATGGGCTTCCAACAAGCTTTCAAGGGCGGCATTTACCAGTTGCTGGGGTAGAGCGGTTTTTTGCTGCAATTCGCGAGGAGAATAGGCAGTTCCTCCTTCCTTGAACTGTTTGCAGATTTCGCTGAGTACAACAGCGCATACCTTTGTCTTGTTGCTATGGTCTAATTTCTCATATTCCACATTACTATCGTAATGATGCAAATTCTGGATGGTGTAGGACAGTACTTCACCGAAGAGGCAGATTCCCCATGAACATTGCAGCCAGAGTAAGAACAAAGGCAGTGCAGCAAACGATCCGTAGATGATGTTGTAACTTGACAACCATACCTGCGCCAAAATGTAGTAGTATTGCAGGAAGACCATCAGTGTTCCCGAGAGAAGTCCAGGAATGATGGTGCTTCTTACCTTTACATGGGCATTAGGGATAAAGCAGAAAAGTAATGAGAAGAATACCGCAGTAGGAATGATGGCGATAGGTTGCAGCATCATTGTTGCTTTTGCGCCCCAGCCCATATACCTGTCAACGCCGTCAGCAATCTGCATGGCCATGACATTGACGAAGGATGAAACGCCAATCATCAGCGCAAAGGAGATGAGAATCGCAGGATATTCTATAAATGTTCTTCTCCATGTTCGTTCCTGCGCATGCCAAATGGTATTGAAGACTTTTTCGATTTTGTTCAAAAGGGCATACAAGGTATAGAACATCATAATCAGACCCACGCTGAGAATGTAGTTACTCTTCGTGTTGCCGAGGTAGTTCTGAACAAAATTCACCAAAGTCTTTGACACTTCAGGCTGTGCTTTGAAAACCTCTCCCACCCATGCTTCCACCATAGCGTCATAGCCGAAACCGCGGGCGATGACGAACATCATGGCCAGCAAAGGAACCGTCGCCATCAGGGTGGAGAATGTCAGCGCTGGAAGATGAAGGGAGAGCATATCTTTTTGCAAGATAATTCTTGCGGAAATCATGACCGTCTTCAGCCATGCTTCGAGTTTTTTTAACCAATGTCCTTTTGCATCGGAAACCTCAAAGCGCCAGATGTCTTCACAGAAGAATTGCTTGATTTTTATCAGTCGTTCATACATGGTTCTTAGGTTTAGGGTGCAAATATACAGTATTTTTGTTGCTTGCGGAGCATATTCTGTTTTTTATTTGGAAAAAACTTGTAAAAAACCACCAACTACTATAAAAACCCCATGGCACAAAACGAAAATCGCTTTATGCCATGGGGGGAATGATATGGTGTATAAACCTTATAAACCCAATAAACCTTATAATCTCTTACAAGCTGTCGCCAAAGTCCTCACGGAACTTGTCAGCAAGTTGTTCCTGCCAGTAGCCTATTTCCTTCATGCGGCCGAAGAAGAAGCGGAGAACAGGAGGTTCTTCGGTCCACTGCAGACCACCAATGAGGCTGCGGTTGTCCCAAAGCCACTTTACACGGTCAGCAACATACTTGAGCTGAGACAAGGTATAAACACGACGTGGAACAGCAAGACGCTGAAGTTCCAGTTCGGCATAACGCTCACTGCCATCGGGCTCACGCTGCTCGGAAACAGTACCACGCTCCATACCACGGATACCGCCGGCAATATAGAGGGCACAGCCGACAGCGGCTGCAGGATATTGGTTGTGGGGCATGTCAGGAACAAAGGCACCAGCGTTGAGGTGACAGCCCAGACCACCAGGAGGAAGGATGACGGGAACACCGTATGCATCCAGTTCTCGGGCCAGATAGTTGATGAATTCGGGCCCCTGTGAGATGTACTCCATATCCAAAGATTCGTACAAACCTACCGCTAATGACTCCATGGTGCGTACATCCATACCACCGTATGTCAAGAAGCCTTCGTAGAGAGGAACATATACCTGCATGTCCTTGTACCACTTTTCGTCCTTTGAACAGATGATACCACCCTTTGAGAAGGAAAGTTTACGAGCAGAGAAATAGATGATGTCAAAATGATCAGCCAGTAACTTGTAGATTTCGCCAACCTCCATATACTTACAACGAGCCTCGCGGGTCTTCATGAAGTAGATGTTATCCTGCAGCAGAGAAGCATCGAGAACGGACTTTACGCCCTTGTTATGGCAGACGTCTGTAACAGCGAGCATATTCTCCAAGGATACCGGCTGACCGCCAATCAGGTTGGTACCTGCCTCAACACGCACATATGCCACGTTCTCAGGACCAATTTCGTCAATGCGCTTCTTCAGAAGTTTCAAGTCATAATCACCCTTGAAAGGATTGTCACTTTGAGGAATAAGACCCTTCTTCTGGATCAATTCTTCTACTGTAGAACCTAAGCGAGTTGCGTGAGCCTTTGTCGTGGTGAAGTGGAAGTTCATGATGGCCACCTTACCAGGGCCACAGTAAGCCTCAGCAAGAATATTCTCGCAGGCTCGACCTTGGTGAGCAGGGAGTACATAGTCGCAGCCGAAGACATCCTTGATGGCCTTCTTAACACGAAGGAATGTTGCTGAACCAGCGTATGAATCGTCAGCCTGGAAAGAAGCTGCAAACTGATTGTCGGACATACAGTTCACGCCTGAGTCTGTGAGCATATCCAGATACACATCCTTGTTCTGCAACAAGAAGGTGTTGTTGCCAGCCTCTTGAATGGCTCTTAATCGTTCTTCAACTGGAAGCAATGAAAGCTTCTGAATCATTCTGACCTTGTGCATTTCCAATGGCACCTGGTTCTCGCTCTGGTAAAATTTAACTGCCATAAATAATATGTGTTTTGAATTTCGTTTAGTTAACAATTGCCTCGCCTTAGCATGAAAGCGGTGCAAAAGTAATAAGTTTTTCCATCCCGTATGGTATCAGGATTACTGATATTCATACCAAAATTACCTTTTATAATACAAACTACCAAAATAATATACCAAAATCTTTGTTTGTACGGCAATTGTTTTTAATTTTGTACCCAAATTACATACCTAAAATACGATTTTATTAGTAATGGAAACAGATATCAAGGTTGTTTCGGTGGAGAATATAGACCAATATAACCTGTATTTCCATCAGTCGAGTCTGCATCCGTTGGTCAGTGTTGCCGACCTTTCCAAGGCGGACCTGTCTTTATTCCAGCCAACAGATTTTGGCATGTACTGCGTCGTGCTGATGGATGCTGATTTTGGCGAATTGATTCTTCGCGGACAAAGCATGCACTATCGCGCGGGTACCATATTTACTATGAAGCCGGGAGATGTTGTGAAGATGCAACTCACGCCTGGTGTTCGGCCCAGTGGCTGGATGCTTGTCTTTCGCCCAGAGATGATAGAGAATACTGGACTTGGCCGCGACTTCTATATGTTCAACTATTTTGACTACGAGGTTATGGAGGCTTTGGAGCTGACTGAACCGGAGAAGCGCGTGATCATGAACTGCTACCAGAATATCAATTCCGAACTACATGCACCGAATGATGAATTTACGGGGCATATGCTTCGTCTTGGAATGGGACAGTTGCTGAGTTACTGCCGCCGCTACTATGACCGTCAGTTTGATACGCGCAAACTGAAGAACTCTGATATGCTTGCTAAACTGGATTCTATGTTGGACGGTTATCTATCATCCCCTGATATGACCCGCCGCTATGGCCAGCCCACCGTTGCGTGGTGTTCAAGCCAATTCCATTTGTCAAGCAATTACTTCGGTGACATGGTCAAGCGCCAACTGCATATCACTGCCCAGGAATATATTCAGGGAAAGATTGTAGAGAGGGCAAAATACCTTATGGGAGAGAGAAACCTCTCAGTGAGTGAAGTTGCTGAACTACTCGGTTTCAGTTATAGTAATCACTTCACCCGTTTCTTCCGTAGGAAAACGGGTATGTCACCTTCCCAGTTTAAGAAAAAATAATTTGAATTCACCCATTTTCTATCTTAATAATCGTTATGCTTGGAACAATAGTAAACACATGTACCATTCTCATAGGAGGAGCATTCGGCGCCATCGTCCGCAGTGGCATTGGAGACGGCTATAAGAAAGTGCTCTTTGACGCTCTCGGGCTTGCCTGTCTGGTTCTTGGTATGAATGCAGCGCTTCCCAACATGGCCAAAAGTGAATATCCTGTGATGTTCATCCTCAGTCTTGCTATTGGAGGCGTTATCGGCACGAAACTCGATTTGTCGGGGCGTATTGACCGTTTGAACTCAAAACTGAATGCAAAGTCTCACAATAATGATTCTGCTGATGATCAGAACAAGGGCAATAATCGCTTGAACGGTTTGGTAACGGGGCTATTATTGTATTGCATCGGAACATTCAGCATTGTCGGTCCTGTGCTATCTGCCTTATCCCCCTCCCAAGGCTGGTCCTTCGGTGATCCCGCCAACACCTATCTTTACACCAATGCCACGCTCGACCTCGTAACTTCTGCCGTTCTTGCCGCCTCCTACGGATGGATTATGCTCCTTGCAGCCCCCGTTCTTTTCTGTTGGCAAGGCATGTTCTACGCTATTGCCTATTTCTTTGGCGATGCCATGCCCGAGCCCATGCGCTGTGAGTTGAGCATCGTCGGTGGTGTACTCATCGTCTCTTCGGGCTTGGCTATCCTTGGCATCAAGGACTGTAAGACGGTGAATCTCCTTCCCTCGTTGCTTGTGCCTGTAGTTTTCTATCTGATTAAAGGGATGATTTGAAGTCAAAATTTTCATTCCCATTTGATAATCATCTTTATGATCTGCAATAGAGAACACCAAAAGCAAATTATCCGTTCAGCAACTATCTTGCTTCCAAATGTTAAAGTTGTATCTTGAACTACAACGGACCTAAATAAACCGAACGCGGAGGCAATTTTTACGCTCTGCGCAGAGAGAAAAAAACTACCCGGCAGAGCGTTTCTACAGCATTATAAACCGACCAAAATAATGCTACGTAACATGAAGTTACTAAAATTATCTGGAATGGCCTAAAAGCGCTATGTTAATAATCTTAACGATAGTTAATGGGATAAACTTCTTCCATTTTTGAAAATTTTCGCAGTTTTCTGAATATTTCTTACCGTTTCTGCCTTCATTCGAGAGAAAATGATTACATTTGCAGAAAATTTTGAAAACACGACTTTTCAGGCTTAAGTTCCGTAACTGAATGGCCCGAGAGTGTGAGCTTTTCGGAAAATGCTAATTGTCATTAGGAATATCAATAAATAATAAATCATGAAAAAGAAATTCTTTACAATCGTCGTATCATGTCTGGCAACCGTGTTTGCCATGGCACAAACGGAAAATGTTGTCGGCCCAATCTTAACAGCACAAGATTTGCCTGCAGCAGAATTACTCTTGCCTGCACCACCAACCCTCACCTCTCCATTATATTACAATGACTTTGTCCAGTACCAGAATGGCAAAGAGATTAGAGGAACGGAAAGAGGCAAAGTGGCCGTTGACGATGCACAGTTGACAGTCGATTTTTATATGAAACGTTTCGGCGAGGCAATGGGACGTGAACTTACCCCCGAAACCTATCCCGCATTGGCAGACTACATCACCGTTACATTCACAACGGCACGCCTCTGTATCCAGAATGCAAAGGATAAGTTCCAACGTCAGCGTCCATATAGCCAGTTCAAGGAAGATTCTGGAGTACCTGGTGATGAAGATCCTGCTGATATTTATCATTCATACCCATCTGGACACACGATTCGTGCATGGTCTCTGGCACTGGCACTTGTAGGCATCGACCCCGAACACCAGAATGAGATTCTCCAGACTGGATACGAAATGGGACAGAGCCGTGTCATTGTTGGTTACCACTATCAGAGTGACGTTGAGGCAGCGCGTTTGTGTGCAAGTGCTGCTTATGCACGCATCATCATAGAACCCCAATGGCAGGAGTATTTCAGAAAAGCAAAGGAAGAATTCAACAATCCGACCAAGATTGCAGAAACGAAGAAAGAGGCCAGCAACAATTCCAACCAGTCATACACAATCAATGGTTATCCTGCAACCGAGAACTATGCTGGCGTCGTGGTTACCAATGGCAAGAAAATGATCAAATAAAGGACAAATCATAATAGTTCAGCAATGAAAGATATTTCTCGCAGAAGTTTTCTGAAAATTGGTGCGGCAGCAGCGGCAGCAGTTTCATTACCGAATTTTGAAGTTTTTGCCAGCGATAACAAGAAGAAACCTTTGCCCATTGAAGGCCATAAGGTCACTCCTGTCAATGAAGCTGATGAAAACATCGAGATTAAAGACCCCGGTGTGGAACTCGACAGCAGATACACTATCGTTGATTCACATCTGCACTATACCGATTTCCTGGCAAAAACAGATGGTTTCCCTGCATTGTGCAAGGCCATGGACAAGAGTGGAGTAGCAAAGGCTGTTATTTTCGGTTTGCCAATGGCGAAGATGTGGGACGAGACCATGCCTTCTGCCCCTACATACTATCTCAGTAACGACAGCCGTTGCTATTACTATTCGGCGGTAGATCATATTGTTGCCGAAGAACTCATAGCACAACCCAAGGAGATCAGAGACCGCTTCTTCCCCTTCTGCTGCGGTGTCAATATGGCTGACCGTTTTGCGGCCGACCAGATAGAACGTCTTTTGAAACGCTATCCCAACTTCTGGTGCGGCATTGGCGAGTTGATGAGTCGCCATGACGACCTGACGGCACTGACCTACGGTGAAGCTCCACATGTAAACAGCGAGGCTTTCAAACGTGTTTTCGACCTTGCAGCGCGTGAAAATCTTCCTGTTATTGTCCATCACAATGTTTCTGCTCAGGTAACGGTCAACACGGATGAAAAGACAGACGACAACTATCTTTATGTCCACGAACTGGAAGAAGCGTTGGCCCACAATCGCCAGTGCCACATCATCTGGGCTCATGTGGGAATATCACGTCGCATTGAGGTTAGAGGATTGATCAAAACTGCAGCCCGATTGCTGAGAGAGAACCCGAATCTTTGGATTGACATCTCATGGGTGGTGTACGATTATTATTTCCTCGATGCCTTCCCTTCCAACTACTACGATGGCGACAAAATGCAGGATTGGGTAGATTTCATTGAAGAATTCCCTGACCGCATCATGATTGGAACGGATAAGGTCGGCCATTGGAAGACCTATCCCGATGAAGTTGTGAAATACTACAAACTCCTTGACCTCCTGAAGCCCGAGACCGTCAGCAAAATCTGCCGTGACAATATCCTCGGTCTCGTAAAGCGTTGATGCAGTTTCTTATTACATAATAGGAGTGGAATGAAAAAAAATAAGTATATTTGCCCGCGAAATTAAGATATGACGATCCTATGGATATCAAGATGACAAAAGGCCAACGCCTCATTCGCTTCTGCATGATGACCCTTTTCTGCCTTGTCGCAAGGGTGGGAAT
The DNA here is from genome assembly GCA_002314875.1 of Prevotellaceae bacterium UBA1746. Lineage (GTDB taxonomy): Bacteria > Bacteroidota > Bacteroidia > Bacteroidales > Bacteroidaceae > Alloprevotella. The sequence continues at coordinate 64,237 of DCHS01000045.1, forward strand.
GGCACAGACGATGACGGTATATATGGGAGACAGCGTGCTTGTGCTCGATGTCAATCGTATAGACCGCATCGTCTTTGAAGAAGCATCTGCGATGGAGGCGGTTGACATGGGGCTTTCCGTGAAATGGGCAGCATGCAATCTCGGTGCAGAACATCCCGAAGATTGGGGAGACTACTATGCATGGGGTGAAACGGAGACGAAAGACAATTTCACATGGGAAACCTACGATTATTATGTTCCCACTTTCTCTTCAGCAGCAAAGCCTACGTTGGCACTCGAAGAATATGATGACGAACCTCTGTTCATGGACGACAGCATCCCCTGCATGAAACTCCGTTTGGAAAACGATGCCGCACACGCTGTTTTGGGTGGAGCGTGGAGAATGCCTACGGCACAGGAACAGCAGGAACTCATTGACGGTTGTACTTGGGAATGGGTGACAGTGAATGATGTCACTGGTTTTAAGGTTACAGCAAAGAATGGAAACCAAATATTCCTTCCCGCTGCCGGTGCCTATTTTAATAAGGCAATTGATCGTCAGAACGAGGTAGGATATTATTGGAGCAGCACAGCCTTGAGATATGCTAAAGCTGCCGGTCGTTCCTATTTTCTCCAATTCTTGGAAGGTGGTTATAACTGGCAGGCCAGCCGTAGATATATCGGGTTCCCGATCAGGGCGGTGAAAAAAGAATAAACCTTTAACGTTTGCTTTTGAAAAGGCAGTTATATACGTTTAGGCACACTTAAGTCTTTCTTTCACGCAGAAGCAGAAGAAGACGCAGAGACGCTGCCGCCCCATGCGGAATAATGCCAACAAGTATATCATTACCTAATTAAACCTTATAAACTAAATAAACTAATTTAGGTAACTATATACTTTTAGGCACAAAAGGTATATGGCTGAAAGCGGTAATGAGAAAATAACCATGTGGAAGGGGGCGTGCCGTAGGTACGCCATAGTGTAGCCCAGTACAAACGAGCGTAGCGAAGTGCAGTGCTGGGGTAT
>DCHS01000025.1 GCA_002314875.1 Prevotellaceae bacterium UBA1746
TATGCCAACGCTCACTGGTATTTCCTCCAGATGGGTGGGAAATACATGGTTTATGACCAGAACACCAAGGCCATCAATCTCGTCGATGAACTTCCTCTGACAGATTTCAGCGCTATTCAAAGTGCTGCCTGGAGTTTTACAGGAAATCCTTTCGCTGGTTTCAAGATTATCAACAAGGCGGTCGGTGACAATGCTTATCCCGAAATGCCCACCTCTGCAGGCACGGAAGCCGGTAGCCTTTGGGATGTGAAACGCTGCCCCTTTGATGCCGGCGCTTTCTTCCTCACCGAACAGGGAACGGAGGACTACTTGAGCATGGACAACCTCAAAACGCTCAAGGTAAGCGATGCTGAGGAATATGTGATGTACGACCTCAAGGCGGCTTGTTATGCTCCCACACAGGTTGCTCCAGAAGACGGCAGCACGGTGACGAAGCTTGACTCCATACGCTTGAAATACAAGACATGGCCTGGAATGATTGATGCCGAAGAACCCATCCATGTTTACAATGAGGAGGGAAAAAGTGTCAGCGTCGCAAAGATTGACTATGACGACAACGACGACTACAGCCTGTGGATTTTCTTCGGAAACGGTTCCTACGAAGACTTTGATTTCGTCAGCATCACCAAGGCTGGTACCTATCATTTCACCGTGCCTACCGCTACTATCTGGGAGGGCGAACACTTCAATATGTGGGCGAAGGACTATGGAGTAAGCGAAGGCGCGATCTTCAACAACCACTTCACCCTCACCTACACCGTCGATCCTACTGCGGCCGTCCATTCCGTCCTTGCAGATCCTCAGCCTCATCGCAGTTTCAGCAAGTACCGTCCTTACGACCTTAATCCTCGTGTCCGCATCGAGAACGGTCGCAAATACCTCCACGACTAACCCACCTCGCCGGTCCGTTCCGGTTTGAGGGCTTTAGCCCGAAGTTATATTCCCACGCCATAATCGTGTTTGACCTCCTCCATGACGAAGGTGGACTCGATATGGCCTAAAAAATCCATCGTACCCAGCACATCCAGGATGAAGCGCTGGTAGTACTTCATATCGGGGCAGTTGACTCTCAGCAGATAGTCAAATGCCCCGCTTATATTGTAGCACTCCGTCACCTCAGGAATTTCAGCGACACGCTGAGAGAACTCCTTCGCGATGCTGGCGTTGCACTGGCGGAGTTTCACACTCGTAAAGACCACGAAACCTTTGTTGAGTTTCTCAGCATCCAAGATAGCCGCATACTGCTTGATGAACCCGTCACGCTCGAGTCTTTTGATGCGTTCGAACACAGGAGTTGTACTGAGATGAACCTTCGCAGCGACCTCTTTCGTCGTCAAACGGGCGTTTTTTTGCAAGATTCGGAGGATTTCAATGTCAATGTTGTCGAGATTTGCCATATTTCCAAAAGATGTTTTTTCTGCCAAAAAGAGTTTTGACGCAGTTTTTTTGTTGCTTATTCTTTATTCCGCTGCAAATTTAGGAATAAATTCTTAATTTTCAAATCTTCTTGGAGGATATTTCTATTTTGCCGTACCTTTGCAGTCGAAAAACAACGATAATTGCAACATAGCAGTTGTCAGTTGACAGCAAGATTAATAAAAAACAAAAACATACAACTATGGCAAAGTATCATCTTGAAACCCTCGCCCTCCATGTAGGCCAGGAAAATCCCGATCCCGCTTCTGATTCACGCGCAGTACCTATTTATCAGACTACTTCATACGTCTTTCGTAACAGCCAGCATGCTGCAGACCGTTTTGGTCTCCGCGATGCCGGAAATATCTACGGCCGTCTGACCAACTCCACCCAAGGTGTGTTCGAAGACCGTGTTGCTGCCCTTGAAGGCGGTGTTGCCGGACTGGCCGTAGCTTCTGGTGCTGCTGCAGTGACCTATGCTCTCCAGAATATCCTCCAGGCAGGTGACCACATCGTAGCTGCCGACAACCTCTATGGTGGCAGTTTCAACCTCATCACTCATACGCTGGCTACCCAGGGAATCACCAACACTATTGTAAATGTCAATGATCTCGAAGCTCTGGAAGCTGCTATCCAGCCCAACACCAAGGTGGTCTATGCTGAAACCTTTGGCAATCCCAACAGTGATGTAACGAATCTCGAGGCTGTAGCAGAAGTTGCTCACCGTCACAATGTTGTATTTATCGTGGACAACACTTTCGCTCCCATTCTCATCCGTCCCTTGGAGCATGGTGTTGATATTGTCGTTCATTCTGCAACAAAGTTCATCGGCGGTCATGGCAGCAGCCTCGGCGGTGTCATCGTTGACGGCGGCAAGTTCGACTGGAAGGCTGATCCCGACAAGTATCCCACTCTCGCAAAGCCCGATCCCAGTTATCATGGCGCCATCTTCGCCGATGTTGCCGGTGCCGCAGCCTTCGTTACCCGCATCCGTGCCGTCATCCTTCGTGATACCGGTGCTTGTATCTCTCCCTTCAACGCTTGGATTCTTCTTCAGGGTGTAGAAACTCTCCCCTTACGTATTGAGCGTCATGTTGAAAACGCCCTCAAGGTCGTTGATTTCCTTGCTAACCACCCGAAAGTGGCTAAGGTCAATCACCCTTCCCTCCCCTCTCATCCTGATCACGCGCTTTACCAGGAGTATTTCCCCAATGGCGGCGGCAGCATTTTCACTTTCGAAATCAAGGGAACTCAGGAAGATGCCTGGAAGTTCATCGACAGTCTCCAGATTTTCTCTCTACTCGCCAATGTTGCTGATGTAAAGAGCCTTGTCATCCATCCCTACACCACCACTCACTCTCAGATGAGCCCCGAAGAACTCGAACAGCAGCATATCACCCCTACTACCATCCGCCTCTCCATCGGTGTAGAGCATATCGATGATATCCTTGCTGATCTCTCTCAGGCTTTCGACCAGCTATAACATTGGTTCTTTTAAGAGTTTATAAATAATTCTTTCACTGTTTAACTTTCAAACAACGGTCCGTTCTCGCGTGTTTATCTTTCTAACAAACGGTCAGTTATCGCGTGTTTAACTTTCTAACAACGGTCCGTTCCGGTGTGAGGGCTTTAGCCCGAAAATACCGTGATTTCATCCTCGGCACTGCTACCAGCCTGGCAGATGCTGAGGGTGCTTTTTACATGTTAATAGCAGCAATCAGCAAGATTTATTTGGATATTTCAGCAGAAAAAGTTATTTTTGCAGTCGATATTCAAGTTTCCCCCCTATGAAAAGTACAGTAATTCGCGTTATTTCGCTGCTTTTCTTCTTCTTATTCCCCCTCTCTGCCCTCCACGCTCAAAGCCTGGAGGCATTACTGGATACCCTGGACTATACCATCGACTCCTACGATGAATATGCCAGTACGAAAGAAGCCCGCATTCTTGCGCTAAGAAACCAGCTGAAAACCAAGCAACATCCTTCCGACCGCTATGCCGTGCAGACTCTGCTCTACGATGAGTACTATGTCTACGATGCAGACTCCGCCATGTCTATCTGCAACAGCCAGCTGAAAATTGCCGAACAGCTCGGCCACCCCGACTGGGCAGCAGAATGGCATATCAAGCGCTCGTTCATCTTTGCCGCTACGGGTCTTTTGGATGAGTCAGAAAAAGAATTGGCCAGCATTCCTCGTCCTTTCCCTGAGAGTTGGAATAACAACAACCGTCAGAATGACGTTCTGCTGACGGAATACTATCGCCAACGAATCTATGTCTACAGCCACATGCAGCAATACTGCGGTACCGTTGGTCCGTCAAATCCTGCTGCTGTTGCCATGAACGAGCGCTCCTCCACCCTCGAGCAGCTTTACAACGACAGTATTCTCAGCCTCGTTCCCAAGACAGACCCGTTGTATCTCTGGCAGATGGCCTGGGGACCAAAGGCTGCGCAAGTCAAAGGCAAACTCGTCGAGGCACTTGCTTCCTCTCATCTTGACAACCGTTTTGATGCGATGAATGCCTATTCTCTGGCACATATCTATGATACAGAGGGCGATCAAGAGAACCGTCTCGCACTTTTGGCAAAGAGTGCAATTGCCGACATCCGTTTCTGTAACCGCGATATCGCTTCTCTCGAAGAACTTGCCCGCCTGCTTTTTGAACGCGGCGACTTGGAACGCTCATACCGCTACATCAACTACTGCCTACTGAACAACCAGGTGTTCCATAACCGTGTTCGCATGGTTAGCACGAATGAAATCTTCACGCAGATTCACCAGGCCAACCTTGCCAAGCAGCACCGCCAGCAATACTGGCTCATTCTTGCCGTCATTACAGTCACCATTCTTGCTGCTGCTTTGGCCGCCTTCATACTCCTCTTAATATTACGCGTGCGACGCACGCATCGTGACGAGCTTGCTCTGGCAGAGGCAAACAAGCAGTTGGAAGCCGCCAACAGCCAGCTTTCCGGTGCCATGGGACAGGTTGAGAAGGCCAACTCCGAGCTTTCCGCTCTCAACGATCAGCTTTCCAGCAAGAACGATGAACTACGCGAAAGTAACTACGTCAAGGAAGAAACCGTCGGCCTCGCCTTCAGTATCTGCAGCAGCTATGTGACTAAGATGGAGGAACAGCGCAAAACATTGGGACGACTGGTCATCACCAACCAGTATGACCTCCTAAAAAAACAACTTGAGACTTCTCAGAGTGCTGCTGTGCTGAAAGAATTCTTCCATCATTTTGATCAACTCTTCCTGAACATCTATCCAGATTTCATTGAAGACTTCAATTCCTTGCTCCGTCCAGGCGAAGCAATTCACCCGAAGGAAACCGAACTTTTGAACACAGAACTTCGCATCTATGCGCTCGTCCGTTTGGGCATCAACGACTCTGTTAAGATCGCTGATTTCCTCCATTGTTCTCCTCAGACGGTGTACAATCACAGACTCCGCGTCCGCAATAAGAGCGACATCCCCAACAGCGACTTTGCAGCCACTGTCCAGCGCCTTGGAAAGGCCAGCGTATAGCAAAACCAGCAAAAAACAGTACCAATTTTAGCAATTAGAGTTAGCAAAAGAGTTTACTTTTTTCGACCCCTATTTTTTCGTTAAATACTTTACAATCAAGCAGGTAACTTTTTCAAGAGTTTACCTGCTTGTTTTACTCATGCTTGCACGCGTAAATAAGATGCCGTAATTTTGCAGCCGGAAACTCGAAGCCTCTCGATAGGGATGTTACCGCCGAAAAAATATAGATTTGGAAGCTGTAATCTTGAATCGAGAAATATTAGGAATTATAAATTAAGGTAAAAAGGTGGCGGTAACATCCTTGAGAGGCGAGATTCTAACACAAAAGGAAATCCAAACCAATCAAACAAACCTAATAATACCATTTATGAACAAAAAAACACAGTACAACCAGATTGGCAAGTCAATGACTATGCTTGGTCTGTCTCTGGCGTTTTCGATTTCGGCTATGGCCCAGTCGACTGTCGTCAAAGGTAATGTGACGGATGAAAATGGCGAACCTATGGTAGGTGCCAGCGTCCGTGTAAAGGGTACCAACACCGGTGCAACCACTGATGCTAACGGTAACTTTACGTTGAATGTAAAGCAGGGTGCCAGCCTGCAAGTTAGTTACATTGGTTACAACTCCACTACCATCAGTGCTACTGGTGAAAACCTCTCCATCTCTCTCGTTCCCAACGATTCCATGCTCGATGAAGCAGTCGTTATTGGTTACGGTACCCAGAAGAAGAGCGTTGTAACTGCTGCTATTGCAAAGATTAGTGCCGACGATCTCGAAGGTAAGACTCCTGTCCGTATGGATAACGCACTTAAGGGTCTCGCTGCCGGTGTTAACGTTACCAGTTCATCAGGTCAGCCTGGTTCTTCTCCTAAGATCCGTATCCGTGGTACCGGTACCATCAACAACTCTGATCCTCTCTACATCGTTGACGGTATGCCTATCGAAGGTGGTTTTGACTACATCAACCCCAACGATATCGAAAGTATTGAAGTTTTGAAGGATGCTGCATCCGGTGCTATCTACGGTGCCCGTGCTGCTAATGGTGTTGTCCTCGTTACCACCAAGAAGGGTAAGGTTGGCAAGACCAGAGTAACCTATGACTTCAGCTACGGTTGGCAGAGTGCATGGCGCAAGCGCAATGTTACCGATGCTACCAACTACGCTATTCTCCAGAACGAACGTGCTGTAAACGGCGGTCAGGCTCCCATCTTCGCAGATCCTTACAATTTGAAGGACATCATGGGCAACCCCATCACTACTGGTACTGACTGGCAGAGCCTCGTCTTCAACGACAACGCTCCCGTAATGAACCACGACGTTACTTTCAGTGGTGCTAGCGAAAAGGTGAACTACTATGCATCTGTAGGTTACTATACTCAGGACGGTATCGTTGGTGGTAACTACGGTCACTCAAACTACGATCGTCTCACCATCCGTAACAACAACATCTATACCCTCCTCGACACTCAGGAGCGCAACTTCCTCAACAAGGTTGTTGTCACCACTAATTTATCATACGCATACGTAAAGAGCACCGGTATCTCTACCAACTCTGAATACGGTTCAATCCTCGGTTCTGCTCTCTACCTCGCTCCTACCCTTACTCCTACTGTAACCGGTAGCGTAGCTCAGGACATGATCAATCACTATGTAGGTTACGACCTCCTCTGTGATCAGAACGGCGACCCCTACACCATTCCCGGTTACGGCGGTAGCTATCAGGAAATGAACAACCCCTTGGCAATGCTTGCTCTCCCTGCTTCTCAGAACTGGAGCCACAAGTTCGTTGCTAACTTCAAGTTGGAAATCGGCATTTGGGACGGCCTCAAGTTCCAGACCAGCTTCAGTCCCGACATGAGCTTCTGGGGTAACGATGGTAAGACCTCTACTCTTTACTATCTCTCTGGTAACAACAAGGCAGAGCACACCAGTGCAAGCGCCAGCAAGAGCCAGGGCCTCGCATGGCAGTGGGAAAATGTCCTCTCTTATGATAAGATCTTCGGTAAGCACACTCTCGGTATCGTCCTCGGTCAGAGTGCTTTCCGCAATCAGGGCAGTTACCTCAGCGGTAACCGTTGGAATCTCGTTAATCCCGACAAGGCTTCTATCGACTACGCAACCGGTACCGTTGTTGACGGTGTTGCTCAGTTCGGCGTAAGTGGTGGTTTCAATACTGAACACCGCGTAAGCTCTCTCTTCGCTCGTGCCAGCTACAACTACGATGAGCGTTACATGCTTCAGGCAACTGTACGTCGTGACGGTTCCAGCCGCTTCGGTACCAACAATCGTTATGGTGTATTCCCCTCTGCATCTATTGGTTGGAATGTAACCAACGAAAAGTTCTTTGAACCTATCCGCGATAAGTTCAGCCTCCTCAAGCTCCGTGCAAGCTGGGGTGTTAACGGTAGTGATGCTATCGGTGACTTCCTCTACACAGTAAATACCGCTATGGGTAACAACGTTCTCTTCGGTAAGGACGCAGTTATCAATGTTGGTTCCAAGGCTTCCGGTCTTGCTAACCCCGACCTCAAGTGGGAAGAGAGTGAACAGTTCAACGCCGGTGTTGACTTCGGTTGGTTCAACAATGCTCTCACTCTTACCGTTGAATATTTCCGCAAGAATACCAACGGTATGATTCTCCAGATGCCTATCCCCTCTTACGTAGGTGAATCTAAGCCTTACGGTAACGTAGGTGATATGCGCAACCAGGGTATTGAATTCGAACTTGGCTTCAAGAAGCAGATTGGTGACGTTCGCCTCGCTATTAAGGGCAATGCTTCTTACCTCAAGAACGAACTCGTAAACCTCGGTAACGAAAGTGGTTACGTTGAATACGACGGTGTCCAGGGTATCTCTGGTGGTTCTATCAGCCGCGGTTCTAACGGTCTCCCCTTCCCCTACTTCTATGGTTATAAGACCGCTGGTGTTTACCAGACTGAAGCAGAAGCTGCTGCAGGTGTAACCTATAAGGGTCAGGCAAACCACGCTGGTGATGTTATCTTCGTTGACGTTAACGGTGATGGTGATATCACTCCCGATGACCGTACCAAGATTGGTAAGGGTACTCCTGACTGGAACTTCGGTTTGAACTTCAACCTCGATTGGAAGGGCTTCGACTTCAACCTCTTCCTCCAGGGTGTTGCAGGTGCTGAAGTTGCTGACTGTACCTATCGTACCGACGTCTTCTCTGGTAACTATCCTAACTGGATGCTCGGCCGTTGGACCGGTCCTGGCACCAGCAACAAGTATCCCATCTTGAAGGCAGGTGACGAAAAGAACTGGCAGTTCTCTGACCTCTATATCTATGACGGAAGCTACTGCCGCGTTAAGAATGTCTCTATTGGTTACACGCTTCCCGAAAGCCTTACCAAGAAGATCATGATGAACCGTTTCCGTGTTTACGCAATGGCTGAAAACCTCTTCACCTGGACCAAGTATCATGGTTTCGATCCTGAAATCTCCAGCAACGGTAAGTCCAGCGGTGTTGACCGTGGTATCTATCCGCAGGCTCGCACCTTCACCGTAGGTTGTAACATCTCCTTCGGTGGTTATGG
>DCHS01000023.1 GCA_002314875.1 Prevotellaceae bacterium UBA1746
CCCTTACAGGGCGTAGGTATGTTATGCCATTGATACCCAGGGCGTTGCCCTGGGCTAGGGACAACCATTGCCCTTTCAGGGCGCCCCACGTGTATAACACGATATCCACATGCCGCACGGTTTTGTGTAATTTCGTGGGTTTTGTGGTCGAAAAAAATCATCCGCGGGATGGGGCAAGGTAGTGCCCTCCAGGCACGGGATGCTATGCAGATATGATACCCCGCACACCTGGCGGTGTACGGGGTTATCGACCGCCTCTTCGAGGCTAGTAGTGCCCTCCAGGCACGTATATGTACCCGGGACAGGACGCACCACCGCATGGCATTCGTGTAATTCGTGTTCGACTTCCGCATGGTATTCATGTAATTCGTGTAATTCGTGTTCGAACATACAAAGTCTGTCCACCCAAATCTGAGGAGATGGGTGGACAGTTGTTATTTTCGCTTGTCTATATGAGGGTTTTACTTTTTCCTAACAGGACGGACGGAGTAACCATAGTAGCGGCATCTTGGCTCCATCCAATAAGGAGTTCCTTTACCGATGTTCATGTTCCAAGCTGAGGAAGAATCACCCTTAGGCAAATTTCGACACCAATAAAAGCCCTTATTGGGTTTTACTTCGTCAACAGGGTCATAAAAGCTCCTTATATCACCGTTTTCGTAAGCACAGTCATGACGCTGTCCTGCAGCAGGGAAGAAGACGAACCTGTCGGTGTAACCCTCCTTTTTGCTGATAAACTTACTGCCGATATACACTTCGTCCTTGTAGACAAGCTCACATGTGCAAGTCGTGATAAGCTCATTCATCTGATCATAACTCGGTATCTGCCAGTCACTGCCCCAGTTTATGGTAGCAGCATCATCGTAAGCCTCAAGTTCGTCGGTTGTAATGGGACCGAAATAGCTAACTACGTTATATTTGACCCAATGGTAGTCAAAATAGCTATCTTCGTGATATCCCTTAGTCTTGCCCTCACGCCAGTCGCTGCACGGATTGTCTAAGGCATGACCTTCCGTATAATAGGGATCTGTCTCACCCCAGGCGAAGTAGTCACCAAATTCTTCGGAAGATTTTGCTCCGATGTTGCAGGTTGCCCAAAGCGTGCCGGAGGGAAGACCGAGGTCAACGTAATCCTTGGTATCGGTATTCAGAGCCTTGACTTTCACCTCACATACTGCAGGCCTTGCGCCTCCGTCTTTTGCAGTGGCCGTAATTATCGCTTTGCCCACACCGACAGCAGTTACAACGCCTTCAGCCGATACAGTTGCCACAGTCACATCACTGCTTGACCAATTGACACCCTGGAACGAAGGATTATCGGGTGTGACAGAAGCCGTTAGCGTCATGTTTTGGCCAATCTGCAATATTGTCTTGGATTCTGAAAGTTTGATCATAGATATGGGCTTAGAACGCACGGGACGGACAATATTAGCATAGTAACGACATTGGCTGGTCATTGCATAACCATCCGGATATATTACACCAGTATTGGAACTCCATGGATCATTATCAGAGATGGAACGGATCAAAAGGTAAGAACAACCTCCTTTATCATAATAATGAACGTAACGGTAACCCGTAGCAGGAATGAAGACGGACTTGTCGGTGTAACCGGGAATCTTGCTGGTAAACTTATTGCCAACAAACACATTGTTCTTGTATACCGACTCGCAGTTTGTATATTGATAATTGAAGAGTTCGTAGAGCTGATCATAACTCGGCATCTGCCAGTCACTGCCCCAATTAACAGTGGCAGCATCATCGCAAGCCTCAAGTTCTTTCAAACCACCAGTTGAATTGTGATACTTTTTGAGGCCAGAGCTATTGTCTTCAGTATAGTCAAAATAGTTCTGAATGACATATCCTCCATCCTTGCCCTCACGCCAGTCGTTGCAGGGACTGTCATAGGCATGACCTTCAGTATAATACGGTTCCGTCTCACCCCAGGCGTAGAAGTCACCAAATTCCTCGGGGGTTGCAGCACCGAGATTGCAGGTTGCCCAAAGCGTTCCGGAGGGAAGACCGAGGTCAACATATTCCTTACAGTCGGGTCTCTTCACTGCTACCTCACAACTTGCACTGACATTGCTGCCATCGTTTGCTCTAACCGTAATCTTCGCTGTGCCCAAACTGACTGCAGTCACAACACCGTCAGCCGAAACGGTAGCCACACTCTCATCACTGCTGGTCCAGGTAAGATCCTTATTCTTTGCATCCTCGGGGAGAACGGTGGCAGTGAGCGTCAGGGTTTCGCCAACGGTCAATACTTTGTACTTATTTGAAAGCTGGATTTCGCTGACAAGGATCGGAGCGCGCACGGGACGGATACTGGCTTCTCTCCAGCGGTCATCTTCAAAACCAATATAAGTTGAGGTATAGGATAATCCCTTTACCTTTTTGGAGTCAGTAGGATTGAGCGTGTTGGACAAATACCGTCCATAGAAATAGTATGTTACCTTAATATCTCTCGTAGCAGGGAAGAAGATGGACTTGTCAGTGAAACCTTCCATCTTGCTGGTGACCAAGAGGCCGTTTCTGTTATTTATAATGGTTCTTTCGGTGGTGGTATATTTGCTGTCAAACAATTCTTCGTACTGAGCACCGCTTGGCATCTGCCAATCATTGCCCCAATTCGCCCATGCAGCATCGTCAATCTCCTCAAGCTGTGTCAGGTCATCGGTATAGCCTTCATAACCATTTATGCTCTGACCGCAGTACTTGCCAAAATTCGGGTTAGCATCATTGGCATCACCATAGCAGTACCAATTGCATTTCCAACCATATTCATCGTCAGGATCGGGTGAAGTCTCACCCCAGTTGAACAAGTCACCGGGCTGATCGGGGGAAACTGCACCGATGTTGCAGGTAGCCCAGAGGGTACCGGAAGGCAGACCGAGGTCTACGAACTCCCTAGTATCAACAGGCTCATAACGGGACGCTACCGTCACCTCACAACTTGCACTCCTACCACTATCATCGTCTGTAGTGGCTGTGATGGTTGTCTTACCCTCGCTGAGAGCATATATATAGCCATCATTTATAACACATGCAACACTCGGATTGCTGCTTGTCCATATCAATTCGGTGGTTGAAGATTTTGAAGGAGTAAGGAAAGCTTTAAGCTTGTAGAGTTCATAAACGCGCATGCTGTGCGCTGTCTTGGACAAAGTGAAGGACGGGGTTTCCCGAACCACCACATCGCAACTTACACTCACACCACCCGCATCGTTTGCTTTGACTGTGATTTTTGCCCTACCCAAACCGACAGCGGTAACGACACCATCTTCTGACACTGTTGCCACTTCATTGTTGCTGCTTGACCATGAGAGTGATTTGTCAGTAGCATTTGAAGGATATATGGAAGCACTGAGCGTGGACTCATCTCCCGGGAGCATACGCAGTGAATGATCAGATAAATCAATCGTATTGATATGAATACGTTCACCCTTTTCCACGCGTACCGGACGAACATACGAAGAATAGATACGCTCTATCCCTTGGAGTTTTTCACCTTTGTTAGTGAAAACCATGACATAAGCCCCTGAGGGTAACATCGAGAGTAAAGAGCGGGACCAATAGGTTCCCAGGGTTATTTCATTATCGCCAGTCATTTCACCATCATAGTCAGGCAAAGGCATGAAGATGGACTTATCGGTAAAACCTTCCTTTATACTGGTAAACTTATAGCCGAGAACTCCGTTTATCGTCGTCATCTCTATGGTAGTGTTTTTAGCATCCAAGAGTTCCTCCATTTGAGAATAGCTCGGCATCTGCCAGCTTTTACCACAGTACATGGTGGCAGCATCATCACAGGCTTCGAGTTCGTTCTTATTGTCGGCAAATTCATTGAAACCAAAATAAGAATAATCGCAGTATTTGGTCAAATTTGATTTATCCCAACTTGTTCCACCATTGGTAAAAGAGTAATTACCCCAAGTATAGGAATCTTTGGGAGTTATTTCACCCCAAGCCATACTAACGCCGAGCTCTCCGGGAGCTGTTGCGCCAACGTTACAGGTGGCCCAAAGGGTTCCGGAGGGCAGACCGAGATCAACCCATTCATATTCTACGGGGTCTTTAATATAAAGAGGAGCATTGTTTGAAACATACTTCCACGCCTTGTCCTGCAACAGTTCATCGGAAAGGAGGCTGACATCCTTTTTGCTGATGTTGCCGTCACCGTTCATATCGCCGACAAGCGCTTCACTTTTCGCAAATTTTCTGGTGCTCACTCCATCCGTAAAGGTTGTTTCACTCCTGAAACGGTAAACGCTCTTTCTGCCTTGCTGGAGATCTTTGGCAAGGAGGGTGACATCGGCAATGGTGATTATGCCGTCTCTGTTCATGTCGCCTGCCAGAACTTCTGTCTGAGCGAAAACGCTGCCACTCATTGCGAGGGCCATCAAGAATAGTAATATCTTTTTCATAGGTATGAATTTTGAATAATCAGCGGAAGGTTTACATGCTTTATAAACACCACTGCAAAATTACCTATATTGCACGCTGGCTATGAGAAAAAAGATACATTTAATAGGAAAATAAATAAGAAATTTGCGGGAAAAGGGGGAAAACGAAGGAAAAAACGGTATTTTCGGCGGGAAATATCGGAAAAAAGGTACAAACCGGCGATTTTTTTCTGTTTATGAGAAAGTATTTGGTGATTGTCGGATGAAATGTGTATATTTGCAGAGAAATTGAAAAACAACCCTTGAATTATGGAATACCAAACTATTCTTGAACATATCTATCAGGAGATCCAGCCGTTGGCAAAGGAAGGAAAGCAGGCGGACTATATCCCTGCGCTCGCCAAGGTGAATCCCGATCAGTTCGGACTTTGTCTGAGACTGATGAAGGGGAAGGTCTATGAGTTGGGAGCCGCTGACGTACGCTTTTCCATTCAGAGTATTTCGAAGGTTTTCTCTCTCGCCATGACGCTCAGCCTGAAGGGTGAAGCGCTGTGGGACCGCGTTGGCGTGGAACCTTCAGGCTCGGCCTTCAACTCCCTGGTCCAGCTGGAATATGAACACGGAAAACCCCGCAATCCGTTTATCAATGCGGGAGCCATCGTTACCTCGGATATTCTCCTTTCACACTACGGTCGTGAACAGGCTGAAACCGTCTTCCTGGAGTTTGTCAGGGCTTTGTGCGGGAACAATGATATCTGCTATAATCCGGAGGTTGCTGAATCGGAACAGAGCACGGGATATCTCAATGCTTCCATCGCTTATCTTTTGAAGTATCATCATAATATTGAGAACGATATCCATGATGTGTTACATCTTTACTTTATGATGTGCTCGGTGGAAATGAACTGCCGTGAACTGTCACAGGCTTTCCTCGCTTTTGCCCGCAGTAATGCTCCGTTTAACCACGGAGGAATAGAACTCACGATGTCTCAGGTGAAGCGTATCAACGCCATTATGCAGACCTGTGGTTTCTACGATGAAGCCGGAGAATTTTCCTTCAAGGTGGGTCTTCCCGGCAAGAGCGGTGTTGGCGGTGGAATTGTCGCCCTCTACCCTTCCCGCTATGCCATCACCGTCTGGAGTCCCCGATTGAACGAGAAAGGTAACTCCATCCTCGGAATGAAAGCCCTCGAACTGTTTACCACGGAAACCAGCGAGTCCATCTTCTAAACGGAAAAAAACATACAAGGAATAAAACGGATATATGTTTAATAAGAATGGAATAAAACGGGGGGTGTTTATTTAAAAAAAGGAATAAAACATATAAAACATATAAAACCTTTATTTTTCTTTTTCGAACACGAATTACACGCGCTCGGCACCTCCATAGGAGTGACGCTTATTCGAGCATAGCGAGTCTTAAGAATTACACGAATTACACGAATCCATGCGGCATGGACCCAGATTATCTTATTGATTTTAAAATATTTGCCCATGAAAACCTTCTTTCATACCGTCTGCTGTCTGGCATTGACGATGACGGTTTTTGCTACGTGCAAAACAGTAGTTAATGAAGATAACAGCGTACAAAATGAAACGATGATTACCTGGATCGAGGATAAGCCAGGGCCTACATTGCAGGATCACAGCATTTTCCCCACTGTACCTGATTCTCTCTGGAACGTTCTCGGTCTGCAGGAAGGCGTACCCTCCAGCATCAGTTGTTTCCTGCTAAGATCAGAAGGCAAGACGATTCTCCTCGATGCTGGTCTCGGTGCTCCCGTCAGCCAGTTATTACCCAAATTGGCCGAAGAAGGTGTAAGTCCCGACAGTCTGGGATTGATTTACATCACCCACCTCCACCCCGACCATATCGGAGGTATGCTCAAGGACGGAAAAGTGGTCTTCCCTCATGCAGAAGTCTATATCAACCGCGTAGAAGCAGAGGCATGGCTGGCCATGGAAGGAGAGAGAAGCGCACAGGCAAAGAGTGTCTTGAAGGCTTACGAATCTCATCTTCACCAGTTTGAGGCTGGCGATACCCTTGCCGGTGGTGTTCAGACCATTGCGGCCTACGGTCATACTCCCGGTCACACCATTTTCCAAAAGGACAGCATCCTCGTCATCGGCGACCTTATGCACGGTGCTGCTCTGCAGTTGGGCCATCCCGAATATTGTCCGTTCTACGACATGGATGCCAAGGCAGCCACAGAGGCTCGTATCAAGATTCTCCAGTATGCCCGCGAAAACAATCTCACGATGTACGGCATGCACCTCCCGGCTCCCGGTTTTTGCAAGATTGAAAAATAAGAACCTTTAACTGACCAACAATGAAGAAAGCATTAGGATTATTAGCGCTCTGTGCAGCCATGAATGTTAACGCACAGGATATCAATCTGCCCAAGCCTGATCTGCAGGCACCGTCATCGACGATGATGGAGGCTCTGGCACAACGCCATAGCACACGCGAATATGCAGAGACACCGCTGACAAATCAGGAACTCAGCAACCTCTGCTGGGCTGCCTGTGGTATGAGCCGCGATGATAACCACCGTACTGCTCCCACCGCGATGAACAGACAGGAAATCCGTTTGTTTGTCTTCAGCACAGAAGGGGTCTATGAATATGAGGCACAAGCAAATACATTGGTGAAGAAGGCCGACGGCGATCATCGTGACCTTATGGCCAGTGGAGGCGGTAACAGAGGTGGTTTCCGTCAGGATTTTGTCCTCCAGGCTCCAGTCACCTTGCTGATGGTCATCGACTTCGAGAAGTTTGGCAAGCATGACGAGAAAGCCGTTCAGATGGGTTGCGTAGATGCTGGTAATGTGAGCGAAAACATCAATCTTTACTGCCAGTCTGTCGGTCTTGTCACTGTTCCCCGAGCTACCCATGACACCGCAGGAATCCGCGCCCTCCTTGGCCTCACCGATGAGCAGTTGCCCATTATGAACAACCCCGTAGGAAAGCCCAAGGAATAAAACCGAGGATTTTTTAGAAAAAGGAATAAAACATAGAAAACAAATAAAACATTCACTCCTATAAAATAATAATTATGAAAGCAAAAGTATTAGAAACAATGAAGCAGGCTGGCACTCCGCTGAATGCCGGCAAAATCGCTGAACTCAGCGGTCTTGACCGCAAAGTTGTTGACCAGGCCATGAAGGAACTGAAGGCAGAAGGTGCCATTGTATCTCCCGTTCGCTGTAAGTGGGCACCCGCAGAATAAAGCTTTTTAAGTAAAACAACAATTCACCCTGAAAGTGCAGGAATACATTATCCATGCATTTTCAGGGTGAACTCTTTTTGGGTTATCGGCATTTCTGCCGACATCAATATTTAGTCCGGATCAAAAACCGCCACCTCCAGAAGTGGAGAGAGAGACTGAAGATCCACCGGAAATTGTGGCATTCTGAACGAAGACGCCGTCCCAAAGGCTGAGGGCGGGAGAAGAGGCTGTCGTTCCATTCTTCAGGGTGGACATATTCGGACAGGAAACAAGGACCTTGGCACCACTGAGGGCAGGAGCCTTGTAACTGAAGGTATTGCCGTTGGAGTCCGTGAGGGTGAGATAATTATTGCCGGAAACAGTTACAGAGGAACCATAGCCGTACTTCGTCGAGCAGGAAGTGACGCTGGAAGTTGCACCACCGGTACCGATGAGGACACCGCCGTTAATGACGAAACTGTAGTTGTCACAGTCGAAACCTTCTTCGGGAGAACGTGTTCCACTGGCGAGGGTCACACCGCCGTTGAATTCGAAACCACTGGAACCGTTGCAGTCAATACCGTCGTTTCCGGAGGCGTGGGACCAGATATAGCCGTCGTTGACGGTAATCTTTGTAGAAGCATTAATACCATCATCATAGGTGTCAGCTTCAAACACACCGCCGTTGAAGGTGATGGTATATTTACTTTCAAGACCTTCTGCACCGTCGGTCTTTGTAGAAAGGTGGATATTACCACTGTTGACGGTAACTGCACCGCAGACCTTGATGGCTTTTGTACTGCCGATGAAACCGCTGTCCATACCGCCGCCACCAGGGCCACCCATACCGCCACTACTTCCGGATTCTGTGGCAAGATAACTTCCACTGGTGTTGACGTCGAGCGTCAGAAGACTGTTGTCTGCGCCCTTGTTTCCAATGGTGAGGGTTGCACCGTTAGCGCCTGTTACAGAGGAACTTCCCACCTTGATACCCTTGGCTCCCTTTGCAGAAGCATTGATGGTGATGGAACCTCCGAGGAGTTGCATATTGCCATCGCTCTTAAGACCTACAGAAGCCACACCTTCGCTGGTACCATTGCCGGTATAGGTTGAACCATCACCAGAAAGGGTGATATCATAGGTACCGCCATTGATGACGAGGGTGCCATCGGAAGAAATGCCTCGGGAAGCAGCTCCCATCGTCAGAAGACCGCCGTTAACGGTCACGCTTCCGGAATTACCGACAAAACTTCCGCACTTGATGGCGGTGCAGTATGCGGGATCAGTACCGACAATCAGATAGGTTCCTGCAGGAACATCGGTCACCGTTGTACCGTCGAGAGTGACAAGACCATCGGCCTTGATACCCTTGGAGGTTGTTCCGGAATGAATCATTGACAATTTTCCGCCGAGAAGATTCACCGTGCCATCGCTCTTCACACAGGCTGCAGAGAAGGTATCGCCTTCTGTTGTCGCCGTTGTACCTCCGCTATAAGAAGAGGTCACATCGTTCGTAGTGAAAGTAAGCGTCGTACTGCTGGAACTGCCTGGCCAGCCACCACCACCGCCACTACTACTGCTTGTAGCCGTCACACTATAATAAACATCTGTGCCTGAGAGATTCAGGGTAAGGTTTGAAGACTTGAAAGTACCTGTTGTCGTCGTACTGCTTCCACCGGGACGATTACTGCTTACCGTGGCAGAATAGGAAGCCTGGACATAGTAACTGCCACTTGTGGCTTCTCCAAAATCGTAGTAGTAGAAAGTCGTTGTGGTCTTGCCGTCAGAACTTCCAACACTCTTCTGTAAAGTTAAGTCAGCGACCTTGGTTCCACTGCTGGTATAGAGGGCAACATTACTCCAAGTGAAAGTCGTAGAGGATTGGCCGTTAGGACCACCCCACTGACTTGATGATGTTGCAGATGCAGGGAGGACTAAATGGAAGATGTAACTCTTCGGATCTTCGGGAGTTTCCACACTTCCACCATCGGTAGCACGGGAAGTGTCGAGGACACCACCGGCACCATTGGCCGTGATGGTGATATCGGCATCATTACTGATAGTGACATCAGTATCGGCTGAAATTGCCTTTCCACCGTCGGCGGTATTGCTCAGGGTCAATTTGCCACCACTGATGGTGATATTATCAGCTTTCAAAGCCGTCACATAGCTGGGGTCATAGGTTTCATTTCCACTGGCATCCGTCAGTTTTTCAACGGTATAGGTTCCGCTCTGAAGGGTGGTAAGCGTACCACCGCTGATGGTGATGTCCGTCTTTGATTTCAAAGCCTTATCGGCTGCACCGGAAGTGGTGAGCTTCAGGGTTCCGTCGCTGATGGTCATCTCAGCGTCACTCTTCAGAGCAGCAACATCGGTCGCCGTTGTGGTGATATCGAGCTGACCGCCCTTGATAATCATCTGGCCGTTGAGTTCATCAGTAGCCTTGGAAGTTGCTTCAGCCTGGATACCGTCGCCAGTGACTCCTTTAATAATAATATTACCACCATTCATCTGGAAATACTGACCGGCATGGATACCGTCACCGCCAGAACCCGCACTGGTGATGGTGATATCACCAACCGTCTTCTTCAGAAGAAGATATTCCTTGGTGCTGATGGCGTGTTTGGTATTTCCACTGACAGTGAGACTACCGCCCTTGGAAACTTCCAGATGACCCTTGCAATAGAGGGCAGCCTTCTGGGAACCAGCGCCGTCGGTCAAAGAATTTTCTGTGCCTTCAGCAATTTCGAGGGCAATACGCTTACTGCACTCAATATCGATTGCAGCTCCCGAAGAATTGGTGATGTTTGCACCATTCAAAATGAAAGTGGCTTTGTAATCGCCTGTATAAGTGACACTTCCGTCAAGGGTTGTTCCGGAAATGCTGACCGTATATTCCTCTTCCGTATTGGTATTGGCAATGCTAACATGATGGCCGTCAGTGGTCACTGTCACATAAGACTGCCAGCGCTTGGGGACAAGGACCTCGGCGTTGGGATCACCACTGAAATTGACATAGATGATGCTGACATCTTCGCTTTCATCAATCTCACGGAGCTGCCCGCGGAGGATTTCCTCAGCAAGAGCTTCAACATCGGCAATCGTAATGGCATTGTCGTTGTCGAAGTCGGCAACTTTAAGCATGTAATCGGAAACACTGTTGTTTTTCAATGCATCGACAAGCTCAGCAAGGTCACTCATTGTCACCTTGTTGTCCTTGTTTACATCCCCCCAATAGGTAGCGCAGACGGACAATGCCGTGAACAGCGCCAACAAAATCATAGCGGATATTCTTTTCATAAAATCGATTGTGTGTGTGTTAAGAATGCAAAACTAAGAATAGTTGCTGACAATTATTTCATAACATCGACCATCAGCCCTTTTTTGTCGACAAAAAATCATAAAAATAAAAAAAGAATACTCTCTGCTGTTTTTATGTGTAATCCCTGTAATTGGGCTGTTATATCATATGTTTGATATCTCCGACATTGCAATATGGGCAAATAAGTATTAAAGTGAATCGATTGAGGTGTTTTACCTTGGAATTCTCTACAGTTCTACGTACTTTTGCATTAGGATTCATTACAGAACAATCAGTTTTAAAGGAATCTGAGGAATTCTTCAAACGCCTTGTTCTCATGCCATAAAACCATAGACGCCGCCTATCGTTGAATAGATACAATCGTTTGTTCGTCTATCATTATGTTTGTACCTTTGCACCGTCAAACAGAAATAATAACGACAAAAAAACATACGATTATGGAAAAATTCAGCGAAATCATCAATGGCGGACAATTAGTATTAGTAGACTTCTTTGCAACATGGTGCGGTCCCTGCAAGATGATGCATCCTGTTCTCGAACAACTCAAGGAGGAACTCGGCGAGAGCATCCGCATCCTCAAGATCGATGTGGATAAGAACGAAGGTCTCGCCCAGCAATACCGCATACAGTCCATCCCTACCCTCATGCTCTTCAAAAACGGTCAACAACTCTTCCGTCAGAGCGGGGCCATGAGACTGGGGGACCTCAAGAATCTCATCGCCCAGCATCAGTAAAGGCCCGTTTGCCAGAAGAGGGAAAATGACCTGATCCAAAGCCTATATAGGCACATTTGCTTCAATAAGCAACAACTCGCGCAGGATATAAACTATGAATTTACAGCAACTTAGGTATATCATAGCCGTCAACCGCTTCCGCAATTTTGCGAAGGCGGCTGACGCTTGTCATGTATCTCAGCCAACACTGAGTGCTATGCTGGTGAAACTTGAGGAAGAATTGGATGTCAAGATCTTCGAACGCACGAATAAGTCGGTAACACCGACAACAGCCGGTGAGAAGATCATCCGCCAGGCGGAACATGTCATCACAGAGATAGACCGCATTGGGGAAATCGTCTCCGAAGATAAGGGTATCATCGGAGGACGTTTTGCCCTTTCTGTCGGTCCTACCATCGCCCCCTATATTCTCCCCAAATTCATCAAGCACTATAGGGAGAATTATCCCAGCGTTGAACTGTCCATCCAGGAACTGAAGGTGAATCACATGTTCGAAGCCCTGCTGAAAGGCGAGGTCGACGCCGGTATTGCCATTGCCGACAATTATTGCAAGGGCATTCTCGAGATTCCCCTCTACACCGAAAAATTCTTTGTCTATCTTGCTGAGAGCTGTTGGCGCAAACTCCCCGTTTTCAAGCCCGAAAACCTTGAGCACGAGAAGATGTGGATTATGAAGGACGCCCAGTGTCTCCGTGACAGCGCCTTCTCCTTCTGCAAGGCCCGGAGCAAGGGCACACATATCTATGAGGCAGGCAGTATAGAAACCCTCATCCGCATTGTCGACGAGAATGGCGGTTTCACCATTATTCCCGAGATGCATTTGCCTTTCCTCACTGACAGTCAGCGCGATAACATCCGTCGAATTGATGGTGATTACCTCTCCCAGCGTCGCGTTTCACTCTATATTAAAGAGGACTGCATCCGTCAGCGCATGCTCAACACCATCACCGATACCCTCAAGATCTTTATGCCCAAAGGCATGCTCGGAGAAGGCATAGTGAAGTACGGCATAAAACTGTAGAAACGTCAAGCCAAAAACCTTTCCTTAAACTATATCAAAAATTTAATCTATGAAAAAGTTTGCATTAATCATAAGCCTCCTGTTCTCAATGGGAGCCTATGCGCAAGATCACACTTTTGCCAATTGGAAACGCTATGCCTCTGCCAATGAGCAAGTTGGATTACCCTCAAAAGGTGAGAAACGCGTGGTTTTAATGGGAAACAGCATCACAGACTGCTGGGCTCAGGACCGCCCGGAGTTTTTCAAGGACAACGGTATCATCGGCCGTGGAATCGGTGGACAGACCTCTTACCAGTTCCTGCTGAGATACCGTGAGGACGTCATCAATCTTCAGCCCAAGGTGGTCGTCATCAACTACGGAACGAACGACATTGCTGAGAATACAGGTCCTTACGATGAAGATCTGACTTATGGCAATGTGCTGAGTATGGTGGAGTTAGCACGTTATCACAAGATGAAAGTCATCTTGACGAGCTGTCTCCCTGCTGCAGGTTTTGGTTGGAATCCCACCATCACCGACGCTATGGAGAAGATTATCCATCTCAACAATCGTGTCAGAGCCTATGCTGCCGAGAACAAGATTCCCTATGTGGACTATTTCAACGCTTTGGTGACCGACGACGGCAGAGCGATGAAACAAGAGCTCGCCAAGGACAATCCTGCCGTTCACCCGAACGACGAAGGCTACAAGATCATGGAAGACCTTCTGCTCCCTGTCATCAACAAACTGCGATAATACTCTGAAATATAACAAGCCGCTGCACTACTAGCTTTGTAGTACAGCGGCTTGTTTATTATCCACAGAATAGCGTCGTCTTCCTGACGCTTATAAATTGTGACTGTTATATACAATTGGGCACAATTCTTATAAGTACACCCTAAAAGGTAGGGTGTTCAAAAATCGAATTTTTGCGTAACCATTTTGCGAGAACGCCCTGAAAGGGCAAGGGCGAAAGATTTCATAACTAAACTATTTTACAAGCGTGAGAAGGAGGGTGAGATCGGCGATGGTGAAAGTACCAGAGCGATTGAGATCGGCTTTAGTCACTGTCTTTCGACCGAGGAGGACATCGAGCATGATGGCAACATCCTCAAGGTTCACCTTGCGGTCATCGTTGAGATCGCCGAAAACATCGCAATAAAGGCCGTAGGTGGTGTCATGAAGACGAATGACGGCAGTGTTGTGGCTGGTGAGTTCAACACCGTAGTTCTCGCTCTTTGTCAGACGGCCCACATCTTTGGCATCGTCCCAAAGATCCAGGACTTGGTAGGTCTTGCCACTCTCGATACCAGGAATCTGACGGAGAGGGATGGAGAAGAGGCGCGTAGAACTGTCGAGATTGGTAATGCTGACAGCAACATCACCGTCGGCAAGGTCTTTCGTGAAGACAATATGGGTAGATTCGTCAATAACAGGTTCACCACCCTGTCCGAGGATGTCCTGATCAATCTTGATCAGTTCCTTATTGGTGATAATCGCAAGATCTTCCTTGTAATATTGATTGGTAACGGTCTTGCCCGTAAGGGTGTTCTTCTGGCCGTCAAGATTGGTGATATTATTTGAAAGAGTCAACGGACTTCCCCACATACACCAAAGGGCGAAATTTGTTTTGCACTCGTCGACAGTAAGTCCGGCCTTGACGCCAATACCACCGCCATTACTGGAAGCATAACCTGTGCCGTGAAGGCCGACGAGGAGCATATCGGCGTCATTCCAGCGGTTCACACCCTGGTACATCCAGTTCTTCTTGAAAGCAGCAATACTCTGAAGAATACCGCCGTTATATTTCGTGTCACTCCAGAAATCGCGGGTATCATCGGTAACTCGCCAACAGGTAGCACCGGTTTCAGCACCCCAGATCCAAGGACTGCGCCAACCCCATTCGCACATATAGTAGAGGAAGTCCTCGGGCTGTTTCCCTGCAGCCTTCACAGCTTTGTCAATTGCCTGTCCCATAGCCGTATAGGCTTGCTCGGCAATCTTCGGTGTCGTTCCCTGGCTGGCATAACAATAGTCATATTTCAAAAGATCAAAGCCCCATCCTATAAACTGTTGGGCATCACTTTCCTCATAGCCGTAGGAACCGGGCTGTGCCTTGGAACAGGTATAGGTTCCGGCATCACTATAGATTCCTATTTTCTGGCCATTGTTATGGATATGGTTGACCACATCAGCGAAAGAGCCATTGAATTTGGAGTTGCTGATCTGGAGTTTTCCGTCAGAACTGCGGCTGCTCTCGGCCCAATGGTCATCAATGCACATATAGCGATAGCCGAGGTCGGTAAGACCATAGCTGACGAGGGCATCACTGAGTTTCTTGATGGCATCAGTATTGATATTGGTGTCAAAAGCATTCCAGGTAAGAAGACCCATAAAAGGACGAGGCTGGGTCAGATGGCTGGAGACATCCAGACGAACTTCAACAGAGGGTTTTTCAACTCCATCATGATCAGTAATCAAAAGGCGGTAGGTATAGGTTCCTTCGGTCTTCGGAGCATGGCCATAGATATATTTATAGGAGCGGTCAGTCCTGAGTTCCAAGCCGTCGGGTAAACCTTCCACCCCGACAATCTCCTCGTTTTCAAGGGGAAGTAGCTTGTGCATAAAGGGGTTGCCGGGTTCTGCAAAGAGATGGGTGGGACAATTTACACTGGCACTGAGTTGGCCAAGGAACATCCACTTACTGTTCACATCGGAGCGGTCATAGAGATTGAGGACATAGTCAGCACCACCGCGGAAATTCCATCCCTGGGTGGTTTCCGTAACATCGGTGACTTCGCCGGGGATGATATCAACATGCTCGCCATCACCATCGTCAACAATGCGCCAGCTCTTCGCACTCGACAAATCCTCAGTGTATTTGACACTCGACAATGAAGTATATTTCGTATTGAAGAGTCCGGTCTTTATGGTGTAATAGATATAGTGGCCAGCGGACTGGTTATAGATATAGTAAGTTCCTGAATTCTGCTGATTTTCAATGAAAACGAATTTATCTCCCGTGAAACTGTTAGCGACGATATTGCCATCCTCATACTTTACATGGAGACTGCTTCCCGCCTCATAGATATAGTAGCTTTTTGCATGGGAATCGGTAGCACTCTCCGCGGGCTCGAAGAGCTGCTGATAGCTGATGGTAAGCTGACGATTGGCATTGTCAATGCTGACAAAGGCATGCCATCCGTCGGTTTCCGTGGTCTCGATTTGCTCTCGGGAAAGGTTCTCTGCAGAAATGCGTTCCTCGCGCGCCAGAATGGGTGTGGTCTGCATGAAAGACTGTCCGGCAATATTTACCGAGCAGCCTTTCGGCATGTTTTCAATCAGAACATCATAGTCTGCTGCTGAGGCTGTCAAAGCAAAAAGACCTAGGAGTGCAGAAAAAACAGATTTCTTCATAATTAATGTGGCTTCTATAAATTACCACGCAATAATTAATAAATGGTGGTGATCTTTACCTTTAATGATTTTGGGGACAAAGTTACAAAAAACAACTGAAATATCCGCGCATAATGAAAGAGAAGTCGCTCATCCCGAGTGACTTCTCTCATAATTAGCAAAAATGCTAATCGTTTTTTCAGTTCTCTTCTAAGTTCAAGGGAATTTCATCAACACATCCTCATCGACATCCGATGAGGTCAACGCACATCAGAGAATAAAAATTGCCCAAGTCGAAATTCCCATTTCTTAAAAAACAGCATTTTTGGGAAGTTTATGAATGAATTTTCGCCATAGTCTGTCTAATTTCTCCGCCACCTCATCGCTGAGGAGGACTCCGGAATGACCTTCATTCCAATTGACTTCGGGAATAAAAGCATTGAGCACGCCAGTAGAAAGGATGGAAGAGCTCTCCGGATGGAACATATATTCTGGATACATGCGGACATAATAGACACTGCGTCCTCTCCCACTCCAGTCTTCGCCCCGGAAGGCTCTGCCGGCAAGGGTTCCGCGCATGACGATACCGGTATTCCCCTCGCCAACGCGAATCATATAGAAAGTATCGCCAACACGGGCTTTACGGTAATCCCAGATGCTCCAGTCGTAGTAGAAACCCTCACGATGGACGTGAGCGAGAGCATATTCGTAATCCGTGATGGTATGGGAACTGATCGCTGGATTCCAACGCATTAAGAAGGTACGGGGCTTTTCTTCCGGGACAGGACCGGCAGCCATGATCATGTCCTCACAGCAAATTTCACAATTTGAAATTCTCTGTAGCAACTGTCTTTTGCGTTTTTTCTCATGGTTCTTTCTCTTCACCACAAACTCCTGCGGATTCTGGAGATTCTCGGCTTGCTCTTCGTTAGTCGAGCAGGCTATCATGAGATTGGCATAGAGCACAGCCAAATTATCTGATTTATTACTTTTCGTCATCGTTTTTAGGTTTATGGCTGCAAAATTAAAAGGAGGCTATCCCAAACCATGGGACAACCTCCAAAATAATTATTATTTTCACAAAAAAATGTTGATTTTGCGCGGTTATTGTTGAATTTTGTGCGGGCCTAGTTTAAATTACCTCCGACCTAGTTTGAATTACCTCCGAGGTAATTTTATTTTCCTGCGCACAAAGTTGACCCTCCCGGCTTTTTGTGTCATTTTCTGTCGATTAATAATATTTTTATAGAATTGAAAAATATCTTTCACTCTTTCACTTTTGGTTGTAACACATTGTTAAACAATAGGTTACAAGGTGAAAGATATTTGCCGTTCCTTCACTTTTCCTTCACTGTCCTTCACGCATCAGAGCACTACTCCTCTTTCTGGATGGCTTCCAGAAGGGATTTGCGAATCGTTATGGGAGCGGTGGTGAACTCGGGAACATTGAAACTCTGCATGAGTTGCAGATAGTAGTCCGTCGTTTCCTGCGGAAGTAAGAACGGTTTGCCGAATGTTCCTGTGGCAGCATCAAAATGGGCCAAATAGGGACGCGTCCAGTTTCCATCAATACGGCGGCTGGAGAAGACTACCCAACGACCGTCCTTTGACCAGGAATGGTAACTCTCCGTATTGTCGCTGTTGAGTTCATCGCAACGGCGGATGGAACGGTCGGCAAGGTTCATCAGATAGAGGTCAGCCTCGGGATGCCAGATACTGAAATTGCCATAGTCTGACTGGGTAAAAAGGAGCCAGCGTCCGTCAGGACTGACGCGTGGGAAGGAGCAGGAATGTCCTTCAGCAGAAGGAGAATAAACCACTTCGGGCTTGCCGAACTGCAGGGTTGTTTGGTCGAAACTGACAAAGCAGAGGTCATAGCGGATGCTGTCAAGGGGCATAGCCTCCTTATAGGCCTTGGCACGGCAGAAATACAGTCCGTCTTCGCTCCAGGTGGGGAAGGTTTCCATCCATTCATCACCTGAAATGTCAGGAGAGGTTATGGCATCACCTGTCTGAGTGTCAAAGACGAAGAGGTCGGAGGCCATATCGCTGACCTCGATGAGTTTCTTGCCGTCGGAATGGAAGAACTGCTGGACATTGTTGCTGGAAAAGGCAATGAAGCGGCCAGACTTTTCGGAAGAGGGATAAGTGGCGCCGTTCGGAAGATCTCCGCCGACGGGATGGGCAGCAGGATTAATCTTTCTGATATCCTCTCCGCGAATGAGCATAGTGCCGCCAATAGGACCGCGGACATGCATCATCATCTTCTGAACATCACCAGCGGCAAAGTTATGGCAGTTGACGCAGGTTTTGTCGCTGATGTCGGTATTGCGGATGACAACGGTCTCCTCATAAGAAGAGAGGTCACGCTGGTAGATGCCCATTTCACCCCAAAGTTCATAGCCGGGATAAACGAGACGATAAACGAGATAGGAATCGATGCTATCCCTGGAAACTTCAGCAACGACATCTTTGTAACCTGTCCACTGTCCGTCCTCCAACGCTCTGATACGCAGATAGATCTGTTTTCCCTGAGCAGCATTGAGGAGTTCGTGCCACTCGTCGAGGGGAGGAACGATGTCAGCGGTATCGGCGCTGACGAAAATGGCAGGATCCATACCGGAAATACCGACCTCGAGTTCCACTTCTTCGGCAGGAGCACAGAAGGAGAAACTGGGAGCTGCGATATTAACAGGGAAAGTCACTCCGCTGAAATCCTGGGAAAGCGGCGGGAGTGCATCCTTTTGAACTGTAGCTTCGTGCGGGGTACTGCTACAGGCTGCCAATAGCGTGAGAATGAATAGAAAGAGGATATTTCGCATAGGAAATTCTTCAAGATAAAAGATAAAAGTAAAAAATGAAGCCTGTAAGGCTGTACAGCCACGTAGTGGCGGCGAGAAACCGGGGGCAGCGCCCTCGGACTATAGCATCATCGTCAATCCAACTGCCTGGAGGGCAGTACCAGAGAACCCAGTCTATTTCTGTTGAAGAGAGGAAAGGATCTGGCAGGTCTGCTGATAATCCTGGGCCAGAGTGTTGGTGGAGTCGCAGGCCAAAGCATATTTCAACTGGGCCGAGAGACTGGTGACATTGGTAAAGTGTGCCTTCGTGGTGTCACTGGCAACAGCAAAGGCATTCTTCAGTCCCGGAACTTCACCCTTGGCATTCATGCCTTCCAAAGCTGCTGCCTCACCACGGAAAAAGAGAGTATGGCGAAGGGGCTCGATGAAATGCTCTGCCGCCTCCGGACGTCCGGTTGCAATAGCATATTTTGCCAGACGAGTCAGATGGGGTGCCGTCAATCCGAAGACCTGCATCGCCTCGGTTTCCCAATGCTGAGCCTCGTTGATCAGTCCGAGACGTTCATAGATCAGAGAACCGTATTCGCTCTCGCGGCTGTTGGAACGCCAGGGGAAGAAGAGGGCCTGAGGTCCCATCTGGAGGATGTAGTTGACGGCAGGATCGGACTCTCCCTGAAGGGCGCGGTTGAGGTTTTTCGTCAGCGCTCCTTTTTCTGCCAAAGCCAGGGAATGGTAATAGGCAATCAGGATGTTATTATGGCCCGAACGGAGATAGGCAGAGGTATATTCAAGGACATTGTCCCAGTCGCCTTCCTCGGCATATTGCTGGGTCTTGAGCATGATGCGCTCGGGGATGTTGTAGTTCTTCTGAAAAAGATATCCTGAGAAAAGGAAAGCCAGAAGGGTGACGCTGGCGGAGATATAAGTGGCATAACGTGGTTGTTCACTACTCTGCTCTTTTCGTCGCAAAATACGCAAAAGTACAGCCCAGAATCCAAAAGTTCCCAGATAACCGACGAGGGTACTGACGGAATCTTCCAGGCGGGTAAAGCTGAAGAAGACAAAGAGTGTCAGCAGAAGGGGAACCTGCAGGATTTCCAGCCAACTGACAACTTTCCCCACTCTCAGTCTTGCGTCTGCCTTGTCTTTCCTCTTTTGGCACCATATCCTGGCGCTTCTTAAGATGCTGCAAAAACTGAGGTAGATGAGTACAAGGATGGTGGCCAGAACAGCCGCACCAAGAACCTCATTGTGGAAAAACTGTGAGACAAAGTCTGTTGCCAGCCCCTCCCAACCTTCACGGCGCCAGACGGTTGCAATATACTGGCGCGTATAGATGAAGAGGTGGTGCTGGTCAAAGTAGTACAGCACATGGCTGAGCAATGTGCGGTACAGGGTAAAGCTTACAAGCCACAGGAGGACGGCTGTGAAAAGTTGGATTTTCCTTAACATGAATATTTACTTCAGCAATTCACGCAACCAGGGAAGGATAAGGTCGCGTTTGAAATAGTGGTGACCGGGATCGACATTGACCATCGGGAGATATTCCGCCATGGTGAGACCTT
This sequence comes from Prevotellaceae bacterium UBA1746, assembly GCA_002314875.1. Classification (GTDB taxonomy): domain Bacteria; phylum Bacteroidota; class Bacteroidia; order Bacteroidales; family Bacteroidaceae; genus Alloprevotella. The sequence goes on from DCHS01000023.1 coordinate 20,434, forward strand.
CAGGAAGAGACTGGCGGTCAACGCGGGCTGCAGGATCCTGGAAACGTGCATAGTGGTAACAGGTGACTGCATCGGGACTGCCGCTGCTGGCGTATGCTGAACGGACAAGATTGAATTCGCGGTCAAGACCTCCCTCGGTAAAGATGAGGGGACGGGGAGCGAGGGCACAGCAGACATCGGCAAAGTTGAACATGTGCCAGTAGTCGGGAATGAGATGGCGGATGCTGTTGGGGAAATGACGGCGGCCTTTCTCGTCGATGGCGGTCATACTCAGCGCACGTTCCTGGGTGTTGCAGAGGAAATCGTTGTAGACAAAGGCATAGATATCATCATCCATCACACCGATGACCATCATAGGTTCCGTACCGAGGGAGAAACCGCTGACAACAATGCGGTCGCGGCGGATGCTCTTCTCCGTCTTCATCCACTGGAGAACCTGATAGTTGAGGAAGGAGGTGTAGCCCAGCCAGCTCCAGCCGAGTTCGAGGAGCAGACGGCTGCTGAGTTCGTAGTCATAGTCCCAGGAGTCGGGATATTTGTTTTCCTGATCCGCCTGGTCACCGGCAGCAGCATTGTCGACACAGACAGCAATCCAGCCTTCGCGGACATAGTCACGGGCCATACCGCGTTTGAGATCGCGCATCGTCTGTCCGGAACCGGGGATGCAGAGAAGAGCCGGAAGCGGTTCGTTCGTCGCCTTAAGGGGACGGAGAACAAGGAAGGTTTCAACGACACCCTCCATGGGATAGCATTCCCAAGTTTCCTCAATCCATTCCTCCTTACGCTCGGAATTGACGCAGAGCGGCTTTGGCTGACCCGTTACAGTCGGCCATTTCATAATCTCCGCCATTCCCTTGCGGAGACCCTTCTTCCACTTCGTAAATTCCTTCTTCGTCATTCCCTTCTTGAATGCCCACTTCGGCTGTGTTTTATGAAGCATCTGGTGAACGACGGCATAGGTATTCTCGAGTCTGCCGTCTGCACGATGGCTGACGAGAGTAGTGTCTTCCTGCGCCTGGCAGACAAGCGTCATGGCGAGAGCAAAGAGGATGTTCAAGAAACGTTTCATAATAAGAAGGAATTTATTATCGAATAGAGGTTACTTGTCAGAAAAGGATTATAAGAAAAGCCTGGAAGGCTATCACTTACCAGCATTAATAGACTATTATTATACACTATGACCGCGCAAAGGTAGTAAAAAAACTCCAATGCGCGGTCAAATTATTTAATTAAAATCCGGTGTTTCCGAATAAAACGGAGAAAACAGGGAATTAATAGCCAGGATTCTGCTGGAGATTGGGATTGAGGTCAATCTCAGTCTGAGGAATAGGATAAACGAAGTTATGATCTGCATAACCAGGAGCAGAATCGTAGTAACGGTAAGGTGTGCCCTGATAGATGGTATAGCTACCGTCTGCGTTGAGGAGGAGAGAAACACCGTTCCAGTTGTCAAGGTTGTTGTAAACTTCCTTAGCAATGCCCCAACGACGGAGGTCCCACTGACGAAGACCTTCTTCCATACACATTTCTACGCGCCATTCGTTGCGAACGCGAGCACGGAACTGTTCCTTGCTGAGACCAGCGGGGAGAGCGGGCATGCCAACACGACCACGAACTTCGTTCACAGCAGCGTAAGCTTCAGCGGTAGGACCATTGAGTTCGTTTTCACATTCAGCGATGGTGAGGAGGATTTCAGCATAACGCATGATGGTAGCGTCCATACCGCAGTCCCAACCCTGGTTGTCATCCTGAGGATCCTTGGTGGGATCGAGCCACTTCTGCTGGTAGTAACCAGTAGCGGTAGCATCACCGTGAGTACCGATACCCTGGGGATAGTTGTCAGCAACAGGAGCTACGTGGATGTCGATGGATACAGAACCACCGTCAACAGTCTGATAGGTATAGTTTTCGCCTTCATGGAGCACTGCAACTTCGAGACGGGGGTCACGGTTCTTGAAAGGATCGGTGGGATCATAGAGAGGAGATTCCTTGATGCTCAAACCATCGGTGCACTCGAATGCGTCAACAAGGCTCTGAGTGGGGTCGATACCACCCCAACCGATAGTGGGGAAGCTTTCGAAACCGATGTAGTACTGTTCCCAGGTACCAGCACCTTCAGCGAAGTTGCGGACGAGGAGACGTTCTGAGCAACCATCTGCAGCCTCACGGAAGAGGTCAGCGTAGTCACCGGTCCAGAGGCTATGAACACCGAGGTTCTTTACTGCCTTTGCAGCAGCGAGAGCGGTAGCATAGTCACCATAATAGAGAGCAGCGCGGCTCTTCATACCGAGTGCAGCACCCTTGGTTACGCGACCGTAGTCAGCAGCACCCCAAGTAGCGGGGAGAAGTTCTGCAGCCTTGTCATAGTCAGCATAAACCTTCTTGAGAACGTCGTCGCGTTCGCTCTGAACGATGTCGTCCTGCTCGGAGAGTTCGAGGGGATGATCAACGTAAGGAACACGGCCGTAGTCACGGATGAGGGTCCAATATTCGTATGCACGGAAGAAGTAAGCCTCACCCATGATAGGATTGATGTCAGCAGCAGCAGCGCCTTCAATTTCAGGAGCCTTCATGAGAACGAGGTTTGCCTTACGGATAGCAGCGTAATTGCTCTTCCATCCGAAATTAGCGGGGTCATAAATACCGTATGCCAAGCTACCGGCAGCCCACTTGATACCGTGGATAGCATCGTCAGAGTTGATAGTCTCATCCATCATGCTAGCAGTTTCGGGCAGGTAGTTGTACAACTGAGACACAGCTGCCTGAGCATCGCCAGCGGTCTTCCAGAAACTACCGTCGGAGAGTTCCTCAAGAGGATAACGATCGAGGTCAACACAAGAGGCGAAGCCACCAACGAGTGCCAGCAACATGATATTCAAAATATTTCTTTTCATATCGTTGTCGTATTATAATATTAATAGATGAGTAAACATTAGAAACTAACCTTGATACCGAAAGTACCCTTCTTAACGTTACCGTAAGCGGCACCACGACCAGTGGGGAATTCAGGATCGATACCATCGAGATGGCTGAAGGTCAGGAGGTTTTCGCCGCTGAGGAAGAGGCGGAGGCTGCTAACGCCGAGCTTCTTAACCTTGTCAGTGGGAATAGTGTAGCCGAGGGTAATGTTCTTCAGACGAACGTAGCTATTGTCTTCGAGCCAGTAGCTGTTGGTCTGATAGTTGATCTGAGAAGAAAGACTCAGACGGGGGAAGGTACCTGTGGGGTTGTTAGTGGGATGGAAACGGTCGAGGTGGCGTTCGAGAACCTTACCGCTGTTGAAGAATGCATAGCTTGCTTCACCAGTGTAATAGCAGTCAACGTCAAATGCACCCTGCCACAACATGCTGAGTTCGAGGCCCTTCCAACCTACATTGAGGTTCAAACCACCAGTCCAGCTGGGGAAGTTCTTACCGATAACGGTACGGTCGTTAGAGTCGATCTTACCATTGCCGTCGATATCAACATACTTGATGTCACCGAGCTGTTCCTTACCGGTACGCTTGGGATAGTTGTCAAGTTCTTCCTGAGTGGTGAAGAGGCCGTTAGCCTTGTAGCCATAGTAAGTACCGATGGCTTCACCTTCGAGGAACCACATCTTGCTATCGTTGGGATCAGCACCTTCGGTACCGCACATCTCGAGGATTTCGTTGTGGTTGTAGTTGAAGTTGAGGCTTGCACCGTAAGACCAGTCGCCGATGCGGTTCTGGTGGCTGATGAGAACATCGAAACCGGTGTTCTTCACCTTACCAGCGTTCTGAGCGGGAGCGCTCATACCGATAACACCCTGGATGGGGAGGTTAAGCAACATACCTTCGGTCAACTTCTTGTAAGCGTTGAATTCGAAGCTGAGCTTGTTGCCGAGAACAGAACCTTCGAGACCGAATTCATAGTTGGTAACGGTAGCCCATTCAAGGTTGCTGTTTACGTAGCGGCTTTCGTAAGCGGTGGTGTAAAGACCTTCACCGAGGATTGCCTGGCCGTAAGCATAAGTTGCAACTGCGGGATAGATTTCAGAGATTTCTTCGTTACCGGTCTTACCCCAACCGAGACGAACCTTCAAGTTGTCAACCCAAGTGAGGTTGTCCTTGATGAATGCTTCTTCGCTGACACGCCAACCGAGAGATACAGCGGGGAAGATACCCCAGCGGTTATCCTTGGGGAAGCGGCTGGAAGCATCGGCACGGAGGTTAACTTCTGCGAGGTAGCGGCTGTTCCAGTTGTACTGAACGCGGCCGAAGTATGACTGACGAGCAGTTTCGTTACCACCATCGGTGTTCTTCTGGCTGCTGCTGTCGAGCGTGTTGAGTACCTGGTCGAGGTCGTTGCTACCACCACCGTTACGAGAAACGGTTGTGTACTTGTACTGATAAAGAACCTGTTCAGCACCAGCGAGAGCGTTCACGTTGTGCTTGCCGAAGCTCTTGTCATAGTTAACGAGCACCTGAGTGGTGTACCAGTTCCAGTCGTAGAGGTTACGGCTACCGCTGCGGGTACCAACAGCTGCTGAACTAACCTCGTTACCGTAGCTGTAAGTCTTGAGGAAACGATAGTATTCCTGAGTGTCATGGCGAACAGAAGCCACACCCTTGACGCTAAGACCGTCGATGATGTCGAACTTCACGAAACCAGTAGCATGAAGCTGGTTGTCGGTCGTGCGAGTCGTACCGGTATCGAGGTCCATGAGGGCTACGGGGTTCTGAAGGCCAGCGTAGTTGTAGCTACCATCAGCGTTGTAAACGGGATTGGTAGGATTGATACGGTTGCTGTACTGAAGGAGAGAAGCGTACTGCTCGTAACCATCCTCCTTGATACCGCGATAACCGCTTGCGTTAAGACCAGCGGTGAGCCAGCGGTTTACCTTACTCTCGAGGTTCATACGACCGTTGAAGCGCTCGTAGTCGAGGTTCTTGCTAAGACCGTCCTGGAAGGTGTAACCAACAGATGCCATGTAAGTGGTGTTGGCGCTACCGCCAGTGATGTTGACATTGTGCTGGGTTTCGATAGCAGCAGACTTGAAGGTCTCTGCGTACCAGTCGGTGTTGGGGTGACCGATGGGATCGCTGCCGTTTTCGAAGAGGCGGATGTCTTCGTCAGAGTACTTAGGAGTAGCCGAAGCATTGTCGTTGAGCTGAGCCTCATTGTAGAGACGGGCATAGTCGGCACTTCCGAGGAAGTTAAGACGAGCAACGGGGTTAACAACGCTTACATTACCAGAGTAGTTAACGGTCGGCTTGTCGCCCTTCTTACCCTTCTTGGTGGTGATGAGGATGACACCAGATGCTGCCTGCACACCATAGATGGCGCTGGATGCTGCATCCTTGAGGACGCTAACGCTTTCGATATCCTGGGGGTCAATGTTGTTCATTGAACCGGGAACACCGTCCACGATAACGAGAGGACTTGCAGAGTTGATGGTGTTCTTACCACGAACGGTAATGCTTGCATTCTGGCTACCGGGAGCACCGCTGTTCTGAATAGCAGTAACACCAGGCATGGTACCTGCCATTGCAGCAGAAACGCTGCTGACAGGACGAGAAGCAATCTGCTCAGCCTTGAGGCTAGATACAGAACCGGTCAGGTTGGCCTTCTTCTGAACACCGTAACCTACTACAACGGCTTCGTCAAGATTGGTTGCGCTTTCGGTGAGGGGAATGCTGATTTCGCCACCTTCCCACTTTACATCGTTGGTCACATAACCGATGTAAGACACGCGGAGGGTTGCACCCTGGTTAACACCTTTAAGGGAGAAACGTCCCTGGTTGTCGGTGATGGTACCCTGGTTCTTGCTGCCCTTTACCAATACGCTGGCACCTGCGAGAGGTTCGCCATTGGCGTCGGTGACAATACCGTTGCAGACCTGATTCTGCTGAACGACATAGAAGTCGTTTTCAATGGGGGATGATGCTGCCCATGCTGTTGCGTAGCCGCCACATGCAAGGATCAGACTAACGGACATAAGTCGTTTAATCATACCTTTTTGATTTTAGGGATTAATAAATATAAGAATTAAAAGTATAGACTGATATTCTTTCTATCACGCCGAGTCTGCGCGTGCATTTCGCGCGCATATCGCGAATTATGCATGCAAAGTTATTAAAGAAATTTAAATTGAACAAGGATTTAGCAAAAAAGTGTGTTTATTTTGGGTAAAAATATTCTTTTTTTTTTTAAAAAGAAGCAAAAATGATAATAAAAAATATACAATAAATAAACACAAAACCACCCGGAACACGACGGAACCGGGTGGTTGTTATAAGCTATTAGAAATTACTCGTACATCTTCAAGGTATCCTGCGCCATCTGCCTGATGCGGGCAGCGAGGGAATCTGGATGGAGAACTTTCAGGTGATTGGAAAGGCCGAGAACATGGCCGCAGAAGTCTATGGTAGGACGAAGATGATATTCGAAATCCGCATAGTTTTCACCCTGACCTATCTGCTGCTGGCTGGCATGCAACGGAAGGTCGCGAAGATAGTAACGCTGGGAACCATAGGCGCGGATGACAATGCGCTCAACGGGGGTTCCATCGCCAACAACGACACCGAAACTCTCCCTGAAGAATATCTGGGCATCAAAATCATCACGAACTTCGAATTTCACCGTTGTCAGTTCCATTTCCTGGATGCGGTCAAACGAGAAGACGCCGAAATAGTCGTGCTCCTCTTTCTCGGGAGTTGCATCGCGGTGGAAATGAGCGAGAACATACCAGCGCTGGTTGAAGAGCTTCAGGCAGTAGGGTTCGAAATCCACGCTGGTAATCTTATCACACTCATATCGGCGATACTTCACAGCCACGCGGACCTTCTGCTTCATCGCCTCGATGAACATGGGCAGGTAGTCATCGCTGTGAACAGGCTGCAGGAGAATGCGGTCGTGGAGAATCTTGCTCTCGGAGATGATATCATTGACGGTCATCGTCGACAGCATCCAGTTCTGGACGGTTTCCTCCTGCAGGACATGACTGTTGCCAATGTAATATTTGTAACCGTTCTTCCGGTCGCAGTCGATATAGATGCCGAAAATGTCGCGGATGGCATCTTTGTGGCGGTTGAAGGTTGAACGGGCAAGGTCCACACCCTCACTCATCTCTGTCATGAGCCATTTCTCCTGGATTTCAGCAAATGTTATGCGCCTGGCTCGTTTTATGGTATTCACAAGCCAGATGTATTCCTTAAAAAGCGATGGTGCTGTCATAATCTGTATCCTCAACTATTAATTTTATCAACAATGTAATTGCAAAAGTAGCGCATTCTTCTGAAATGACAACATTTTTTCTCATCTTTTTTCAACTACTACAATAAATTGTAGGTTATTCCATACAAAATGATTAACTTTGCGCGGTAAAATACAACAATAATGCCTATTATGAAAAGTTTATTGATAAAAGATACAACCGTCAGCGAACGCGCACAGATTGTCCGCGAGGCGCTCGGCTGCGACAGCGACTGCGAGGGCGTTGACCTCTCTGATATGTATGACGACTATATCTATGGTCTGAAGGAATTGGCAGATATCAATCGCGAATTCTCTGAGAAACATGCCGGTGCCGTTGTCGCCGGTGAACTGACGAAGCCAAGTGGATGCGCACTGCACTAAACCACATCGGCCATACACTATTATTTGGATAAAAAATATCGAGGACTCTTCAAATGGCTCTCCTTATCCTACATAGAAAACAGTGGTTCAAACTGACACTGCCTTATTGGGTGTTCATCAACGGACAGCCGGTGGGAATCATGCAAAGTAAGGAAGTGAGCCTGCAAATTCCAGAGGGCCAATACGAACTGTGTATCAGGATTTTATTCCGGTTCTTCAAATGGCAGTTCCATATCGGCGGCAGCAAGAAGATATACCTTCAGGACGATGAGCATCTTCACCTCCATATCACCGACAAGGAACGCTGGTGGAACATCCTCTTCGATATTGACCTTGTGCTGTGGCTGGCAAAACTATTCTTTGAACTCCCCTATCCTTGGAACATTATCTATGAAGTCGTTTCCAACGGATTCTTTGTCATTTGGATCGCAAGAATCTGGCTGATCCGCGACCGGTATTTCCTCCTCAAGGAAGAACAAGAACATTGAAAATTGATAAATATGGAAGACTGGAAAAGTGCTCTCGCGGCTCTCGGAGCCAGTGAGGAAATCAATGATAAGCCTGAAAAGAAGGACATCGACCGAAAGAAGCGTGTTGGCGTGGTTTATTCCACAAATTCTGACTTTGAATACGCCGACGACACCGAGGAGGAATGCCCCACTCTGCCCAAGAACCAGCAGAAACTGCGTTTGAACATGGAACGTGCCGGACGAGGCGGAAAGACCGTCACCCTCGTCAAGGGTTTTGTAGGAACGGAGGAGGATATCCTTGCGCTCTGCAAACTCCTGAAGCAGAAGTGCGGCGTCGGCGGTTCCGTCAAGGAAGGTGAAATCATCATCCAGGGCGATCACCGTCAACGACTGGTTGAAATTCTCAGGAAAGAAGGCTATTCACAAACAAAATAAGGATTATGAAGAAGATGCTGATAACGGGTGCAAGCGGATTCTTGGGAAGCCGTCTGGCATTGTATTTCAAGGACAAATATGAACTGCTTCTCCCCACCCATAGTGAACTGAATGTCAGCCGCGAAGAAGCGGTGATGGCTTATCTGACGGAACATCAGCCCGACATCGTCATCCATTGTGCAGCACTGAGCAACACCTGGTACTGCGAGCAGCATCCCGAAGACTCCCACAAGGTGAATGTCCAGGGAACGGTAAAACTGGCAAAGGCCTGCAAACAGACGGGCGCGAAACTCATCTTCATGTCCAGCGACCAGGTCTATAATGGCACGCCTCTCCTCGGTCCCCTCAAAGAGAATGAGGTCTTCCAGCCCGTCAACTATTATGGCCAGCACAAACTGGAGGCTGAACAGCGGGCACTGAGGAACAATCCCGATTGTGTCGGTCTGCGCCTCACCTGGATGTATGACCTTCCGGACAGTCCTTTAAAACTTAACACCAACATCTTGGTGAATCTGAAAAAGGCTTCCGACGAAGGCACTGTCGTCAAGGCCGCTACGCATGAATATCGTGGTGTGACGAATGTTTGGGAGGTTGTCCGCAATATGGAGAAAGTCATCAATCTTCCCGGTGGCATCTACAACTACGGAAGTGGCAACACCTTAATTAGCCATAAGCTCTTCCTCGAAGCTGCCCGTCTTTTGGAATTAAACGACGCTTCATCATGGATATTACCCGATGAGGACCGTTTTGCCGACCAACCCCGTAACCTGACGATGGACTGTTCCCTCATCGAGGAATACGGCATTCATTTCCTCGATAGCGTCAAGGGAATGGAGGAAGCCCTCGCCCACCCTTACAGATATTAGGACAGGCAACTTGTCACATATTTGATAAAAATTTGGTCATCCTCATAGATTATCGTATTTTTGCAGACTCAATATTAACAACCTACAATATGAAAAGTTTTGGACCAAAGGCATGGGTGCTTCCCCAGCCGGTGCTGATCATCGGCACATATAATAATAATGGTGTTGCAAATGCCATGAATGCTGCCTGGGGCGGCCAATGGGATATGCATGAAATCATCATCTCCATGGGAAGCCACCAGACAACGGAGAACCTCGCTATCAACAGCGAATTTACCGTTGCCTTTGCCACCGCTGAAACCATGGTGGCTTCGGATTTCGTCGGCATCGTTTCTCAAAAGAACGACCCTGAAAAGATGGAAAAGACAGGCTGGAAGGCCGAAAAGGCCCCCAATGTCAATGCGCCTGTCTTTGATGTTTTCCCGATGACACTCGAATGTCGTATCAAGGAGAAGATCGACGAAAGCGAGACGGGCTATTACCTCGTTGCAGAAATCGTCAATGTGCTCTGTAAGGAGGAATATCTTGCGGAAGATGGCAAACCCGCCGTCGAAAAGATGAACCTCATCACCTTCGACCCCTGCCATCACGGCTACATCCAGCTCGGAACCCGTGTCGGCAATGCCTTCGCCGACGGTAAGAACTTGAAATAACAACGATGAATCCAATCGCCATACGACTTTTGAACCAACAGCTCATTGCGCCGCAATTCTCCAAACCGGAGGAGGTGGTGGCTCATTTCGGTGCGATGCAGGCACAGGAATACCGCATGATGCGATGGGCCGTGGAGATGCGTACCAAGCGACCATCGATGAAGGCTTTCACCAAGGCGTTCAACGAGGGTAGAATTGTGCGGCTCCATCTGCTCCGGGGAACATGGCAATTGGTCGCTGCCGAAGACTATTGGTGGATGCTCGATCTCTGCGCTCCCAAAGCCAGGCAGGTCATCAACGGCTGGATGAGCAGCAACAAGATTTCCATACCCGATGACGAGCTTTTCCAAATCCGCGAAATCATGGTCGCTGCTGCTGAAGTAAAAGGCAGCGTGATCAAGGAAGATATCGAAGAGGCGCTGGCAGAAAAAGGTATCGTAATGGACAATCACCGCCTGTCCTATCATATCCGATTCGCTGAATTAGATGGTGTTTTCTGTAGTGGAGAACTACTTCCGATGAAAGCCAGTTATTCTCTATCTGTCAATAAGATAAAGAAAACTGATTCGATAGACCGAAACGAGGCGCTCATGCTCCTTACCCAGAAATACTTCCAGAGTCACCAGCCGGCTACATTTGAAGATTTCGTCTGGTGGTCTGGCATGGGTGTTGGCGATTGCCGCAAGGGAATGGAACTCTTAGGCAACCGCATCCACAAGGAAAAATATCAAGGACGAGAATTCTATCTTTTGGACGGTTGCCGCACGCGAGGATTCCGCAAGGGAGACTATCTGCTGCTTCCTCCTTACGACGAATATCTCATCGGCTACAAAAGCCGTGATGTCGTCCTCGATCCCGACCATAAACACCATGCCCACAACAACTCCGGCATCTTCCAGCCCGTCATCGCCTACGACGGCAGAATCTGCGGTAACTGGAGTCCTTTCAAAAGCAATCCCGACGTCAGCTTCTTCGAGGACGGCCACTCTCCCACCGCCCTCGGAAAACCCTGGGACGGCTATATCAGAATGCAAAACAAATAAAACCAGAATAAACCCAAAATTGGTGAAATCACAGAATTCCGCCTTATACATTTTTAAACAATTACAAAAACTATTATGACAAAGAAAGATATCTCTGTTCTCGCCAGTGAGAACGCATTTGAATTGATTGGCAAGGAATGGATGCTGGTAACCGCAGGTACCCAGGATAATTTTAACACCATGACCGCTTCATGGGGTGGCATCGGCTGGCTGTGGAACAAACCCGTTGCCTTCATCTTCATCCGTCCTGAACGCTATACCCACGGTTTCATTGAGGCCAATGACCGCCTCACCCTCTCCTTCTACGGCGAGGACTACCGCAAAGCCCTCCAGATTTGCGGCAGCAAATCAGGAAGAGACATCAACAAGGTGGAAGCAACCGGTCTTACCCCCGAAGTTCTCGAAACAGGCACGATGACCTTCGCAGAGGCCCGTATGACCCTCGACTGCCGCAAACTCTTCAAGTCCTCCATGGAAGCAGAAAACTTCCTCGACAAGGCCGTCCTCGAACGCTGGTACAACGATCAGCCCGGCGGCGGCCTCCACGACATCTACGTCGTAGAGATTGAAGGTCTTTATACCAAATAATAAGGATTATTCCATGACTCCACTTCAAGAACGGTTGTTCGAACTTCAGGATAAGATCAAATAGACTAGCAAAAAAGAAGATTGTAAAATGACCTTGACAGAAACCTTTATCATCTACCTCCTGGCCATCAACCTCATCACCTTCATTGTCTATGGTGTTGATAAGTGGAAAGCGGCAAAACACCGCTGGCGCATCTCCGAAGCCACTCTCCTCCTTCTTGCTGTCGTCGGCGGCAGTATCGGAGCTTTGTGCGGCATGAGGGTTTGGCACCATAAGACGATGCATAAGAAGTTCATCATCGGTGTTCCGTTGATCCTTCTGTTGCAAGTCGCTGCCCTCATCTATTTTATGAAGAACTGCTAAGTTCCAGCAGAAACAATTATTTTTCAGATTATGCGAAAAGTATCAAGAGAGATGCCTGCTGACTGGGCATTGGAAGTGATGCGCAAGGCTCCTTATATAACAGTAAGCTTCACGCGTCCTGACGGAACGGCATACGGCGTACCTTTGTCCCTGGCGTCCAAGGATGACGAGACCTGGTATTTCCACTGTGCATTGGAAGGCGACAAACTGGAGGCACTGAAAGTTCATCCTGAAGTCTGTCTCTCGGCAGTCACGAAATGTGCTCCCACGGTAGGTCCCAAGGACGGATCCTTTACCTTGCAGTTCAAATCCGCCATCGCTTTCGGAAAAGCCGTGATTGTGGAGGACGAAAGCGAAAAGCGGGAGGCCCTGCGTTTGATCTGCGAACGTTTCCTCCCCCAGCATATGGAGGCTTTTGATGCTTCCGTCACAAGAAGTCTCGGCCGTACCGCCGTTGTCCGCATCACCCTCTCTTCTCCCCCCGCAGGAAAGCGGAAGCAATATGACAACCAGGGAGACGAAATGAAATACGGCCGAATGGAATAAACATAAAATCAAATAATTACCCATGATAAGAAATATCGTTTTAGGAACCTTGCTACTGTGCAGCACCAGTGTTTTTGCACAGCAGAAATCTTCTTCGGAAGTGATGACAAAGAGCAAGGGAACATACACCATCAATACTACGACTTTGTGCAATAAGGTGGGCTTCAAAGGTACTACTCCCCTGATTGTCACCGTTAAGAAAGACAAAATCGTTGAAGTGAAGGCCCTTCCCAATCACGAGTCTCCCAATTACTTCAATCAAGTCAAAAAGGTGATGCTGAAGGCCTACGAAGGCATGAAGTTCGAGAAATACAATAAAGTCGACTGTGTCACCGGTGCTACGATGAGTAGTAAGGCCGTTCAGGCAAATATGGCCGAGGCTCTCAAATATTACAAGAAAAACAAGTAATTCCGTTCAGGAAACACGATTCCGTCTGTTTTCTCGCTAAATAGTCCAACAAGTATGGGCACACCTCCAAATCTGCAGACTTCGACCCGCGAAGAGCGCATTGCCTTTGTCAACGAGCAGTGGCAGTGTCTCAACCATTGTCCCTCCTGCGGAAAATGCCACATTCTCCGGGGAAGGGATCCGGAGATTCTGTATGCGGACTATATTGAAGGGGAACGCCCGTATCTCGAAATAACATTGGAAATCAGAAAATGATGAAGGATTTTGCGGCCATAGACTTTGAGACAGCCAACAATGAACCGACCAGCGTTTGCTCGGTAGGTATCGTCATCGTCCGTGATTGTCAGATTGTTGACTCTTTCTATTCGCTCATCAAACCTGAGCCGGAATACTATAACTATTGGTGCAGCAGGGTCCATGGACTGACATGCAGAGACACCGAGGATGCGCCGGTCTTCCCGGATGTCTGGGCGCAGATCGCTCCGAAGATTGAAGGTCTTCCCCTGGTGGCTCACAACAAAGCCTTCGACGAAAAGTGTCTGAAAGCCGTTTTCCGTTGCTACCAGATGGACTACCCAGACTATGAGTTTCACTGTACCCTTGTCCAGTCCCGCCGGATGTGGCCCTGCGGTAAGCACAACCTGGATATTATCGCTGAACGCTGCGGCTATAACCTGCAGAACCATCACCATGCCCTCGCTGATGCTGAAGCCTGCGCCACCATTGCCATCAAACTCTTTAATCCTGAAAATACAAACATTTAATCATAAATCTGTATGAAAAAGATTTTACTCTTCATTGTCTCCCTCTTCGCCTGCTCCGGAGCTTTTGCCCAGAGTGCCAGTGCTTACGATGATTTGGGTAACCTTGTCGATCCTCCCGGTGAAGAAATCCGTTTCCAGTTGTACGCCTGGGTACGTGGTGGCTATGAAATGGGACGCAAATACTACGAAACCTACATCCGTTTCGATGGAACCGATGTCTATTTCTACAACATCTGCCCTACGGCAGCCACCGATACATGGGTAAAAGGCTCTTATATTGATGCCAAGACCATCCGCGTCCTTCCGCAGAAATACTTCACGGAGATGACGGACGTCGGTCCTTACACCACCGACCTCGCCATGTGGCACGGTAAAAAGGTGGGCTATGACCAGGCCGGAACGCAGTACGACCACTATGACTTCAAGGTCGGTACGGACGACAAGGGCATGATGACCCTGACCTGTGCCGATAAGGACGACTGGCTCTCCGTAGTCGATAAGGTTTTGCAGGGTATCTACGATTTCTCCTCCGAGCTTGAATATACCCAGATTTCCGACGAGGGACAAAGCACTGATATTGTCACCGAGCAACCCGCTGGCCGTCGTCAGCGTTACTCTATGATGGCCAATTTCTACGACTCTGAATCTGCTGATTTCTGGGCCGATTTTGGTTACAAGGCCGATGTGGTCTGGGGAGATGACGGCAATGTCTGGTTCTCAACGCTGACTCCTGACAACACGGAATCCTACGGTTGGATCAAGGGCGAATATGACAAGGACAAGGGCCTCATCACCGTCAACGGCAACCAGTGCGTCGGCTATATCGAAGACTATGAAGTCTTTTCCTATCTCACTGGTTATGACTGGAACAGTCAGAAGACCACCGAGACTCCACTCTACTTCCAGGTGGATGACAAGGGATGGATTTATGCCACTGACGACGCTGAGGAGCAGTATGTCTCCACCTACTATCGTCAGGCTGACATCTACAAAGGTCTGAGCGCCATCAACCAGTATTTAACCATGATGCCCGTCGACGAAGAACCCGTCACTGTCCCTGAGGGAATGAAGGTCTTGGACTATACCTTGAGCTACAGCGAAGCCTGGGAAGAGGGTGTCAAGGAACGCCCCATCAAGATTGGCTTTATGAAGCCCGAAGAAATCTACTGTGATGTTGATGCCTATGATGTTTATATTCAGGGATTAAGCGAAGAGATTCCCGACGCATGGATCAAGGGCGAGCTGATCAGTGACGGCTATTCTGCCTCTGTTTACTTCCCCTCCCGCCAGCTCCTCGCCAGCGACGACAGCAATGTCTATCTCTATTTCTACGGTGGTACCTACAATGCTGAAGAAGATTTCCCCGCTGGAACGAACAATGGTTTCTTCATGAACTTCGACTTCGCCGACGGCAGCATGAGTTCATCCCAGGTTGCTTCCTACAAGGATGCTGACTATATGATCAATGTCTATGCCGGTGAAGTTTATACCAACATCCAGACTCTCCAGATTTACAATGTGAAGATGACTCCTGCCAGCGATGCTTGGGCTTCCATCCATTCTGTCACCACCGACTCCCGTTCCGTCTCCGCTCCCGCCTACAGCCTCAGCGGCCAGCGCGTTCAGGGTCACCGCAAGGGTATCCTCATCAAGAACGGTGAGAAGCACCTCTATAATTAAATGGAATTCTGAAACCTATGTGGTTATTCTTTGCCATTCTATCCTCTGTTTTTGCAGCCCTTACTGCCATACTTGCAAAAATCGGCATTGAGGGCGTCAACTCCAATCTTGCCACGGCCATACGCACGATTGTTGTTCTTCTCATGGCCTGGGGAATGGTCTGGTTGACCCATGCCCAGAGTGGGATGGCAGAAATCAGCAGGAAGAGCTGGATTTTCCTCATTCTCTCGGGATTGGCAACAGGAGCATCCTGGCTATGCTATTACAAAGCCCTACAACTTGGAGATGCCTCAAAGGTCGTTCCCATTGATAAACTCAGCGTGGTGCTCACCCTCATCCTAGCCTTCATCTTCCTCCACGAGGAATTCACAATGAAGTCACTTATCGGAAGCATCCTGATCGGTATTGGCACCTTATTCATGGTTCTTTAACGAGGAACATGGATGGACATTTGAGTAATAAACGAAAATCAATGAAATTATTTATAAGTCTATTACTAACGCTTTTCGTCTTATCTGGTTGCAACAGCCGAGACCTTGATACAGAGAAAAAGAATGCTGGACAAAAGGTGATCATACTTTCCGACATGGTCAATTCTTACGATGACGGTGTCGCATATCTCATGCTCGACGCATCGGAAGATATTGATCTGATGGCGGTCATAACCACTACCGGCAACACATGGGCTGCTGAAGGACTCGCGTATGCCATCCGACAAGGTGAAATTGCAGGAGCATCCAGTACCAAGTTCATCTTGGGAAGTTCCTTGCCTTTGCGGGATGGAAGACTCTCAACCCTTGAGAGTGAGGTCGCATCAGCTCCTGGCCCCGATTCTTACTGGCTTGGAGCCAAATCCTATCCGCAGATCAACGATTGGCAGTCTCATTATATCACAACTTACGGCGAGAAGCCTACCTTCAGCCCCACTGATGTTCCGGCGGTGGATTACATCATAGACACTGTGAAAAATAATCCTGGGGAGGTGACCATCTTGTGTATCGGGCCTTGTACCGATCTTGCAAAAGCATTGCAAAAAGCGCCAGAAATAGCAAGTCTGACAAAGCAGGTCGTGTATATGGGTGGTGCCGTGTATTGCGGAGGAAATACCACAACTTATGCCGAACTGAATTTCCTGTACGACCCTGAGGCTGCTGCCATCTGTCTTCGCAGTCCTTTCCGCAAGCAGGTGCTCGTCTCACTTGATGTGTGCAATAAGGTCCTGATGGACAGCAACCAGTATTACGACATCTACAACAGCATCAACAGTGAGAAGCTGAAGGATGTTTTCCGAAAGAATTACTATTGGGACGAGTTCAACAGCAACACATCCGCCACTGCAGGTATTTGGGATGTTATCAGCGCGGCATACATCCTGGATTCCACGCTGGTCAGCGAATCGCAAACCATACGGGTCGATGTTGACGACAATCCCCAATCGACTGAATACGGACGCTCCTTCCCTGCCAGCGCCAACCGTTGCCAGCAGATTATCATCCCCACAGAAATCAATACGCCGAAGTTTTTCAACATGATCAAGCAGGCCATGATGAAATACTGACAACAAATATGAATCAACAACTCAACCGTTGCTTTTGGGCAAATCCTGATAATCCTCTGTACCTTGCCTATCACGACGAGGAATGGGGGGAGCCATGTCATGACGAGAGGATGCTCTTTGAAATGCTTATCCTCGAAGGTTTTCAGGCCGGTCTTTCATGGGAATGTGTGCTGAACAAACGACAAGCCTTCCGTGAGGCATTTGACAATTTCGATGTAAAAGAAGTGGTAAAGTATGACATTAACAAACTTGCATCACTCGCTGATAATCCGAAGATTATACGTAATAAGTTAAAGATTAACGCAAGCGTCATAAATGCCAATATCTTTATCAAGATACAAGAAGAATTCGGTTCCTTTGATAAGTACATCTGGGGATTCACCAATGGGGAAATCATTTACGAACCTTGTGACCTCCGAACGACATCTCCGCTGTCAGATACCATTTCCAAAGACCTGAAGAAGCGGGGTATGAAGTTTGTCGGGAGTACCATCATCTATTCTTACCTTCAGGCCATAGGCATCATCAATGGCCACCTTGAAGGATGTTTTAAATACAAGAAACAACAAAAACAATAATGCTGCAGACAAGCCTCTTTGGCAAGGCAACGAGCAGCTCATCTGAATAAAATGAAAGCAATAGTCTTAGGTGCTACAGGCGCCACAGGTAAAGATATGATGGAATGCCTCTTGGCAGATACATCGGTAGAAGAAATAGTTGTGCTGGTACGTCGCAATATCAGTTTCGCCGATCCGCGAGTAAAGGTTCATGTTGTGGACTTTGACCATCCAGAGGAATGGAATCATCTTGTGAAGGGCGATGTGCTCTTCTCTATGATGGGAACATCTCTCAAGCAGGCTGGTTCAAAAGAGGCGCAGTGGCGAGTAGATTACACCTACCAGTATGAGGTGGCAAAGGCTGCTCGTGAGAATGGTGTGGAACGAATGATATTGATGTCAGCCATGTCTGCCAATGCTAACTCCAAATTCTTCTATCTCAGTATGAAAGGAACATTGGAGGATGATGTCATTCGTCTGGGATTCCCTCACACATTCATCGTGCGTCCACCATCGCTTATTCGCAAAAATGCCAAACGATGGACAGAAACCGTAACCGTCCGCATCATCAAAGCCTTCAACTCCATCGGTCTGCTTCGAGGTTTTACTCCTGTACCGACAATGTCTGTGGCAAAACAGATGTTGGAAGGTGCCAAGACTATCAATGTGCAATTGCTTATAGCCAATTCCAAAGAGGTTATTAAGTATAGTAAAAGATAATTCTCTGATATCTGATGAATTTTGAAGGAATAATTCTTGGTCTGGCTGCATTCCTGATGATAGGCCTTTTTCACCCCATTGTCATCAAAGGGGAGTATTATTTCGGTGTTCGCATCTGGCCACTGTTTTTGCTGACTGGAATTGGTGGTTGCGTTGGCTCACTGCTGGTGGAGAACACCTACGCCTCAGTGCTACTGGGTGTTTTCAGTTTCTCATGCTTCTGGTCCATCCTCGAACTTTTCGAACAACGAGAACGAGTTAAGAAAGGTTGGTTCCCTAAGAATCCTAAACGAAAGCAGAAGGATTAGTGAGACAGGTTGAACTAAAAAAGCATTATGATAAAAAATCTGATATTCGATTTCGGAAAAGTGCTCGTGGACTATGATTTCGAAGCATTCTTCCGCAAACACATCCCTGATGCAGAGAGGTGTCGGGCTTTTACTCCTGTGCTCTACAATGTAGAGATACAGCAGCTGCTTGACAGAGAGTCAAAACCTTTTGACGAGATCATGGAGGAGGTTATATATAATAATAAGGAGTACGAACACGAGATACGCACTTTCATTGACCTCTACCCTACTATCGTCACCTGTGAAATACCGGGAATGTACGATCTCCTCACATGTCTGAAGGCTGAGGGTTATAAACTCTATGGTCTTACGAATTGGTGCAGCAAAGTCTATCTCACTATGGAGCAGTTTCCTATCTTCAGGCTCTTGGATGGACAAATCATCTCTTCTGAGGAGCATGTCATCAAGCCGGAACCTGCCGTCTACCAATGCCTTTTTGAACGCTTCAACCTAAAGCCTGAAGAATGTGTCTTTGCTGATGACAGGGCTGAGAACATCGAAGGCGGCAGAGCAATGGGTATGGAAGGTATTGTCTTCACCGATGCTGTACAGTACGAAAAAGAACTCAGGCAAATACTAAAAGATAGAATATGACAACGGAATACGATAAGATGTTACGGGGTGAGGTTTACAGCGCGACAGATCCCTATCTGCTGGAAAAACTGAACCTGTGCAAGGACTGGTGCTGGGAATATAACCAGATACGCCCTACCCTCATGAAGGAAAGGAACGAGAAACTGCAGGAGATACTGGGTCAGGCAGACGATGATACGTTCATTAATCAGCCTTTCCTCTGCGACTATGGCAAACATATCCGTGTGGGCAAGCGTTTCTTCGCCAACTTCAATTTGGTGATTCTCGACGAAGCGTATGTCACCATCGGTGATGATTGTTTCATTGGTCCTAACGTAAGCATCTATACCGCCTGCCACAGCACTGACCCCATTGAGCGCAATACGCGTCAGGAATGGGCAAAGCCTGTGACCATTGGCAACAACTGCTGGATTGGTGGCAGTGTGACCATTCTGCCCGGAGTGACCATTGGCGACAATGTCACCATCGGTGCAGGAAGTGTGGTGAATAAGGACATTCCTTCAAACACTGTTGCTGTAGGCAATCCTTGTAAGGTTATAAAACGTTTATAAAACGACAAACACAATTGTATGAAGCACAAAGTAAGAGTGTCAGTTATCGACAAGAAACTGTATCCCGAGTTGCAGCAGCAGTATTGCGCTGTCAAGGAGAGTGGTAAATGTCCTTGCTATAAAGTAGGTGATGTTTTTGAGTTCCACCGTGACGAGGAGCGTGATGACTTCTGGCACATGGGTGCTGGTACGCTCATCGAGGAGGGACAACCGGACGAGGGGTGTCTGCAATCGCCAGGCACCATGCATTGCGGTACAGAGGGTGTACCATTCTGTTCGGAAGCGTGGGATGCCATTTCACGCTACATCTACACCGGTCTTCAAGGAGGCTCCATCATGAAAGGTTGGATGGCTCGCGAGAACGAGATGAT
>DCHS01000052.1:0-200128 GCA_002314875.1 Prevotellaceae bacterium UBA1746
AGGCGCGCGTATTTGATTTTATATATATAATATTATATTTGATTTTATAATAGATTATTAGATTCCAACCTACCCCCCACTAACTTTCCCCCCCAAAAAGACGAAATATACCAGTTTACTTTGTTTACTTTGTTTACTTTTTGTGGCTTTTCTATAAACTTTTGAGGGTGGCACTACTGCTGACGCTCCTTGTTACAGTCCAAAAGCTGGTGTCCATAGTGTGGATGTCAGCCCCATTTCACGCGCGTAAACCTTTCTTTTTCCGTTTTTCTCTTCTTGCTTCTAATCCTTTGGTTTTGTAAACTCCAAGATGCAATTTGATAGAGAATCTCACTTTTCTTGCTTTTTTTATGCTTCTATTTGTGATAACCAAAATTATTTTATAATTTTGCAAACGAAATCAAAATTACAATTCCGATATGAAATACATCTTCATGCTCATCGTTGCCTTTTGCTGTTGCAGCGCATTCGCTCAGATTCAGCAGGTTCCTGCACAGCGTGTTCTGCCAGACAAGACCACGCTGACGAACCGCCATGCCCTTCGTTCTGTTCAGCAGAAGATCACCCTCAATCCTGTGACCACCGAGGCGGTTTACGACCGTCCCGAAGGCACCACCGTCGTCGCCTCTGAGAACTCAACGGGTATCTTCAGCTACTACGGCTATGTGCTTGACCAGGCCACCGAGCACCGCGGCATGACCTTCGTCCAGACTGACGATGCCATTTGGATTGAAGCGCCTTTCACGCAGTATTTTGAAGGTGATTATGGCGCTGTCGGCAAACAGGGCTGGCTCCGTCTCGACAAGACGACTTCCGGCTATGTATGCCATCTTCCCCAGGCCATCATTACCTCCACCGATGCCAGCGGAAAAAGCACGACCTACTATGCTACCCGCATGACGGGCTCTACCTCTTCCATGGAGTACAAGGCCGTTTCCAGTCAGAATGTCAACTTTACCGTTGATGACAATGGGGTGGTGAAGCAGAAGACTTCCACCGGCTCCGAACTCATCGGTCTCACTGATGGCAGTGGCAACTGGCTCGGCTATGGCGACTACGGCCTGACGTTCGCCCCCAACTACGACACCCCCGTTGAGTTCCCCGCAGACCTCAAGACGGAACAGTATGTCTGGAGCAACGACATCACCAAGAGCGGTGACACCTTCGAGCAGTTCGTCAATGTCGGTTTCGTTGGCAACGAAGTCTATTTCAGCAATGTTGCCGATACCGACCAGTATTTCAAGGGCACCATCGAAGGCGATAAGTGCTATGTCAAGAACGACCAGTATATGGGTCTCAGCGAGGACAATGGCTACATCTTCTATATGCGTGCCTGTAAATTCAATTGGAAAGAGGCCACCGAAGATGATGCCAAGACCTACAGCTACGAGTTCCTTCCCAACGACGAGACCATCGTCTTCGACTACGATCCTGCAACGAAGCGTTTCACCCTCCCCGAAGGCCTCGCTTTCTGTGCCAATATCGATAATGCCGACGACTTCTTCAAGAACCTCTCTCCCAACCTCCGTCTCTTCCCCTTCGTAGAGACTGCGGCAACCCCCGTAGATCCCTATTTCTTCAATCCTGACAACTATTTCACCAACTACGCGTGGAATGCCAACTATCAGATGGGCTATGGTTCCGTGGAGGCTGTCTTCTCTCCCCACGATGCTGAAGGTAACTATCTTAATCCCAGTAAGATGTATTTCCGGATGTTTATCGATGATGAGACTACACCCTATGTCTTCTCCAGCGCCGATTATGATGATCTTCCCGAGGACAATATGACCGAGATTCCCCTTGAACTCTCCACTTACGATATCCTCCAATATTCTCCCTCCCTCCGTCTCATCTTCTTCTATCAGGATGTTGCCGAGCGCATCGGTTTCCAGAGCGTCTACTACGGTGGCGATGAACGTCATGAGAGCGATATCACATGGTACTATCCCATCCACAAACTCGCCGACTCTGCGAATTTCAGCGATAAGGTAGCTGCCTGGGGTTCCAACAAACTCGAGAACTATGCCGTTGCCGTCAGTCTCAAAGATCCTTCCCTCGTCGGTATGACCGTCACCAAGATCACCATCCCCTTCGCCACCAGCGTCAAAGGCCTCACCAACGGTAAGGTCTTCCTCACCAAGGAACTGCAGACGAAGATAGGCGAAAACGGAGAACGCGCGAATTTCCCCGACATCAGCGAACAGGCCTTTACCATCAAGGGAGGTAATGTAGAGGTCGTTCTCGATGAACCCTATATCATCCCCGAAGGCGGTATCTATGTAGGCTATTCCTTCGACGAGACGAGCCTTTCAGCAACACCGCTTCAGGTTGTCAGCAAAGCCAGCCCCGGCAACTTCTATCTCTTCACTTCCCGCACCTATCCCACCTGGAGCGACCGCAGCGAGCGTCTCGGTATTTCCACCGCGATGAAGGTGACCCTCGACAGCGAAAATCAGAATGCTGCCAGCGTAGCTTTCGAAGGAGTGACGACGCAGCTTGGCGACAAGCCTCAGATCAAGCTCACCATTTCCAACCACGGTGCTCAGCCCATCAAGAACATTGACTATAGCTACGTGGAAGGTTCGCTGACGGGCACCAAGCACGCTACTTTCTCCACCGCTATCCCCGCTGAACTCGGTGCTTCCGCCACCACGACGCTGACGCTCCCCGCTCAGGTAGAGGCAGGCAACATCGATCTCACCATCACCATCGACAAGGTCAACGGTGAAGCCAACCAGGATGCCAATCCTGCCGCAACAGCAACCATGAAGGTTTATTCCTTCATCCCCACCTACCGTCCTCTCCTTGAGGAATATACAGGAACGGGATGCGGCTGGTGTCCGCGCGGTCTCGTCGGTCTCGACAAGATGCTGGAAATCTATCCCGATGAATTTGTTGCTATCTCTTACCACCAATATAATGGTGACGATGCGATGTATTTCGGTGACTCCTTCTCCAATGCTATCAGTGGCTTCCCTGCAGCCGTCTTCAACCGCAACCACAGCACCGATGCCTACTATGGTGACAACGGAAGCAGCAGCAATTCCTTCGGTCTCGACAAGACCTTCGAACAGATCCGCAAGGGCGTCATCCCTCCTGCCGATGTATGGGTGGAGGCACATTATAAATCTGACGATGCCGACAGTGCCGACTCCTTTAAGGTTGAGGCTACCGCCAACGCATCCTTCCCCCTCGACGAGGCCGATAACCATTATGCCTTTGCCCTCTTTGCCATCGGTAACGAGATGTCTGGCAAGGGTAACGGCTGGGCCCAGGCCAACTACTATTCCGGCAATTCCAACCCTCCAGCCGGTCTCGAGGCTTATGCCAGTGCCGGCAGTTACTATACCAAGCAGGTCTATAATCTCGTTGCCCTTGCTTGGTCCGGAAATACCTATGTCAAGAACAGTCTTCCCAAGACCATCGTCGGAAACGAAACCTACACCTACACCCGCACCCTCGATCTGAGTGGAAAGTCAGGCATCATTGCCGACAAAAACAAGGTCCAGGTCCTCGTTGCCCTTATCGACACCACCGATGGTCATGTTGTCAATGCCAACAAGGTGGATGTCACCAGTCTCGCTGACTATACCGGCATTGTTTCTCCTATCCTTGCCGGTGGTAACAGAAATGCCGCGGAAATCTACACCCTCGATGGCAAACGCGTTTCCGCACTCCGTCCTGGTGTCAATCTCGTCCGTTCCTCCGATGGCAGTGTGAAGAAGGTAATTGATATTATGAGATAAAACCGGAACTACCGGACACCCTGGAACTTCCGGACCCTCCGGTTTCTCCGGACAGCAACAAAATGGGCGTTTCTCCTTGCGAAGAAACGCCCATTATTTGATAGGTTGTGATTTGGCCGGGATTCGAACCCGGGACCGTCTGCTTAGAAGGCAGATGCTCTATCCAGCTGAGCTACCAAACCAAGCCTTGCAGGAAAAACGATAATTGCCGTTTTTGTTTTTGCGGCTGCAAATATAGGAGGAATTTTCGGAATATCAAAATTTTCGGGGATTATAAAGAGATATTTTTGGTCTAACGAGAGTTTTTTGCTAACTTTGCCCGCGATTATAGGGTTTATAGGTTTATAGATTTTATAGGTTTATAAGGTTTATAGCCCCAACCATTCAGTATAATACTTTTGCCCCTTATGGGCATACTCATCTACCCCATGAAAATTAGATTCTTATTCTTTTTTGTACTTTGTGTGACGGTGATGACGATGACGGCGGCACCGCGCTCGCTGCGTCAAGCACAGGATATTGCGATGAAGCATGCCAGTTCCGTTGGAATCCGTACTTCCAGAATCGCCGCAGTAGCACTGGAGTCTGCAAAGACGTCTGCCAATGTTTCCGATAAGATTTCTTCAACGGCCTTGGAAAAAGCAGCAGCTTCTGTTTCCGAGGGTTGTTTCATCTTCAACCATGGAGATAACGAAGGCTTTACAATTGTCGGTGCCGATGACCGCCTCCCGGAGATTGTTGCTTACAGCGATAAAGGGAGCATCGACCCAACGAACATCCCCGACGGCTTGAAATTCTACCTCGAACTTTACAAAAGTAAGGTAGAGCGTCTGAATACGGCTTCTGGAGATGAGATAGTCTCAGACGCAAAGAAAATCCACCGTTTGGCGGGTTCAAAGGTTGCTGTAGCTCAGATGATGAGTACTACATGGAACCAAACCGGAAACTACAATGCATCTGCGCCAATTCTCTATGGAAGCACTCATGCCTCTGTGGGCTGTACTGCTGTAGCCTTTGGTCAGGTCCTTCGTTACCATGCCAACCCCAATACGATGACCAAGACCATCCCTGGGTATACCTCGTCCAAGAGCGGCTACACCTTTACCATTGTAGATATTTCTGGCGACCGGACCTATAATTGGAGCAGTATGCCTAACTCCTCTGCCAATTCAGAAGTTGCCCGTTTGCTTTATCACGCAGCAGTTTCCATAGAGACGATGTTTGGTCCCTCTTCAGGAGCCTACAGCCAGGAAATTGGCAATGCCGTGGAGTATTTCGGTATGACCTATTCCCGTAGATTCTCAACTTCCAGCTATACTACCGAGCAGTGGCTTAGCTATTTAGATAAATCGTTGGATGATGGCCAGCCCGTCGTGATTTCCGGATATAATTCCAGCGATGTGGGACACTCCTTCGTTGCTGACGGTCGTAACACCAGTGGCTATTATCATATCAACTGGGGTTGGGGCGGTTCTGGAGACGGATACGTTGATATCTCCGTCCTCAATACCAACCAGGGAAATTTCAACGAAAATGTGAATATGGTGACGGGTATCCGTATCTCTCCTGATTCCTATTCTGATCCCCTTGAGGAATTAAAGGCACGCTATAAAGAATACAAATCAGTTGTTTTTCCCCGTGGTGATGCCCAGAATGCTATCGACGAGACTGCCTACACGGCATTGGATAATGCTTTGAGTTCTTCAAAGTCGGTTATCGATGCCAGTTCGATGTTTTCGAAGACCCAGATTGAAGGAAGTCTGAACAATCTGAAAGCGAAATATAAGGCCGTTGTTGAGAGCCGCGCTCCCTATCCCGATGGTAACTACTATATCATGGCGGTTCAAGAGTATGATGATGGTACTCAAAAAGCCTTTTATGCCGGGGATCAATATGCGGGCTGGAAGACTTGCGATACAGGTGATGAACGTTTCAAATGGAATTTGACCTATTTCGCCGATACGAAGTCTTATGGTATCTATAATGTTGGAACAGGCGCGCGTCTGGGAGTCGCCTACGAAGGCGATAATCTCTCGATGCTTGCTCCGGCTTTTTCAGCTCAGGCAACTGCAGTGTCGCTGACACCTTATGACTTTGATATTCATAACGATTGTTTTATCGAAGGCATCCGCAGATATACATCGACCGACGGTTATGGATTTTTCCATCAGGCAGGTCATGAGAATGGTGCAGGAACAAGTGGAAACATCACGGGATGGACACAGGATTCAAAAGCCAGTCAGTGGTATCTCGTTCCCTGCGAACAGATTACTCCCGAAATGGAGGCTGATAAGGCTGAGCGTGATGCTCTCGTAGTGGCTGCCACAAATCTTCTCAATGCAAAACGCGATGCCCTGGCACAACTCACTCCTACGGGATTGGTAAAGAAGGCTGACCAGTTCTACAGCGAATATACTGAAACCAAGGAAGGCAGTTATGAAGCTCTCCTCGATGGTGACCCCTCCACATTCTGGCATTCTGCATGGGTGGGCGGAAATGTAACTCCTGGCACCCACTATCTGCAAGTTACCCTCTTGGAACCCGAAGACGGTGTGTTGCGACTGAAGATGACGCGACGTTCTTCCAGCGATGTGGATCATGTTACAGAGTTACTGGTCAAAGCTTCGAATGATGCTCAGAACTGGACGGAAATCACAACGATCTCCCTGCCTTTCGGAAGCAAGACTGAAACTTTGGAGCGATTCTTCACCTTGGAGACCTCCTATAAGTATCTGCGTTTCTATATTACGAATACCTATTTCATTGAAAGTGGTGTCGTTAAGGATAGTCGCGGTTATGGTCATTTTGGCGAATTTCAACTCTATAACGTATTGAGTGAGGAAGAAGAAAGTGCCATTGCTGCTGAGGAAAATGCTTTGGATGCCCTGTCTTCGGCAATAGAAACTGCGAAGGCAAAGAAATATCCCTCAAAATCAGAAATTGATGCCTTGAAGAAAGCTCTTCGCCAGTATTATTCTTTGGGAAATACAAATGCAGATAATCGTCTATCCATCACTGATATCACCAATCTTGTCGCCCTTTTAAAGAACAACGGTCAGGACGATGATCTCATCAAGATGGTCATCGCCGATGTGAACGAGGACGGAAAGATTGATGTTCAGGATATTGAAAGAACTGCTGACCTTCTGTTACACAAATGAAAAGATTAACGGTACTTCTCCTCGTAGTATTGGCCGTATTGACGGCCTTTGCTGCTCCCAGGACCCGCCAACAAGCGATGTTGGTGGCGAAGGAGTATGCACGGACTCATGGATTGTCGCAAGAGGTGGAATTTGTAAATGTTGAAAGAATCGCCTCTACGACGTCTCGAAAGGCAGCCTTGGCAACAGATGCCGCTCCTTATTATATATTTAATAATATTGGAGAACGGGGATATACCATCGTTGGTGGCGATGACCGTCTGCCCGAGATTGTTGCTTTTAGTACGGAAGGCACCTTTGACAACGAAAACGTCCCCGATGGTCTGAAATTTTACCTCGACCTTTACAACGAAAGAGTAGCCGCCCTCGATAGCGAAGAAGGCGAAGACGTCGTGGCTAATGCAAATACCATCAAGCGCGTGCAGGGATCGACCGTCACCATCAGTCCGATGGTCTCGACCAAATGGGACCAAGGTTATCCGTTCTATAACTATTGTCCCTATTATGATAGTAGCAATCGTTCGTTGGTAGGATGTACTGCCGTTGCAATGGGTCAGGTAGTGAAATACCACCATCCAAGTGGAACGGATACCTACAGTACAACCATTCCAGCCTATACGACCTACTCCAACTCCATCAAAGTTGAAGCGATAACCGGTGACCGAACCTACAACTGGGACAACATGAAGAATACGGCATCGCAAATCGTTCTCCTGTCAAAGTACAAAGAAGAGGTTGCCAAATTCCTCTTTCATGTCGGCGCCTCCGTTGAGATGGACTACGGTTCAACCTCTGGAGCCTGGCTCTATGATATCCCCAATGCCGTTCGCACCTATTTCGGCATGGACTGTGATGCCACCGTCTTTACCAATAACTATAGTAACGCCGCTGATTGGATAAAAATCCTCGACCGCTCCCTCGATGCCCAGCGTCCCGTCTGCATAGCAGGATATACTACTGACGGTTCAGGTCATGCATTCGTCTGTGACGGCCGAAATTCAAGCGGTTACTACCATATCAACTGGGGTTGGGGAGGCTATTACGACAACTATGTTGATATCACCGTGCTGAACTGTACCGATGATATGCAGTTCTGCAATAGCATCCAGTTAGTCTGCAATATGCGTCTGCAGGGAGAAGCAGCCACGACACCCTGGCAGGAACTCGTTGATCTCTATGAACAACTCTCTGCGATGGTTTATCTTACCGACGGCACTCCTGGTTCTTTTGGTGCAACAGCAGTCAGCGACCTGCAAGCAGCTCTTGCGACCACGCAGACTTTCATTGCAGCAGGCCAGAGTTCAGCAACAGCCGCCAGTATCCAGCGCTATAAAGAGACGCTGACCGCGAAGAACAATGCCGTGCTTGCGAGTCGTGTTCCCTATGAAGGACGTTACTATTTTGAAACCGCCATAGCCTATAACGACGGCAATACGAAGGCCATGTATGATGCTGGAACCAATGTGGCATGGAAAACCCTCGACAAGTACGATGAAGCCTTTGTTTGGAATATCAAATACAATACAACGTCAGGTTCCTACGAATGTTATAACGAGAGTACAGGAAATCGCATTACAGCAGCAACCCAAAGCAAAGCCGTTTCAACCGTCATCGGCACATCCGATGCAACGACCTATTCCATACTCATAGAACCTATTGGCTATAACAAAGAAAAGGGATGGTACGAAGAGGCCATGCATGCGTACAACACATCCGGAACCTATGCCTATTATCACCAGGCAGAACACAATTCCGGAGCAGGTACGGAAGGAAATGTTGTAGGCTGGACATTAGAAGCAGCCGGCAGCCACTGGCATCTTGTTCCTGCAGAAGAAATCGATCCGAATCTGGCCGTAAATAAGACCCAACTTAATGAACTTGTAGAACTCGTTCAAGGTCTTGTCGATAGCGATGTTGAACCTTTGGCAACCACAACCACCGAAGGTCTTATCAAGACCGCCGATCAGTTCTATAGCGAATATACGGAAACCTCAGAAGGCAATTATGCAGGCTTGCTTGACGGTAGTACCTCCACCTTCTGGCATTCCAAGTGGACGGGAGGCGATGTAGATCCCGGCATCCACTATCTGCAGGTTCGTCTCCTCGAACCCGAAGAAGGTCTCATCAAGATGAAAATGACCCGTCGTCCGGTGAGCGTTGACCACATCACAGCCTTCCAGGTTCGCGCTTCGAACGATACGACCGATGTAAATTCCTGGGTGGATATCGCAACGATTTCAACCCCTTATAGCAGCAATACTGAAACCCTTGAACGCACCTTCATTGTTCCAGGAAAGTACAAATATCTTCGTTTCTACATAGCCAACACCTATTATGTAGCCAACAACGTACTGAAACCCAGCCGCGGTTACGGCCACATGAGCGAGTTCCAACTCTACCGTTCAACAAACGAAGAAGAAAGCGCAAAATTGGGAGAATTGGCAAAAGCCATTCAAGAAGCCCGTTCAAAAGAACTGCCTACGAATTCAGACATCCTCGCATTGCGCGAAGCCGTTCGCGAATATTATGGCGATGGAGATGTATGTGCGGACGAACATCTGTCTATCTTCGACCTGACTACGCTCATCACCCTTTTGCAAGGAAATACCCCCGACGCCGAAACCGTCACGCTAACTGCTAAGATCCTTGAAATTACCGCCGATGTAAATGGCGACGGTACACTCACCCTGAGCGACGTTCAGGCCCTGGTAGAAAAACTCATAAAGAAATTGAATCCATAAAACTATGAAGAGAATATTTGCAACACTAATTCTTGCGCTCTGTGCATCAGTATCTTTCGCTGATGTACCCCTCGGTTATTACCAGAGCGTGACGGGACTGAAAAAGTCCTCACTGAAAGCCGCTTTACACAATACCATTCAGGCTAAGAAAGTCCTGGACTATGGCAGCGGAAATGGTTCCACCTGGTCTGGTTTCTATCAGACCGACCGTATGAGCGACGGTGAAGTCCGCGACCGTTACAGCAATGATCACCGCTATTTCGCTTCCAATGCAAACGCTAATAGTGCCAGTGCTGTCAGCGGAATGAATATCGAGCACTCTTTCCCTAAGAGTTGGTGGGGAGGTTCGACCAACAATGCCTATAAGGACCTTTTCAACCTTATGCCCTGCGAGTCGACAATCAACTCTTCAAAGAGCAATTACCCCATGGGAAAGGTGACAAAGTCCAATACCGATAACGGTTGTACGAAGGTCGGAACAGGTCCTGGTGCAAACGGTGCTAATATCAATCTTTGGGAACCCGCCGACAAGTGGAAGGGCGATTTCGCTCGCTCCTATATGTATATGGCCACGACCTACAGCAACTTTACCTGGACCAACGCCCAGGGTTTGAACCAGCTTGAAAACAACGCATGGCCGACCCTCCAGAAGTGGGCGTACGAACTATTCCTTGAATGGTGCCGCCAGGATCCCGTTGACGAGATTGAGATAGCAAGAAACGAAGCCGTTTATAAGATTCAGGGAAATCGCAACCCTTTCATTGACTTCCCCAACCTGGCTGAATATGTCTGGGGTGACTCCGTGGATGTTGCTTTTGATATCAACACAACGATGAAGTCCAGCGATGCTATCGAAGGCGGTGGCGGCAATACCGGTGGTGGTACTGATGTTGAAGAACCTGAAATCAATTACGACGAAGATGGCAACCTCATCGATATTGCAGGCTTGATTGCTTCCTGCACCGGCAGCAGCAGTAGTGGTCCTACCGTAACCTATAAGTTCGATGATGTCCTTGTCACCTACGCTCAGGGCAAGAACACCTTCATCACCGATGGCCAGAACAGTTTCCTCGTCTATGGTACCAATGATAAAGTGAAGACAGGAGACCGCATCCGTGGCAGCATCACTGGTGTGGACTGCTATTACAACAACCTCCCGGAACTCAATGTCACCAGTCTGGATGATGTAGAAGTAGTTTCCAGCAATAATGCCGTTTCCTCTATCCCCGTTTGTGTTGAAGACATCATCGGTGAGGATAAGGAAGAATATTATGCATCCCTCGTTACCCTCGAGGCTGTAACTCCTCAGTCATCAGCCTTCGCGAGCAAGAAACTCAATGTGAAGGATGAGACAGGCGAAGTGATGATTTATGACACCTGGCAGAACTTCACCGACGCTAGTTTCTCAACCAGCAAGCAGTACAACATCACCGGTCTCGTTGTGACTTACTATTCCACCATCGAGGTTTATCCCGTGAAGATCATCGAAACCAGTCTCGACGGTGTTGAAAGTATCACTGAAACGAGTTCTGAGGTTGAGGTTTATGACCTCCAGGGTCGTCGCGTAACCCGTGCAGAAAAGGGCATCTTCATCCAGAACGGAAAGAAGGTGATCAGATAGTTCGAAGCTTACGCTCCGAATACGGGGCCGGACCTAAGAGAACACGTGGCTGGACCTAAGAGAACACGGGCCGGACCTAAGAGAACACGGGCCGGACCAATGAGGACTAAACTCCGGACTTGAGAGGGCCTCTCCTACGGATAGACAAAACATCCCCGTCATCAAAGCGATGGCGGGGATGCTTGTATCATGGGGGTTGAATAGTATGTTATCTGCAGGTGATGTGGAAGCAGTACTGGCGACGCTCGTACTTTACGTAGCAAGTACCACGGAGACGCTGATCGTTGAGGACCTCGGCGAGGACGCTTTTGAGGGTGTAAGCATATTCCTGAGGCTGCTCCGAATCATCAGGATCCTGGACGCGGTGGTAGGAATTGTAGGCGATGTCGAAAGTCGTTCCGAAACGGTGGCAGGAGTTTTCGGAGGCATTGCCGTTGTGGCGGCGAAGGCCTTTCACATCCTTGTTCGTACGGAGCACCGAGGTGACGATGAGTTTATGGAAAGGAATACCTTTGACGGCAAGACTATCGAAGAAACTGCGGCTGATTTCCTCCAGGAGCACCGAGGCACGAGGCACAAGGTAGGGGATGGAGTAAGTCAGATTTTCAAGGTCGTAATAAGGACTGTCACCGATATAGACCAACTTGTCCTTCATCGCCGCCGCCGCCTGACGGTCATCACATTCGGGAATTCCCAAACGCTCGGCAGTAACGAGCTGAACATCGTTGATGTCAGGGAATATAGTGTCTAACTCAATGGAGCGGAAACGAGGAATTTCGTTTTTGATGGGGTTACCAGCGGCATCGACCAGCATCAGATCCGCTCGGGGAGCGAAGAAGAGGCTGTCCACATGCGCCATATTTCGTGAGATGGAGTCAACGGGGTGGTGATGGTTCGTAGTGATCTTAGCCTCAATGTATTCCTTCACTTCCTCCAGCTGCTTGCCGGCGATATTCGGGAAAAGACATTTCAGTAAGAAAAAGAAACCTGCCACCATCCAGAAAACACAGACGAAATGGATTTTGGTAAATGTATATTTGGATATTTTAGTAGGCATAGTTTGAATTTGACGGCAAAATTAGGATAAAATGTTGAAAAACACAAGAAATCTTTGTTTTTTCCTCGTTTTCCTCGTAAATTTGCGCCCATAAAATAAGACTAACTTATCAATTCCCAAAACAGTAGGGGGGAATACCCCGTAAACGAATGACCGAACGCCATTTCATTCTTGAAGAAGCAGATCCCGCGACTTTCTTTGGTCCTGGGAACGCTAATCTGCGCCTGATCCGTGCCCTTTGTCCCAAACTCCGTATCATCGGCCGTGGCAATGTGCTCAAAGTGATGGGTGCTGAAGAAGATATGGCTGTTTTCGAGGAAAACTTCGATCGTCTTCAGAAGCATTGCGCCAAGTTCAACATGCTTTCGGAAGAAAACATCCTCGATGTCATGAAGGGTCGTCCTGCCGACGATGAGAACGGAAAGGGTAGTGATGCAAGCGTTATTGTCTATTCCACGGGTGGAAAACCCATTGCGCCCCGCACCACGAACCAGAAGCGTCTCGTTGAGGCTTACAGAAAGAGCGACATGCTCTTTGCCATCGGTCCTGCCGGTACCGGAAAGACCTATGTTGCTATTGCCCTCGCTGTTCGTGCATTGAAAAATAAGGAAGTCAAGAAGATTATCCTCTCCCGTCCCGCCGTTGAAGCTGGCGAGAAGTTGGGTTTTCTCCCTGGTGATATGAAGGAAAAGATTGACCCCTATCTTCAGCCCCTCTACGATGCTTTGGAAGAGATGATTCCAGCGGCAAAACTGCAGGAGTATATGGATCAAAATGTCATTCAGATTGCTCCCCTCGCTTTTATGCGTGGCCGTACCTTGAATGATGCCGTTGTCATCCTCGATGAGGCACAGAACACGACCAGCATGCAGATCAAGATGTTCCTCACCCGAATGGGATGGAACACAAAGATGATCATCACCGGCGACCGCACGCAGATTGACCTTCCTCCCCGCACCACTTCCGGTCTTATTGAAGCCACCCGTATCCTCGCCGATATCCCTGGCATCTCCTTCGTTGAGATGACTCAGAAAGACATCGTCCGCCACAAACTTGTCACCCGCATCGTAGAAGCCTATGCCAAGGCTGCGGCAGCGAAAGTCACAGAAGAAGCGAAAGCCAGGGAAGAGGCTAAGGCCGCGGAGGAATCAGCACCGAAAACTGAAAACAACTAAAATAGTAAATCTCATGTCAGCTCTTACTCAGACCGAATTCAATTTCCCTGGTCAGCAGGGTGTGTACCACGGTAAAGTCCGTGATGTCTATAACCTTGGCGACCGCCTCGTTATGGTGGCAACTGACCGTATCAGTGCCTTTGATGTTGTCCTTCCTGAAGGTATTCCTTTCAAGGGTCAGGTCCTCAATCAGATTGCAGGCAAGTTCCTCGACGCTACTGCCGACATCTGTCCTAACTGGAAGATGGCTACTCCCGATCCTATGGTTACCGTTGGTGTGATGTGCGAAGGCTTCCCTGTTGAAATGATTGTTCGCGGTTATCTCTGTGGTAGCGCTTGGCGTGCTTATAAGAGCGGTGTTCGTGAAATCTGTGGTGTAAAACTTCCCGAAGGTATGCGTGAGAACGAAAAGTTCCCCACTCCTATCATCACCCCTACCACCAAGGCAGAAATCGGCGAGCACGATGCTGATATCTCTAAGGAAGAAATTCTTGCTCAGGGTCTTGCAACTCCCGAAGAATACGAAGTTCTCGAAAAGTACACCCTCGCCCTCTTCCAGCGTGGTACCGAAATCGCAGCAAAGCGTGGTCTCATCCTCGTTGATACCAAGTACGAATTCGGTAAGCACGACGGTAAGATTTATCTGATGGACGAAATCCACACTCCCGACTCCAGCCGTTATTTCTACGCTGAAGGTTACGAAGAGCGTTTCGCTGCCGGTGAACCCCAGAAGCAGCTTTCCAAGGAATTCGTTCGCGAATGGTTGATGGACAATGGTTTCCAGGGAAAGGCTGGCCAGCAGGTTCCTGAGATGACTCCCGAAATCGTGAAGGGCATCAGCGACCGTTACATCGAACTCTATGAGGCTGTTACCGGCGAAACCTTCGTTCGTGAAGAGCACGACGACATCCTCGCTCGCATCGAGGCAAATGTAAACGCTTATCTGGCATAATTCTTAATTCATAATTCAAAATTATTTATGAATCAGAGATATATGATGCGTGGTGTATCCGCGATGAAGGAGGATGTTCACAACGCAATCAAAAATATAGACAAGGGCATTTTTCCCCAGGCTTTCTGCAAGATTATCCCCGATATCCTTGGCGGCGACCCTGAATACTGCAATATCATGCATGCTGACGGCGCTGGCACTAAGTCCAGTCTCGCCTATATGTATTGGAAGGAAACCGGTGACCTCTCCGTTTGGAAGGGTATAGCACAGGATGCGCTCATCATGAACACTGACGATCTCCTTTGCGTGGGTGCCGTTGACAACATCCTTGTTTCTTCTACCATCGGCCGAAACAAGATGCTCATTCCCGGTGAAGTCATCAGTGCCATCATCAACGGTACCGACGAACTCCTCCAGCAGATGCGCGATATGGGCGTTGGTATTTATGCCACGGGTGGTGAAACCGCTGATGTCGGCGACCTCGTTCGAACCATCATCGTTGACTCCACCGTAACCTGCCGTATGAAGCGCAGCGATGTTATCGACAATGCAAACATCCGTCCTGGTGATGTCATCGTCGGTCTCTCATCTTGCGGCCAGGCAACCTACGAGCAGGGCTACAACGGCGGTATGGGCAGCAATGGTCTGACCTCTGCCCGTCACGATGTCTTCTCAAAGTATCTTGCTGAGAAGTATCCCGAAAGCTTCGACCATGCTGTTCCCGACGAACTCGTTTACAGCGGTGGCTACAAGCTTACCGATGAAGTTGAAGGCAGTCCCATCGATGCCGGTCATCTGGTCCTCAGTCCTACCCGCACCTACGCTCCTTTCGTAAAGAAGATGCTCGACGAGGTGGACCGCAAGGAAATCCATGGTATGGTTCACTGCACGGGTGGCGCACAGACCAAGGTGCTCCATTTCGTTGGTGATAACTGCAAGGTCGTGAAAGACAATATGTTCCCCGTTCCTCCTCTCTTCAAGGCCATCCACGAGCAGAGCGGAACCGACTGGAGCGAAATGTACAAGGTCTTCAATATGGGTCATCGTCTCGAAGTTTATGTTCGTCCTGAAATGGCTGAGAAGATCATCGAGATATCCAAGAGTTTCAACATCGACGCTCAGATTGTCGGTCACATTGAAGAAGGCACCAAATCACTCACGATTAAGTCTGAATTTGGCGAATTTAATTATTAATGAATACATTATTAGAAAAACTGGACGCGCTGGAACCCCGCTTTCATGAAGTGGGAACATTGATTACAGACCCCAATGTGATCTGTGATCAGCAGCGCTATGTCCGTCTGACGAAAGAATACAAGGAACTTGAGGATCTCATGGCGGTCCGCAAGGAATATGCAAATCTGCTCGGCAATCTCGTAGAAAGCAAGGATATCTTGATGAATGAAGACGATCCTGAAATGAAGGAGATGGCTCGCGAGGAGATTTCTGTTTGCGAAAAGAGAATACCCGAAATTGAGGAAGAAATCAAATTGCTCCTCGTTCCGAAGGACCCCGAAGATGCCAAGAATGTCGTTCTTGAAATCCGTGGTGGTACGGGAGGAGATGAAGCTGCACTCTTTGCAGGTGACCTCTTCCGTATGTATTCAAAGTATTGCGAAGCTAAGGGCTGGAAACTTGAAGTCAGTTCCTTCAGCGAAGGTGCTGCCGGTGGTTACAAGGAAATCGTCTGCTCTGTAACTGGCGCCGATGTCTATGGTACCATGAAGTATGAGAGTGGTGTGCATCGCGTTCAGCGTGTCCCCGCCACCGAGACTCAGGGTCGCGTTCATACCTCTGCCGCTACCGTTGCTGTCCTTCCCGAGGCCGATGCTTTTGAAGTTACTATCAACGAAGGTGAAATCAAATGGGATACCTTCCGTTCCAGCGGTGCCGGTGGTCAGAATGTCAACAAGGTGGAATCCGGTGTGCGTCTGCGTTACAACTGGAAGAACCCCAATACCGGTGTCGTCGAGGAAATCCTCATCGAGTGTACCGAAACCCGTGACCAGCCGAAGAATAAGGAACGCGCTCTTGCTCGTCTCCGTACCTTCATCTACGACAAGGAGCATCAGAAGTATGTGGATGATATCGCCAACCGTCGTAAGAGTCTTGTAAGTACCGGTGACCGCAGTGCAAAGATCCGTACCTACAACTATCCTCAGGGTCGTATCACCGACCATCGCATCAATTACACCATCTACAACCTCAACGCGTTCATGGATGGCGATATTCAAGATTGCATCGACCACCTTATCGTCGCCGAAAATGCCGAGCGACTGAAGGAAAGCGAATTATAACAAAAAAAAGACCTGACAACTCGTCAGGTCTTTTTTTGTTGTTAGGTCAAGGAGTTTATAAACCCTATAAACTTTATAAACTCAATAAACCTTATTTACTATAAATCACCAGTGCTGAGCGTGGAGCGACGGTGGCCTTCTTTCCAGTGACCATACCGAGGCCATTGAGATCGAGGCGGGCATTATCAACTACCTTTTCGTAATTGCCTTCGGGAATCGTCACCTCCTGAGCGGAATTGTTACCGTTGAGGACAACGATGATATCCTTCCAGGCATCGCCGCCAGCATGTTCCTTAAGACGGAAAGCAACGACGCAGTCAGGAGCAGCAAGGAATTCAAGGTGCTTACGGACGAGATCAGCGTCACCGAGACGGAACGCAGGGTGATCGTTGCGAAGCTGGATCAAACCCTTGTAATAAGCGAAGACCTCAGGATGAGTATCGAGACGACTCCAGTCGATGGCGTTGATATTGTCGGGAGAATTATAACTATTGTGAACCCCCTTCTTGTCACGCAGCGCTTCTTCGCCAGCCTGGATGAAAGGAATACCCTGACTGGTGAAAACAGCAGTCTGAGCTAAGAGATCAAGGCGGACGAGCTGCGTCTCGTCAATACCAGGAACAGAAGCGCGGAGACGGTCCGTGAGACACATATCATCGTGACAGCTTACATAGGAAATCATCTGATGAGGCTGAGCCGTCCAGGGAGCCTTGGAATAATTCACTTTGGAAACGTCCACCTGAGGATGAGCGATAGCACCGGCAATACCGAAC
This sequence comes from Prevotellaceae bacterium UBA1746, assembly GCA_002314875.1. GTDB lineage: Bacteria > Bacteroidota > Bacteroidia > Bacteroidales > Bacteroidaceae > Alloprevotella. The sequence goes on from DCHS01000052.1 coordinate 17,524, forward strand.
TTGATGCTCTCTTCGTTACCCTTGAGACCACCGAGGAAAGCCGTCTGCTTATCATCGCTGAAAGGACCACGGAGTGCGTCGCGGATATCATCGCTGAAAGCAGCGATACCTGGCATCTCATAAACCTGAGCCTTCATAGCTGCCTTTCCCTCAGGAAGTTGAGGAGCCTCTGCCGCCCAACCTTCGCCATAGATGAGAACATCGGGATTGATTTCCTCTGCCGCCTTACGGATGGCATTCATCGTTTCAATATCGTGAATTCCCATAAGGTCGAAGCGGAAACCGTCAACATGATATTCCGTCATCCAGTACTTCACGCTTTCAATCATATACTGACGCATCACAGCACGCTCGCTGGCGGTCTCGTTGCTACAGCCAGATGCATTTCCCCAAGAGCCGTCGGGACGCTGGCGGTGGAAATAGCCGGGAACGGTACGCTGGAAATTGCTGCCGTCGATATCCATGGTATGGTTATAAACCACGTCGAGGACGAGTTTGATGCCATTCTGATGAAGCGCCTGCACCATCTCCTTAAATTCACGTATGCGCGCTTTAGGATCAGCGGCGTTCGTAGAATAACTACCTTCTGGAACATTGTAGTTCAGTGGGTCGTAGCCCCAGTTGTACTGAGGAACTTCGGGCTTCGTTTCGTCAACGGTCACATAGTCGTAGGAGGGGAGGATGTGAACATGCGTCACACCGAGTTCACGAAGATGATCAACACCCGTTGCATGGCCGCCGGGAGAATGAGTTCCTGTTTCTGTGAGAGCGAGGAACTTACCCTTATGTTCGATGCCACTGGTTTCAGAGATTGAGAAATCGCGGTGGTGCATTTCATAGATAACCACATCATTACGCTTGGGAGCCTCGTCACAGCACCAGTGAGCGGGATTCGTCGTAGCGAGATCGATGATAGCGCCACGGTGACCGTTTACGCCTACAGCATGAGCGTTAATACCCGGATTCTCGCCGAGCCACTTACCGTCTTTCTTCACATTGAAAGTGTAGAACTTGCCGTCGAGATCACCCTTAACGGTGGCATGCCAGGTGCCGTCGCTGGCGCGCTTCATAGCAACCGTCTTGATGACCTTGCCGTCCTTGCCTGCAGAGTAGATTTTCAGTTCAACCTTCTGGCCCGTAGGAGCCCAGAGTTGGAAATCCGTCTGTGCGGAAGAGTAAGTCATCTCCGTCAGAGAACCAGAAGGAGTGGGGTAGTCCTCGAAAGAGGCATAGTTATATTTTTGAGCAAAACCGAGAAGGCTGCTGAAGGCAAAAAGGCCTAACATAATGGTTTGTTTGTGGTTCATACTGTGAGTGAAATTATCAATTTGAGTAGCAAAGGTAGTTAAAAGTGTTGAAACTTGTGAAAGAAATCTTAAAAATGTTTGATTTTTTTTGCAGAATGGCGATTTTCCTCTATTTTTGCAGTCGAAATCCTAAATATGTATTACCATAAAAACTATCGCATCATTATGAAGTTTAAACTTATGTTCGTGCTCCTCGCAGGAGCCATGATGCTCACCAGTTGCGTGAGCAAGAAGACCTATGAAAATCTTCAGGGTTCTTACAACCAGCTTCAGAGTGAATATGCTGGTCTTCAGAGTATGTACAACGATGCCAAGGTAAATCTGGCTTCTTCCACCACCAGCGGTAGCGCACTCGAACAGCGCTTGGCAGAGGCTCAGGCTCAGAATGCAGAACTCAAGGCACAGTTGAAGGCTCTCCAGGCTACTCTTGATAACAGCATCAATTCTGGAAGTGCCAATATCTCCAAGCTCGTTGATGAAATCAATGCCAGCAACAAGTACATCAAGCAGCTTGTTGAGGCTAAGAGCAAGAGCGACTCCCTCAATCTCGCCCTCACTAACAAGTTGACCCGTTCACTCTCTAAGAGCGAACTCAAGGATGTTGATGTTCAGGTTCTTAAGGGTGTTGTTTACATCTCCTTGAACGATAATATGCTCTATAAGAGTGGTAGCTACGAGATCAGTTCCGCTGCTGGCGAAACCCTCTCTAAGATTGCCAAGATCATCACCGACTACGATGATTATGAAGTTCTCGTTGAAGGTAACACCGACAATGTGCCTATCTCCAAGACTAACATCCGTAACAACTGGGACCTCAGCTGTCTCCGTGCTTCCAGCGTTGTTCAGGCTCTCCAGAACGACTATGGTGTAAATCCCAGCCGTCTGACTGCAGGTGGTCGTGGTGAGTACAATCCTCTTGAAACAAATGAGACCGCAGACGGTCGTGCTCGCAATCGTCGCACCCAGATTATCATTACTCCCAAGCTCGACCAGTTCCTCGATCTCATCGATCAGGCTCCTGAGACAGAAAACTAAGTCATAGGATTTATAGTCCTGGAAAATTGTCACGAAATTGTAACAGCGTTTGCCTTTGCAATTTCGTGGCTTTTTTCTATCTTTGCGGCGAAAAAGAAAAGATATATGAAAACGATTCTCATAGTTGAAGACGAAGCCGATCTTCGCGAAATCCTTTCTTGCAATCTGGAAACTGCCGGATATGCGGTGGCGGAAGCTGGATCAGCTGAAGAGGCTCTGAACTATCTCGCCACTGCCGTAGAAGTTCGGCCGTCACTGATTTTGCTGGATGTCATGATGCCTGGTATGAACGGCTTCCAGATGGCAGAGATCCTTCGTCATGAGCGCAAAGACAAGACGCCTATTATTTTTCTCACCGCTAAGGACCGTGAGGACGATATCCTGATGGGTTTTTCTCGCGGTGGTGATGACTATATCACAAAGCCTTTTTCTGTGAAAGAATTGATGGCTCGTGTGGCAGCTGTCTTACGCCGTGTGGAAAATGAAGACTCAGATGACTCCTCTAATATTATTAATGAGGCAGAAATCCAAAAGGATGAAACACGGCGTTCTTTGGGTGATGGACTGATGATAGACTATTCCCGAAAATTGGTAATAGCCGACGGAAGGGAAATAGAATTGTCCCGCAAGGAGTTAGGTATTTTGGAAACCCTCTCTTCCCAGCCTGGCCATATTTTTGCCCGCGAAGACATACTCTCTGCCGTATGGAAGGGAGAATCCTATGTCCTCGACCGTACCGTCGATGTCCACATCGCCCGTCTTCGTAAGAAACTCGGTGTTCATGGAGACCGCATCAGCAGTCGTCAGGGTTATGGTTATAAGTTTGAATGACGCATGGATAAGTCTACAAAATCACTGATTAAGAAGTTCGCCTGGCTGCTTGTCGCCTTTTCGCTTGTGCTCATCGCTTTCCAGTGGCAGCGTGAGCGGACATTTCGTCGTGAAATCCTTGAAGCTCAACTTCTTGGCTATGCTGATGTAATTGCCGCTCAAGACAGCATTGAACCTCCGTCCAGCGTCCAGCATCTTCGTACCACTGTTCTGACTAAGGACGGAAAGGTACTCTATGAGAGCGAGCAACCCTACCAAGCCAATGCCATGCAGAACCACCTCAGTCGTCCCGAGGTACAGCAGGCACTGATAAAAGGACAGGGCTACGATATCCGCAACTCCCTGACGACGGGCGAGGATTTTTTCTATTATGCCAAGGTTTATAATTCCCGCATCGTTCGTGTTGCCTTGCCTTATAGTGCTTCCGTCAGTCACAATCTCCACACGGCATCTACAGTATTTTTCCTTTTCGGACTTCTCGTTTTTGCAGGAATGTCGCTCGTCCTGATTTATACGGGAGGAAGTGTGCACCAGAGCATCTCCGTCATTCGAAAGAAAGAAAAAGCACGAACCCAGGAGGTGAAGAAGCAGATATCGTCGAACATCGCCCATGAACTCCGCACTCCCGTTGCCGCCATTCACGGCTATATGGAGACGGTGATAGATAATCCCTCGTTGAGCGAGGAGAAAAAACTCCATTTTATTGAGCGCGCCTTGGTACAGACCGACCGCCTTGCAGATTTGATTCGTGATGTCTCTTTGATTTCCAAGACAGAAGAGGCACCGTCCCTTCTTCCCCGCGAGCAACTCCATGTTTCAGATATTTGGAATGAGATTGTCGAAGAACTCCGTCCCGAACTCTCAGCGGCAGACATAAAAGTCTTTCAGACGCTGCCCGAAGATTTGAAGATTGAAGGCAACTACTCCCTGTTCCATGCCATCTTCCGAAATCTCGTGGAGAACACTATCCGTTATGCGGGAAAAAGCGTTGAGGTCCATTTGATCTGTGAGGAGAAACCCTCGTCCTCGTTCTTCTTTCCCCGGTCCTCGTCCCATGTTCATTTCACCTATTATGATACGGGAAGAGGTGTTGCACCGGAGCATCTTGACCGCCTTTTCGAACGCTTCTATCGAATTGATGAAGGACGATCACGAAACGGAACGGGAGGAACAGGCCTTGGTCTTTCCATCGTCCGCAATGCCGTCTCCTACCATGGTGGTGAGATTGCCGTCACCAATCGTCCGGAAGGCGGTCTGCAGTTCCAGTTTACCATAGCGAAGGCGTAACAACTTTGCAACACTTTTGTCATTGCTTTTTTACGGCTTCGTCATCATAGCGTTACATCATAGTTCTAATTTTGCAGCGTAAAAACTGTAAGATTAGAACTATCTTTTTGCTATGAATCCTAAGAAATTCGAAGAAATCTACAATTATTTCCGACTCATTATTGTCATCGTCTTTATCCTAGTCTGTTATTTGGCTTTTTTCACGAATATGGGCTTGTAACACTTTTGTCACATCTTTGTCATAACCTTGATACACTATTGTCGTATTTTTGCAGCGCAATTGTAATTTTTATGACAACAGTATTAAATCTTTTGAGTCTTTTAGGCTCTCTCGGACTCTTCCTCTATGGCATGAAGATCATGTCGGAAGGTCTTGAAAAATTTGCCGGCGACCGTCTTCGCGCAGTTCTTGCTGCCATGACGAAGAACCGCGTGATGGGTGTATTGACAGGTGTACTCGTGACGGCACTCATTCAGTCTTCCAGTGCAACAACCGTGATGGTTGTGAGTTTTGTCAATGCGGGACTTATGAACCTCGCTCAAGCCATTGGCGTGATTATGGGTGCCAATATCGGTACGACGGTGACCGCGTGGGTCATTTCTGCAATTGGCTTCAAGGTGAACATTGCAGCTTTTGCTCTTCCGTTGTTGGCTATCGGTATTCCATTGATTTTCAGTAGCAATGGTAAGCGAAAGAGCATCGGTGAATTCGTATTTGGTTTCTGTTTCCTTTTTATGGGACTTTCCTTTTTGCAGAATTCCGCCAATGATCTCAATATCGGTACCATCGTTGCCAATATGCTCGCTCATGTTGCAGGTGACAGCTATTTGACCATCATACTCTTTGTTCTTGTCGGCGCTCTGGTAACCATGCTCGTTCAAGCCTCTGCTGCTACGATGGCAATCACCCTGATGCTCTTCGATATGCACATTCCCGGCTTTGGTTTTGAACTTGCCGCAGCTCTTGCCATGGGTCAGAATATCGGTACGACAATTACTGCTTTCATGGCTTCAATGACAGCTAATACGCAGGCAAGACGTGCAGCCCTGGCCCACATGTTCTTCAATGTTTTCGGTGTTGTCCTCGTCCTCATTCTCTTCTATCCCTTCTGCGAATTCATTACCTGGATTGTCAACGATTTCTTCCATGCCGGAGGAAACGACCTCTTCCGTCTGAGTGCATTCCACACTGCTTTCAACATCTTTAACACCCTTCTCCTCATCGGTTTCGTGAAGCAGATTGAACGCTTCGTATGCTGGGTTCTCCCTCAGAAGGAACAGGAAGAAGTGGGTCTCAAGTTTATCTCCGCAGGTATTCTCAGTACCGCAGAACTTTCCCTTCTTGAGGCCCGCAAGGAAATCGCCCTCTTCGGCGAACGTTGCCAGAAGGCTTTCGAAATCGTATGCGGTATGCATGGCATTGAAAAGGAAGAGCCTTTTATGAAGGAGTTGAAACGTGTTGAGAAATACGAAGGCATCACCGATAACATGGAGCAGGAGATTGCCCGCTATCTGCAGGAAGTCGCAGAAGGTCATCTTTCTCCCGATGCCAAGAAGCAGGTCAACCGTATGCTCCGTGAGGTGGATGATTTGGAGAGCATCGGTGACTCTTGTTACAATCTTGCCCGCGTATTGGCCCGTAAGCGTCAGTATTGCAAGGAGTCTTTTACCGATGAGCAGATGGTGCAGATCAAGCATATGGAGGATTTAGTCCGTATGGCTTTGGAACAGATGAACCATACGCTCTCTCAGCCCGAGGGGCTCGGTCATGACATCAGCCAGAGTTACCAGATCGAGAATCAGATTAACCAGTTGCGAAATGATCTTCGTAATGGCAATCTCCTCAATATCGAGAACCACGAGTACGATTATCAACTCGGTGCCTTCTACATTGACTACGTCTCCTCTTGCGAGAAACTTGCCGACTATGTCGTCAATGTCGTCCAGGCCAAGGCACGATTAGGCAGAATCTAAGAGCAAGAACCCCGTACACCGATCAGGTGTGCGGGGATTTTTTATTTGCAGAAAACCCGCGTCTGGAAGACGTTACACCATTTTTTTTCGTACCTTTGCAAAATAATTGAGAAATGACGTAGTTTTTTTGCGTGTTAGTTTGTCTAATGGATAAACTGGCACAAAAATTTTGCAAGAAATGAAAAGAATACTCCTTTTATTTATAACCCTGACAGCGACACTGAGCAGTTTCGCCCAGTTCGGTGTAACCGACGAACAGTATGACTCCATCCAGGCACATCGCGACTCTATGCAGGTGGTCCTCAACGAAGCCAATGTCTCCGTGAAGAAGCGTGCAGTGAAGGCCGACATTGATAAACTCACCTATTCTGTTGCCGACGACCCCGAGGCGCAGTCACAAACCGCCATCGAACTCCTCCGCAAAGTTCCTATGGTCACCGTTGATGGCGATGACAATATCAAGGTCAACGGTTCCAGCAGTTTCAAGGTCTATGTCAATGGCAAGCCCAACCAGATGATGTCCAACAATCCCAAGGAAGTCTTCAAGTCTTTCCCCGCTGCTGCCATTCAGAAGATTGAAGTCATCACCGATCCTGGAGCAAAGTATGACGCTGAAGGCGTTGCCGGTGTTATCAATATCATCACAGAACAACAGACCTCTACGAAGGGCTGGATGGCAACTCCCCGTTTCGGTGTTAACAACCGTGGCATCGACGGCGGTTTCTTCAGTACCGTCCAGTATGGCAAGTTCACCCTTTCCGCCAACTATGGTTTTGGAAAGATGAAGATGAACGAGACCGTCAACGAGACCGAGACCACCTTCAATACCTCCGACCTCTTCCATTGTATGAAAAGCGACGGCTATGCAAAGCCCGATGTCTTCTATAACTTCGGAAGCCTCGAAGCCTCCTACGAATTCAGCGACCACGACCTGCTGAGTGTCAACGGCGGTGTTCATGGCCATAAGCTTGGCTATGATGCTACCGGTAAAGCCGTTATGTACGACATCGACAACAATCCTATCTACGGCTTCACCCAGTTGATTTCTACCAAACAGACCAACATCGGCTACAACGCTGGTGCCGACTGGCAGCATACTTTCAGCAAGCCCGAACAGACGCTCACCTTCTCATACCGCCTCGATTCCTCTCCAGGCAATCAGCGTCAGACGAAGCAGAACTATGATATCTTCGGCGAAGAATATCAGGGTGAAATGGTGGACTATAAAATCGATCCCCACAACAAGTCCTACGAACATACTGCACAGGTAGACTTCACCACGCCCATTGGAAAGTTCCACACCCTCTCCCTCGGTGGTAAGTTCATCAACCGCATCAACGAGAGCGATTCCCGTCAGTACAACAAACCTTCCCAGAGCGATTTCGTTCCCGTTATCGATGTTCCTGACAGCGAGTGGACCTACAACGACCTCTCCTCTTTGCATTATCAGCACAAGAACAACATCGGTGCAGGTTATGCAGAGTATATTCTCAAGGTTCAGAAGTTCAGTGCCCGCGCCGGTCTTCGTTATGAGCACTCCCATATCAATGTGACCTATCCCGACGGCAAACGTGAAGGTTTCACGAAGAATTTCAACGACTGGGTTCCTTCTATCAACTTGGGCTACAACCTCTCCCAGTTGCAGATGCTGAAGCTTACCTATAATTATCGTATCGCTCGTCCCGGCATTGATATGCTTTCTCCCTATGTAGATATTTCTTCCCCCCAGACTAAGAACTATGGTAATCCAGATTTGGAGAGCGAACAGGCCCACAACCTCTCGTTGGCCTACAGCCTCTTCGGCATGAAGTTCAGCATCAATGCCCAGGCCAACTACACCTTCTCCAACAATGGTCTTACAAACTATACCTTCCTTGATAAGAACCTCCTGATCAACACCACCTACGACAATTTCCTCCGTCGTCGTGAGGCCAGCATGAATCTCTTCCTCAACTGGAACATCAGTCAGCATACCGCCCTCACTGTCAACGGAAATGGTGGCTATACCAAACTCAAGGTCAACGAGACCGGTGACCAGAACGATGGTTTCAGTGGCATGGCATTCTGCAATTTCCGTCAGGATCTCTGGTGGAAACTCAAGTTGAACCTCTCTGGAGGTGGTGGAACATCGTGGGTTAATCTTCAGGGAACGGGTGATAACTGGTATTTCTACAATATTACCCTGTCACGTTCCTTCCTCAAGGAAGATCGTCTCACTGTAACAGCGAAGGCTGGCAATTTCCTCCCTCGTCATCGTAACTGGGAGCAGACCACGATGACTCCTGATTATAAGATGCACGTCTTAACTCGCATCGATCAGATGGAGTTCGGTGTCAGCGTTTCCTGGCGTCTCGGAAAACTCCAGACAGCAGTCAAGAAGGTCGCTCACGGCATCAACAATGACGACAAGGCCTCCAGCGGCCAGCAGCAAGGCGCCATGGGTGGTGGCCAGCAGCAAGGCGGTGGCATGGGAATGTAAAACAAAAACCTCCTCGGATTTTTCCGGGGAGGTTTTTTGTGTGGGTTTTTAAATGGTTTATGGGTTTATAGGTTTATATAAACCAGCGTAGCGAATAAACCTTATAAACCTTTATAAATAATCGTCACTTTTCCGCTCAGCGTGAGGGAGTATTTCAGCGGATGCCAGTCCGTAATGAAATTGCTGTCGACGGCATGGCCGTCAGCGGAGGGATGCGTGGCGAGGGTGACATGCTTAATAGTGTTGAGACTCGGGACTTCCGTGTTCGTGATATGGAGCGCGAAAGCCTTGTCGCTGTGGCCGATCGCCGTTGCCGTCGCTGTGAACTTCTCCCCCTCATGAGCCTCGGCCCATTCCTTCATCTCCGGTGTGAGATTCGTATGATGGGCTATTGTCATGTGGTGGCAATAATACTTCGCCTCGTCCTCCCAGGGGCAGAACCGCTGGGCGAAATGATAGATGACAGAGTGCGATGCGTCGTCCAGCACGAGGGCGATATAGTCTATCTCCTTTTGGGCCGATGCTCCAAGGGCAATGACGACGGTTATGAATAAGGTAAAAATGCGTTTCATGATATCGGTTATTTATTCCAAAATTCCCAACTTGCGATGGCTTGGAGATGGAGCATTTCGAGACCGTTCTTTACGGTAGCACCGCGTTCCTTTCCGAGTGTTAGGAAACGAGGTTCGAGTGGATTATAGACCAAATCGTACAGCAAGTGCTGAGGAGTCACGAGGTCATAAGGTATAGCCGGTGCGTTCTCTACCTTTGGGAACATGCCAACTGGACTGCAGTTAACGATGACCGTGTGTGCGGCCATTATCTCCGGTGTCAGTTCCTCGTATGTCAGTTGTCCTGGCTTCTTGCTGCGGCTCACATAAGTCGGTTCAATACCTAATTTTCGAAGTCCTACGACGATGGCTTTGGATGCACCGCCCGTTCCAAGAACGAGGGCGCTGGTATGATGTGGTTTCAAAAGGGGGCGAATGCTCTCCATAAAACCGATGATATCAGAGTTGAAACCCTTTAACTTTCCGTCACGGACACGGATGACATTCACTGCACCTATTGCCGCAGCCTCTTCACTGATTTCATCGAGAAGAGGAATCACAGCCTGCTTATGAGGAATCGTGACGTTAAGACCACAGAGATTTGGTTCACTCTTGACAAAAGCCCGTAGACCTTCTACCGTCTCCATTTCGTAGTTGTCATAGCGCGCATCAATTCCTTCCTTTGCAAATTTCTCTGCAAAGAATCCCGCGCTAAAACTATGGCCCAGCGGCCACCCGATAAGACCGTATTTTTTCATTAGGCGTTTTCTGATTTTCCTGCTGTATAGAGCGTTGACAGTCCGAAGGTGAAGCGTTTGAACTTCACATCCGTATAGCCCACCTTTTTAAGAATTTCCTGCATGACCTCGCCTTGGGGGAAAGCCTCCATGGTAGCAGGGAGATAAGCGTAAGCCTTGGAGTCGCGGCTGATGATCTTGCCGACGAGAGGCATGAAGATATGACTGTAAAGCCAGAAGAGTTGTTTCATCGGGAAAGACTTCGGACTCGTCAGTTCGATGATGACGAGACGGCCGCCAGGTTTCAGCACACGTAGCAGTTCGCTGAGACCTTTTTCGAGGTCGGGGAAGTTTCGGACACCATATGCCACAGTGGCAGCGTCGAAGCGGTTGTCCTCCAGCGCCAGCTGCATACAGTCGTGCTTTTCGAAAGACAAACCTTCGATGCCCTCCGCCTTCTTTCGTGCCACAGCGAGCATGCCTTCTGACAGGTCAGCGCCGAGGAGCGTTTCCGGTTCCAGCATCTTCTTTGCAAGGAGAGCAAAGTCTCCCGTTCCCGTTGCCATGTCTAGCATGTGCTTCGGGGTATAAGGTTTCAGCGAACGCAGGGCAGCGCGACGCCAGTGTTTATCAATACCAAAAGAGAGGAGATGATTCAGTAAATCGTAAGAGTGAGCGATATTGTCAAACATCAGCTCCACCTGTTCGCCTTTCTCACCCTCCTGGTTGTAAGGCTTAATATTTTCTTGTTCGTAGGACATATTATTCTTGTGAGAAGTCTTTCATGATTTCGCGGTAAGCACTGAAGAGGCGGGTTCGTGAGATAAAGCCCACGAGATGGCCGTGCGGGTCAGTGACCGCGAGGGTAGAGTTGTCATGGCTGTTGAAATGCTCCACCACCTCCGTCATCGAGAAGTCCGTACGGATGATGTCCTTCGGTGGCTGCATCAACTGGTAAACCTTGAAAGTATTGTAGAGTTCACTTCGGAAGATGAGGTTTCTCACCTCATTGATATTCACCACACCGAGGAGACTGCCACCGGCATCGACGACACCGAAATGGAGGTGCTTGCTCGTTGAGACAATCTGGAGCATCTTTCCCATCGTCATCTCAGGGTCGAGGGCAGGACGGGACTTATCAACGAGATCATCGAGATTCATCAGCGTCAGCACACTCTGGTCCTTATCGTGTGTCAGAAGTTCACCACGACGGGCAAGACGCATGGCATAGATGCTGTGAGGTTCGAATGCATGAATGGTGATGTAACTCAGCGCGGAGACAATCATCAGCGGCACGAGGAGTTGGTAACCTCCCGTCAACTCTGCGATAAGGAAGATACCCGTCAGCGGTGCATGGAACACACCACTCATCACACCTGCCATACCAAGGAGGGCGCAGTTTGTTGCGGGAAGAACAACACCGAAGGGAGCCCACATATTCCATAGTTCAGCAAAGATAAAACCGCCGATACAGCCTAAGAAGAGCGAGGGAGCGAAGGTACCACCACAACCACCACCACCATTTGTTGCTGTTGTAGCAAATACCTTGACGAGGACGATGAGCGCCAGATAGACGAGGAGGAGTTCGTGATGACCATAGAACCAAGAGTTGTTCATTACAGCCTCCGCATTGGCCTCCGAGGTACTGTTCAGAAGAATCTCTATCGTCGAATAACCTTCACCGTAGAGGGGAGGGAAGAGATAAATCAAAGTTGCGAGAACGATACCGCCGAGTGCAAATTTTGCGTAAAGATTCTTAAAACGTCCGAAGACCTTCTCGAAACTGTTCATCATACGGGTGAAATAGAGCGAGATAAGCCCGCAGAAAGCACCGAGGAGAAGATAGGACGGAACACGTTCTACACCGAAGTTCGACGTCAGGTCAAAACTGAACATCGTGCTCGTACCAGAGATGAAGTAGCTGACACACGCCGCAGAGGCACAGCTGATAAGGAGAGGTACGAGGGAGGCCATGGTAAGGTCTATCATCAGCACCTCGATGGTAAATACCAGACCGGCTATAGGAGCCTTGAAGATACCAGCGATAGCTCCCGATGCACCACATCCTACAAGAATCATCAGTTGTCGGTGGTCGAGATTGAATTGACGTCCCATATGGCTACCAATGGCAGAACCTGTGAGGACGATAGGGGACTCAGCACCGACAGAACCACCGAAACCGATCGTTATCGCTGACGCCACCACTGATGACCAGGTATTGTGAGTTTTGATAAAACCCTGGTTTCGTGAGAGGGCATAAAGGATTTTCGTCACACCGTGCCCGATGTTATCTCGGACGATATATTTGATGAAGAGGGCGGAAATAAGGATACCCACTACAGGATAGACGAGGTAGAGGATATTAGCCTGAGTAATGATGAATCCTCGTGTGAGGAGATGTTCGATGATATGGATGAGCCATTTAAGCAAATTGGCGGCTAGTCCAGAGGCGATGCCGACGCAAAGACTCAGGACGAGGAGAAACTGTTTAGGGCTTAGTTTAGACTGGATGTTTATCATATTGCTGATAATCAAGAACTTTTAGCCACCGAGTGTCTTAATTTCGGTGAAGCATTTTTTACCGCCCGCAAAGTTAGTAATTTTTATCTTTTCTGCAAAATTTAATTGAAAATTAAATCGGAGAAGGGGGAGAAATACTTGTATAGAGGAATAAAGTGACGGAAAAGTGAAGGTCAGTGAAAGATATCTTTCACTGAATTGTATACTGATTATCAATAACTTAAAGTTAAAAGTGAAAGAGTGAAGGATTTTTTCCGATTCCTAAAAAAAGCAGAAAGATGTCCATTAATAACTATAATTATGCAAAAATGCTTCAATTTTTTATAAAACGGACCCAATTTAAACTAGGTCGGACGTAGTTTTAACTAGGTCCGACCTAAATTAAATTACCTCCGCGCTAGTTTGAACTAGGACGGAGGTAGTATTTCATGTATCGGCACAAAATTGAGTCTGAAAAGGCAAATGCTTCATTAGATCCAGTAAACTTTTGATGAATCCGATTATAGACAAGGATTAGAAAATGCTAGGACGGAAAGTTCTTCTTCGTTGTTTCAACGTGGTGAATCGACGTGAGATGACAGATGAAGAACGACGTGAAAGAACTTGAGGGATTCTCTTTATTGATGCAGGGGCATCCATAGTCTCCAATTCGTTGACGGGACGGGCATTGACAGGATCAAAGGTTACTAACAAGCGCTTGAGCGGACCGTCAATACCTGCTGCATCGGCAGCGAAATATAGGAATGTGCAGGTGGTCCAATCTGCAACAAAGAATTTTTCAGTTACATTCAGAAAGCCGCCTTGAAGAACGGCATTCTTCGTGGCTTCTTCGGGATAAGCCTGTTCGTCAGTAAGATCGTTCTGCGCCAGGGCAAGAGCCCAGTTTGCGGCGGCTTCGTTAGGCGTGATAATTGCCTGAATATAAACACGTCCTTTGGTCTTGGCATATTTCTCAGCATCGAGAGCATAGAGATCATCACCGTTGAAAAAACGATATTTCAGACTGACATCTGCATCGGAATAGTCAGTCAACAAGGTCGTGAATTTCTTTTTGTACATCTTACCTGCACTGTCACCATTCTCATCCATGGCATAAACATATATATAGTAAGATGTGTTGGGTTGCAGACCAGATTCTTCAGAAGAGCAGGCACCAGTGAAAGTTACTCCTTTGACTACTTGCTCAACCGTCATACCTTTGGAAGTAGCATATTCTTCAATGGCTTCTTTGACATTCATCGCCATGGCTTTGTCACCAGGATAGTCATCACAGGCGGCAATGCTCATCCAGTAGGGAACAGAGTCGTCGGATGGGGTAACGAGAACAGTTAGTGCGGAAGAACTAACGTTGGCATAACTGATTTCAAAAGTGCAATCTTCAGGATTGCCTCCCTGCAATGTGCGGAAGGCTATTGTTGATGCTTCACCATAGCATTTTCCCTCATCGTTCACAGCGATGGCATAGAAAACAAAATCAGTGGCAGCGGGAAGTCCTTTGACTTCGTCGCTGGCGGGACCTGTAGAAAGCAGCGCATCGAGGATATCTGCTAAAGATAGCATGGGGTAATTTTGCTGAAGATGAGTAATATAGCCCTCGACAATAGAAGCGATATTTTCATTTGAACTCTCGTATTGATCCATGGTCACGCAGTCAAAATAATAGCGAACATTGTCATCGTCAGGAATAACAGACAATAGGGCTGAGGTCATGGTGATATCTGTGCAGGAGAGACCAAAGGTCGGACTCGTAAGCTGTGGTTCATCAAAAACAAGACTATCAACCTCAGCACATTCGTATTGTTCAACGACACCGCTTTTCATAAAGACACGGAAAGACTGTGCAGAAACTGCGAGTGCCGAAAAGAAAAGAGTAAGAAGAAAGACGATAGATTTACGATTCATAATGAAAACATTTAGAATGCCAAAACAGAACGAATACGCATAGCATTATTCTTCCGGTAGTCAGCAATAAATCCAGGTTTATTCATGCTGGAATCAAAACAGAAATAGTAAGCCCAGCTTGAGGTACCGTAGGAGTCGATTTTTTCGGTGCTTGTCCAATAGGAAGCGTCACGGCAATACATGGGAGCGGCCATATCCCCCAAGGTTTTGAATGTCTCTTCAATGCAAGCTCGATCAGAACCATCTTCTGCAAAGTATACTCGGTCATAAATATACTTCAATTGTCCGGCAGAAGGAAGGAACCATCCACTGCTAGTAGCAGGAGCTGGACATACGCTTTCGTAATCAGTGGTTGCATAGTAAGCTGCAGGATAATTATTCGTGGCATCAGAGAGTACACCCTTGTCACGAAGTGCAGTCTCTACAATAGACTGTGTATTGGTGTAGCCGAGGAAATCTGTAGTGTTGGTAGAACCACCAGTTCCTTCGAAATTGGCATCGAAAGCACTCCACCATACCCCCTCGTTGCTACCATCCTTTTCTGTAGCATCATGAAGGGCGACTACATATCCATGGAATTCTGAGAATTTCGTCTTTCCGTCCTTTTGGTAATAATAAGCCTCACGGTCATTGTTATCGGTGGCACAGCCTACACGAAAGACAACACCGATGGGAGCTGCATTTGTCTTCAGTTTTGTGCTCCATGTTCCATCGTCATAATAAATATCGCCGATACGTGGAGCAACAACTTCTTCTTCCACATCTTGGTGAAAAACAATGCGCTCAATATCATCGCATTTGAAGGTTACTTCTTCGCCCGCCTTGGTCTGGACGGTGAAGGATTGAGCGTTTGCTCCCAAACAGATGGAGCTGAGAACTACAAATAATAGAAATTTCTTCATGATTTGTTTTTCCTTATTCTCTGATTATCTTGATTTCGTTCGTTGCGGAGAGTTTGATGATTGAGGAAGGTTTAGCACCGGGTTTCTCGTCGCGGCGGGAGGTGCAGACATAGTCCACAGCGGCGAGAATCTCCGGGGAGATCTCTGCAAAACAAGTGGGGGAGGGAGCACCACTGATATTGGCGCTCGTGGAGACTAATGCTCGCTTGCAACGCTGGCAGAGGGTCTGGCTGAATTCTTCCTTTGTAACGCGGAGGCCGACACTGCCATCTTCTGCAAGGAGATTGGGGGCGAGATTGCGGGCACCGTCGAGGATGAGGGTGAGGGGCTTTTCGCTGAACTCGATGAGGTCGTAGGCAACATCGGGGACACCGGTGGAATAGAAGGGAAGACTGGCGTCGGAACCGATGAGGCAGATGAGGGCCTTGGAATCTACACGCTGCTTGATGGCATAGACTCTCGCTACAGCTTCGGCGTTGTTGGCGTCGCAGCCGATTCCCCAAATGGTGTCGGTGGGGTAGAGGATGATGCCGCCGCGCTTGATGACTTCGACGGCTTCACGAATATCGTTTTGTTGTTCTTTGGTAAGCATAAAAAGGGTTTATAAAGGGTTTATGGGTTTATAGGGTTTATAAACTAGCGCAGCAAATAAACCTAATAAACCAGCGTAGCGATTAAACCATAAAAGATGAACGAACTTTGTCCACGAAGATGCCGGCGAGAAAGATGCCGGCAGCACCAACGAGGAGGAGGGGGATGAGCCAAGGTGAATGGCTCCACTGGTCGATGGTGGTCCAAAGGTGCTGACGGACGAGGGGATGGTCATGGAGGAGATAGACGCCGAGGACATAGGGGGAGACTGCAAGGATGAGGCGCTGGAAACGGCCTTCACGAATGTCCATCTGCTGGAACCACATAAATAGACTTGTGGCGGTGAGGATGGGAAAACTGTTGTTGGCGATGCCTTTGACATAGTAAAACTCGGGACTGCTCTTGAACTGCAGAGCGATGCTGGCTATGCAGAGGAGAAGGTTGAGCCCGAGATAGCCTGCCCAGCCATAGCGCTGGAGGGTGGGGAAGGGATTGAAACGACGAAGATAACCACCGAGGATAAAGAGGAAGAGGAAGAAGAGGAGTTCCATGCCTCCGCTATACTGGGCACCGTAGCCGATGCTGTCATTGGCGAAATTGATGACGAAGAATATGGCGACGAACCAGGAGTATTCGCGGTGATCGAGGCTCGCGGTGAGTTTCGAGAGGAAGGGGGAGAGGAGGAGAAGGGCCATATACATCGTCATAAACCAGTAGGTACGATTATATATAGGAGTGAAGACTCCGATGAGGCCGGAAAGGGAGAATGTCGTCCAGCCAAGGGCGAGGGCGGCGAGGTAGATTAAAAGGGTGAAGAATACGATGTGTTTCCAGAGACGGAAGGCTTTCTTCAGGACTGCCTCGACGGGTTTGGGGTTGACGAGGAAATAGCCCGTGAGAAGAACGAAGAGGTTGACGCCGACATTACTGAGGTAGGAGAGGTATTGTGCGGAGCAGAAATTGACGAGGTCTGTCGTGGTACCGGGGAGGAAGCCGCTCTCAGGGACTGCTGTCTCCGTGACATGGCGCAGGCCGTGCATGATGGAGTGGCCCAGCACGATGAGGTACATCGACAGACAACGAAGGAGTTCAAAGTTTGCTTTGCGAGGAGGCATAGAATGGTTTATAAAAGGTTTTAAAGGTTTATAGGGTTTATAAACAAGCGCAAAATTACGATTTTTGTAGGCTCTTTCCAAAATATATTTGTACTTTTGCACCCGAAAAAGAAATTTTTGTGGATTTATAAGCCATGGAAGGCCAAAATAACACGGAAAACCTCAAAGAGCGCACGGCGCTGGGACTCTTCTGGGCGGCACTGGGAAATGGTGCCCAACAGGTAGTGGCGATGCTGATTGGCATCGCTTTGGCGCGTATTCTCAATGTCGAGGACTATGGTCTTGTGGCAATGCTGACAGTGTTCAGTATCTTAGCGGCAAATATCCAGGATAGCGGTTTTACTTCTGCTCTCGCAGTGAAGAAGGATGCGACGCATGAGGATTTCAATGCAGTGTTCTGGTTCTCCGTCTTGACGAGCAGTTGTATCTATATCCTTCTCTTTTTCTGTGCTCCTCTGATTGCACACTTTAACCACGCCCCGCAGTTGGTGAACTTAGGACGAGTGATTTTCCTCGGTTTCTTCTTCTCCTCTTTTGGAACGGCGCAGGCGGCATGGCTTATCCGCAACCTGATGATGCGCGAGAAGACGACATCGCAAGTGACGGCATCGCTGTGCAGCGGAACGATTGGTATCGGTTGTGCTCTCGCTGGTCTTGGCTGCTGGTCGCTAGTGGCAATGGACCTTTCCTATAAAATCACTTATACGCTGATGGTATGGTACTGGTCACCGTGGCGCCCGAGTCTGCATATCGATCTCCGTCCGGCATGGAGGATGTTCGGTTTCGGCAGCCGACTGTTGGTGACAAATATGCTCAATACCATCAACGGTCAGTTCCTACAGAGTATCCTTGGTCACTATTACCGTCCCGACCAGATTGGCCAGTATTCCCAGGCGAACAAGTGGACGACGCTGGCGAACTCTATCCTCGTCAGTATGGTGAACAATGTGGCGCAACCTGTTTTGGCAAAGGTTGAAGATGACGAGCAGCGCCAGACGCGAGTGTTCAGAAAACTCCTCCGTTTCACCTGCTTCGTCTCCTTCCCAGCGATGTGGGGCCTGGCGCTCATTGCCCCCGAGTTCATCAGTCTGACAATTGGTGACAAATGGAATCCGTGTGTGCCTTATCTCATCATCATCGCTTTCGGTGGTGCCTTTATCTCGGTGAATGGTGTCTTCTCGAATCTGATGATTTCATGTAAGCATTCCGATTATTATATGTACACGACGAGTGCTTTCCTTGCCGTACAGTTGGTTCTTCTCTTTGCCTTCGCGGGAGGAGAAAGTATGCTGCCCCTTGTAGCATGTATCGCGAGTCTGCAACCTATCTGGCTCTTCGTACTCTATTTCGCCAGTCGCAAACTCATCAGTGCGAATCTCTTGCAGGTGCTGAGTGATGTCGTGCCTTTCGCCCTCGCCGCCGGTGCAGCATGGATCGTGGGTTATGCTTGTAACCGTGGAGTGCTAGTTGTCCTCAATCATTGTGCGTGCTCTACTATCGTCCAGCAGCTCTGCACGATCACTGCGAAGTTTGTCGGCATGGCTACCGCCTATATCGTCCTGATGTGGCTCTTCCGCGTCGCCGTCTTCCGCGAGTGTGTGGAATTCGTCAAGTTAAAAGTTAAAAGATAATTGGCCGAATTTTGCCATTTATTAATATTACAAAACGGGGAATGAAAGTTGAAATCGACATCGCGAGGTGCCGATTTTTTCGTTTTTATTTGGAGGATATGGAACCGCTTCCTATATTTGCATCGTGATATTAAAATGATATCAATTCAAACACATTATTCATAACTATAGAAACAAGAAATTATGGAAACAAGAAATCAAGAATTTGAATTTAAGGGAGGTTATCTCAATGGCTTTTTAATGTGCCTTATCGACATTATTCTCTGGGGTTTGACAATCTATCTGTTTATAGAAGGCATTATCCGTGCTGACGCTGACGAGCCCTGCGGCTGGTTCTTCGGACTCGGTGTTCTCGTCCTCCTTGTCGCTATTCTCTGCTCCTGCGGTTTCTCTATGCTCGAACCCAACGAGGCGAAGGTGATGACTTTCTTCGGAAAATATGTCGGCACATTCCGCAAGAACGGCTTCTTCTGGCTCAACCCCTTGATGAGCGTAAAGAATGTCAGCCTTCGCGCACGAAATTTAAATGGTGAACCCATCAAGGTCAACGATAAGGCAGGTAACCCTATCCTCATCGGTCTCGTCCTCGTTTGGCGTCTGAAGGATACCTATAAGGCAATCTTCGATATCGATACCGATGTCAGTGCTGCAGGTGCTGTCGGCAATAGTTCAACGGCTCGTATGGCAAAGTTCGAACACTTTGTTCGTATCCAGAGCGACTCTGCTCTCCGTGAGGTAGCAGGTATGTATGCTTACGATAATGAAGATAGCAACAACGACAGCGAGATTACCCTTCGCGACGGTTCTGCTGAAATCAACGAAGTCCTCACTGCTAAACTCAACGAACGCCTTACTATGGCAGGTCTTGAGGTGATGGAGGCTCGTATTAACTACCTCGCTTATGCTCCCGAAATTGCTGCTGTTATGCTCCGTCGTCAGCAGGCTGCTGCTATCATCACCGCTCGTGAGAAGATCGTTGATGGTGCTGTGTCTATGGTTAAGATGGCACTCGACAAGCTTTCTGCTGAAGAAATTGTAGACCTCGATGACGAAAAGAAGGCAGCAATGGTCAGCAACCTCCTCGTTGTCCTCTGCGCTGACGAACCCGCTCAGCCCGTTATCAACTCTGGAACCCTCAATCACTAATGAAACTATCTTTTCAAAATCATAAGAAGCATCTGTTCAGGAATATCTGGGCAAAACGCCTGCCGTTCCATTTCTTTATGTTGGGTGTGGCGGGTGTGATGACCTGGTCATTACTGACGAAGGAGGATCCGTTGCCGATTCAGATTCTTATCGGCGTCCTTGCCCTCTTCTTCGGCATCGGGGGGTGCCTTATGGTGGCACAGGATATCAAGATGATAATCACTGGCCAGCGTCCTGTTGTCGCTACAGACGAAGGGTTGTACCTTCCGAAGAAATTCATTGAATGGTCACGCATCGAAGGCTTCAAGATGGGGCGTGATATGAGTGGCTATGATGAAATCGGTATAGTGACAAACGATGCTGATGAAGAAATTGCAGCGAAGCGTTTTGCCCTTACACGCTGGCTCTTGCGGATAGAATATAAAAAGAATGGGTATATTCATGGTATCTCGAGCGATGACTATTCCGGCAAGCCCCAGGAGTTCAAAGACGAACTTGATGCTGCTTTGAAACGTTATCAAGACAGAATCGAAAGAAACAAATCCTACTATGGCTAAGAACAAGAGTTTTGTATTGCGCCTGGACGAGGACATGATGAATGCCATCGAGGCATGGGCGGCGGATGAGTTTCGTTCGACGAATGGTCAGATACAATGGATCCTCGCCGAGGCTTTGAAGAAAAGCGGAAGGGTGAAGAAAAAGCGTGCCCCGAAGAGCGAGGACGAAACGTCGTGATAAAAAAAGAAGGACAGCCCAATGCGGGTTGTCCTTCCTTTGTATAAAGAAAAGTAGGTTCAATCAATATGACTTCTTGCTCCTGATGAAGAGGCCGAGGAACAGCAAGGCGATGGCACCCGAGATGACGTAACCCAGCATGGGCTCAAGGCCAAATCCTTCAGGTGCGATGAGGATGTAAGACATACATACGATGGTCATCCAGAGTGCGGGCATAAGACTGATGAAATAGTTCTTGTGCTGCTTTGCAAGCCAAACGGTGATTGACCATAAGGTGAAGATGGACAGACTCTGGTTGAACCATGCGAAGTATCTCCAGAGAATATCGAACTTCACGAACATCAAAATAGCGCTGAGGAGGAAGATAGGACAAGAGAGAACGAGACGCTTGATGATCTTGTTCTGCTTGAAATGCATGAAGTCGGCTGCAATGAGACGCGCGCAACGGAATGCGGTGTCACCACTGGTAATGGGGGCTGCGACAACGCCTAGAACGGCGAGCAAAGCTCCAGCGGTACCCAGCCAGGACTGGCAGATGCTGTTGACGAGGATGGCAGGATTGGGATTTTCGGTACCACCGTTCGTCATGATAGCCCAAAGTTTTTCGTAGGGAGCAACATTATTGTCCATACCATACTGGGTGACATCGTAAGCACCAGCAAACTTGATGGCTGCCGCCGCCCAGATAAGTGCCACAATACCTTCGGTAATCATTGCACCGAAGAAGATGGGACGCCCGTATTTCTCATTCTTCATACAACGAGCCATCATAGGACTCTGGGTTGCATGGAAACCACTGATAGCACCACATGCAATGGTGATGCAAATGCCGGGGAAGAGGGGCATTACGCTGGCAGGATGATGGTTGCTGAAGGCTTCGGTGATTTCGGGAAGTGAACCTTCATGGATGAAGATACCGGAACCGACGCCAACGGCCATAACGAGCAGGGCAAATCCGAAGACGGGATAGATCTTGCCGATGAGTTTATCAATGGGAAGGAGTGTCGCCAGAATATAATAAGCAAAGATGACGAATACCCAAAGCATCTTTTCTCCCAAAATACTACCATCACCAATCATGCTGGCCAGCAAGCCAGCAGGAGTTGTGACGAAGACTGCTCCCACGAGAATCATCAACAACAGTGAAAGCAAACGCATGCTGACACGTGCAGCGTTGCCCAGTTCGTCGCCTACAAGTTCAGGAAGACTTGCGCCGTTATTGCGCATGGAAATCATTCCTGACAGGTAGTCGTGGACAGCACCGCCGAAAATACAGCCTAAAACAATCCAGAAGTACGCACTTGGACCAAAGAGAATTCCCTGGATGGCACCGAAGATGGGCCCTGTTCCTGCAATGTTGAGGAACTGAATGAGGAAGACTTTCCAAGTGGGCATGGGAAGATAGTCAACGCCGTCGAAATTGGTGTCACAAGGCACGGGACGATTTTTATCAGCGCCGAAAATCTTTTCTACTAATGCGCCATAGAACGCATACCCAGAAATGAGCAGTAGAAGTGCTATGATGAAAGTTACCATGCCTGAAAATTATAGACTGGTATAACCTCCATCAACGGGGAGAATGACACCATTGACATAGGTGCTGGCATTGGAAGCGAGGAAGATAGCAGCGCTGTCGAGTTCGCCTTCGCGGCCGTAGCGAGCCATGGGGATCATGGTGCGGGCATAGTTTTGGAAGAATTCCGTTTCGAGGGTTTCCTTGGTCAACGGAGTTTCAAAATAGCCGGGACAGATGGCATTTACCGTGATGCCCTTTTCGCCCCATTCTGCAGCGAGGGCGCGGGTGAGATTTACAACGCCACCCTTGGCAGCATGGTAGGGAGATGCGGGGGCAATCTTGTTACCAACGAGACCGTACATAGAAGCGATGTTGATGATGCGGCCGTACTGAGCTGGAATCATAGCTCGCTTTGCCACCTCGCGGCACATCTTGAAGGTACCGAACATGTCAATGTTCATCTCGTGGGCGAACTGCTCGTCGGTGATGTCCTCAGCGGGAGCTACGGCACCAGTGCCAGCATTGTTGATGAGGATGTCGATGTGGCCGAAATGCTGCATGATGGTTTCAACAGCGGCTTCAACGCGAGCGGTGTCGGTGATGTCGCAGGGAACGGCGAGGGTCTCAACACCATAGGTGTCATGGATTTCCTTCGCAACTTCTTCGATGAGGTTCTGGCGACGAGCAAGAGCAACAATGCTTGCGCCCTGGTTAGCCAATGCTTTTGCCATCTGAACGCCCAGACCAGTGGAGCAACCGGTGATGACAGCCACACGGCCCGTCAGATCAAAATAATTCTGCATAGTTTTTTGTGTTATTTTGTGTGTTAATATATAAGTTTTTCTCTTTTCACTTACTTCATGTACACCTTGCGTCCATTGACGATGTAAAGGCCGGGGGTAGTGGTGAAGACGCGGCGACCAGAAAGATCGTAGATAACTGTGGCGTTGACCTCCTCTATGGGAGCGGCAAGACCGACGATCTGGTCGGGAGTAACATAGTTGTCAGCGCTGAAGGCAACGTCCTTGCAACTTCCCCAGATATATTCTTCAAGACCAGGGAAATCGATGAACGGGTTGCGGTTTTTCTGGATGTTATAGACCGCATTGTTACGGTTGATCTCCTTTTCGCTAACAGGGTCCAGCTCGGACCAGCTGAGGAGCATGTTGATGACCCAGGTCTTGTAACTGGGATATTTGTTACCAGACATCATAGCGCCGCCGTCGGCAGTGATATCAGCCCAAGAAGCAAATTCGTTCTCGTAGGCCGTCGCCATATAGAAATAGGTGCGGGCGAAGTCACCCTTGTATTCGTCGGCGGGTTCGAAGACCGTTCCGCTAAAGCCACTGACAGAGCAAGGACCAATTTTGGAAAAAGCATTGTTGCTCGTCCAGGAAGGATTGGCAGTTTCGCCAAAGGGACTGTTGCCGCGCTTGTTGTTCACATACTTGTCCGTGGGATAGAGGTGGAAAAGGTCGGTATAGGCCGCATGGTTCTTGTCACCCCCAAACCAACTGTTCGGGAAAGAGTGTTCGCGGTTGTAATACTGGCCTTCGGCATTTCCGCCACTACCCGTATCCTGATTACCACCGTTCTCTTTGCCAAAGATAAAGTTGGTGGTGTTGCTGTACATATCCCAAACCTTGCCGTCAGGACGCATATCGGTGGATTTGAAATCGGTCCAAAGATCAGAATAGGAACGCTTTTCGTGGTCTGCGATAATATTGTAGAGAGCAGTCTTGAGATCTGCGCCCTTTTCACCGTCTGCTTCGTCGTAGTAAAGCCAGGGAGCCTGGGCGAATGAAGACATCGCTGCAAAGCACATAGCAGCGAACAGATAGATACGTTTCATCTTTTTTAAAAGATTTTAGCCGATAGTCTGGAGACATGCTGCCATCTGCTGCTGGAGTTCACGAGCCTTTTCGCCAGCGACTTCTGCAAAGCGTTCGGTAGTGTCGGCATAGATGATACCACGGCTGGAGTTTACGAGGAGACCGCAGTCCTTTGTCATACCATATTTGCAAACCTCTTCAAGACTGCCACCCTGAGCACCCACGCCGGGAACGAGGAGGAAGTGGTTGGGAACAATCTTTCGGATGTCTTCGAAAAGACGGCCTTGGGTTGCACCAACAACATACATCATCTGCTCATCATTTGCCCACTGCTGGCTTACACGGAGAACTTTCTCAAAGAGACGCTCACCCTCTGTGCTTTCAGTAAGTTGGAAGTCGTGGCTTCCCTTGTTGCTGGTGAGAGCGAGGAGGATGACCCATTTGCCTTCATACTGAAGGAAGGGAGTAACGCTGTCTTCGCCCATATATGGAGCAACGGTGAGAGAGTCAACGCCGGTCTCATCGAAGAAGCAACGGGCATACATCGCGCTGGTGTTGCCGATGTCGCCACGCTTGGCATCAGCGATAATGAACTGATCGGGATAGTTCTCCTTAATATAATTGATAGTCTTTTCAAAAGCCATCCACCCCTTGAGGCCGAAGCACTCGTAGAAGGCGAGGTTGGGCTTGTAAGCAACGCAATAGGGAGCGGTTGCATCGATGATGGCCTTGTTGAAGGCGAAGATAGGATCTTCTTCATTTAGGAGATGCTGAGGAACTTTCTTGAGGTCAGTATCAAGACCTACACAGAGAAATGACTGTTTGCGAAAGATGTTTTCGACAAGTTCTTGCTTAGTCATAAATAGAGGAAATTTATGTATTTGTAGAATTTTGTGGCAAAATTAAGAAAAAACTTCGGGTTGTTTGCTATCATATCGAAAAAAGTTACTACTTTTGCCTTTGAAATACTACATATTGAAAAATTCACTACTAACCAAAACTATGAACACTCGTATTTCAATGAATCCTAATCTGCTGGTGCAATACCTGCAGAAACAACCTCATGAATTTACTCGTGAGGACATTATCCGCTATTGCCGCGAAAACGGCGTTCGTTTCCTCAATTTTCATTATTGCGGTTGGGGAGGCCGTTTGAAAACCCTCGGCTTTGTTATCCAGAGCGAAGATCATCTCCGTACCATTCTCGAAGCTGGTGAGCGCGTGGACGGTTCCAGCCTTTTCCCCTTCGTGCAGGCAGGACGTTCCGACCTTTATGTGATGCCACGTTACTGCACAGCTTTCGTCAATCCTTTCGCTGAGATTCCTACCCTGGGTCTTCTCTGTGCGTTTATGGATCGCGACGGCAATCCCTTTGAGAGCGCTCCGACCTATATACTCCATAAGGCGCACAAGGTTTTCCAGGAGAAGACTGGTATGCAGATGGAAGCAATGGGCGAACTCGAATACTATGTCATCGCTCCCGAAGAACCGCTTTACAAGGTTGCTGACCAGCGTGGATACCACGAGTCTGCTCCTTTCAACAAGTTTACCGAACTCCGTGTTGAGGCGATGCGAATGATTGCTGAATGTGGCGGTCTGATCAAGTACGGCCACTCTGAGGTTGGAAACTTCACCGCTGACGGCAAGATTTATGAGCAGAACGAAATTGAGTTCTTGCCCACAAACATCGAAGATGCTGCTGA
Organism: Prevotellaceae bacterium UBA1746; assembly: GCA_002314875.1. GTDB lineage: Bacteria > Bacteroidota > Bacteroidia > Bacteroidales > Bacteroidaceae > Alloprevotella. The sequence continues at coordinate 43,318 of DCHS01000052.1, forward strand.
CCAGTTGGTTATCGCTAAGTGGATTATTCGTCAGTTGGCTTATAAACATGGTGTGGAAGTGACCTTTGCTCCTAAGATTACCGTTGGAAAGGCAGGTTCTGGTATGCATGTTCACTGCCGATTCACGAAGGATGGCGAGTCTATGATGCTGGAGAACGGTGAACTTACCGATGTGGCCAAGAAGGCCATTGCCGGTTATATGATGGCAGGAACGAGTCTTCCTGCTTTCGGTAATCCTCATCCGCTGAGTTTCATGCGTCTCGTTCCTCATCAGGAAGCACCGACTTCTCTCTGTTGGTCTTTCAGCAATCGTTCCGCTCTTGTCCGTGTTCCTCTCGGATGGCAGAAGAAGATGGATATGGCGCGCCGCGTCAATCCGCTTGAGGCTCCTATCGACCGCGATTACGGTATTAAGCAGACCTTTGAATGGCGTGCTAGCGACGGCTTCGCGGATACCTATCTGCTGATGTCCGCTCTCTGTTGTGCTGCCCGCTATGGTATCGAGTCACCAGAAGGTCTCGAGGTGGCAGAGCGCACTTATGTAGGTCTCGGTGTGAACATCCATGATAAGAATAACCAGGAAATTCAAGAGGCTCTCGAACAACTTCCTGCAAGTTGCTACGAGGCTGCCGACGAACTCGAGAAGGATCGTTTGATCTATACCGCCGAAGGTGTCTTCTCTGACAGCATCATTGACTACACCATTAAGGTCCTCAAGGATTTCCACGATAATGATCTCCGTCACCAGTTGGAAGAGTCTCCCTCTCAGATTCACAAACTCGTGATGCAGAACATCGACAACGGATAAATCTAATATATAGTATAAAACAGCCCCTACCTCACAATTGAGATAGGGGCTGTTTTGGGTTTATAGGGTTTATAAACTTTATAAACTAGCGTAGCGAATAAACCATATTAGAAGTCCATCGCGAGGCGGACATTGATCTGGCGGCCGGTAAGGTAGTTGGGAACGGCATACTGGGTATTGGTGATGTCCGTAATCCAATAGTAGGAGTTGACATTGCGGATGCCAAGGAGATTGAAGGCATCGAGGCCAATCCACATATTCTTGATGAGATGACCGAAACCATGTTCGCGGCGTTGATAACCGTAGGTACGCATGCCACGCTTTGCGGCAGCATCCTCATCGGAACCGAGAATCTTATAGCTGAGACCCATATCGATACGCTTGTAGGCGGGAGCACGGAAATTCTGACGGGAACGGTCGGTGTGGGGAGGACCGAAGGGAAGACCATCAGCCAGGGCGGCTTTCAGCGTGAACGACCAGCGGGTGGTATTGGGGAAATAGTCCGTGAAATAAAGGTTGATGGAGTAGCGCTGATCGGTAGGACGGGCAATCCAATTGCCGTCGATTTTTTCCTTTGTACTCATCAACGAGAAGGTCAGCCATGAATCCGTTCCCGGAACAAATTCTCCGAAGATCTTGAAGTCGATACCTGTGGCATAACCGTTGGCCATATTACGACCATAGTAAACGACACGGACATTATCAACGGAGTAGGGAATCAAGTTGGAAAGCGCTTTGTAATAAGCCTCTGTGGTAAACTTGAAAGGACGACCGGCAACACGGAAAGTATAGTCAGCACCCGTTACGAAATGGATGGAACGCTGACTCTTGATGTCGCGGTTGAGGGTGACGGTGGCAATGCCGTTGGTAAGCATCGTATCACGGAGTTCCTTGTAGAAGGGAGCCTGATAATACAGACCGGTGGCAAAGCGGAAGGTCCAGTTGTCGTTCTTCGAGGGGAGGAAACCGATGGAGGCACGGGGTGATATCAGCGGTTCCTTGTTCCAGTCCCAATAGGAGAAGCGGAGACCGTAGGTGAAATTGAAGAGGCCGGCGTTGAGTTTCTTTCGCCAGGTATCCTGGACATAGGACTCGAAGCGGTTTGTTGAGATTTCATTCTGGGAGCGAAGGCTGTAGATAAGTTTCAGCATCTCCTCGTCGTGGGGGAGCGAATAACCCATGGAGTCGCGCATCTCCCATTCTACGGCATTCTCATTGATGAATTCATGCTTCCAGTCGAGACCAGCCTGTAGGGTGTGGCCGGTGAGTTTCGTGCGGAAACGGAGACCGGCATCGTAAACATGAGCACGGAGGTGGTTGCGGGCATGTTCCATATAGGTGCCGACACCCATCTGCTCCTGGGAAGTGGCATCCTGTAGCCAGTATTCACCCTGGATATCATAGGTTTCCTGCTCCTTGGTGCCATAGCTGGAGAACTGCAGGGCGAGGAAGGTGTTCGGGGTAAAATGGCGCGTTATCGTCGCACTTCCGAAGAGGGTACGGAACTGGTCCTTCTCCTGGCCGTCGAAAAAGACCTTGAAACTCTTCGCATCGTACATCGTACCGAAATGCGTCTCGCGATCAGCGGGCTTGAAGGTATAGTGATTATCGGAGATATTTCCCAATAAATCAACACTCCATTTTTCTGAAGGATGATATTGGAGAACCAACTGGTAATCAAGGAAGTTTGGTTTGTATTCGCCGTTGGAATCCAACGAACCAAGGAGGTATTTCGTCGTCTTGTAACGGACGGAGGTCATCGCAGAGAATTTCTTATTTCCCCAACCAATATAGGCGCCGCCACCAAGCATGGAACCGTTAACGGAGGCTTCGAACTTTTCCGGTTTCTTATAGGTAATATCCAGCACTGACGACATCTTGTCGCCATAGCGTGCTTCGAAACCACCGCTGGAGAAATTGATGCTTTCTACCATATCAGAGTTGATGATGGAAAGACCTTCCTGCTGGCCTGAACGGACGAGCATAGGACGATAGACCTCGACGCCGTTGAGATAGACACAATTCTCATCGAAAGAACCGCCGCGGACATTGTATTGCGAGGAGAGTTCGTTGTGGGTGGAAACTCCCGCCTGGGTAGCAATGATTTCCTCCACGCCGTTTCCCGTTGTCGAAGGAGCGAGACGGCTATCAACGGGCGTAATCTTCTGTGTAGTACCCGTTTGAATACCCTGTCCGACAACCGTGGCCTCACCGAGCATAGCACCGTAAGTGGGGAGCATGATATCGATGCGAACGGAGTCCTTGGGGTTGCGGAGAGTGCGCTTGCGACTTTCGTAGCCAATCATGGAATATTGCACCGTCACGGTGTCGCGGCTGTTGAAGGAGAGGGAGTATTCGCCTTTGAGATTACAGGAGGTACCAACAGTAGAGCCGAGGATGCGTACCGTTGCCAGTTCTATGGGATTTCCATCCTGGTCTTTTACAATGCCAAAAACGCGGCAGCGCTGTGCTGTCGCTTCCATGGTGAAGGCCAAGATCAGGATGAAAAATAGAATGATTCTTTTGAACATACCTCTATTAAACGCACTCATGCGCGTTTTATTGTGTATGGGGGTAGGTTTATTGGTTTATGTGGTTTATAGGTTTATGGGTTTATAAACCAGCGTAGCGAATAAACCTTATAAACATCAAAACTTGAAATAAGGTTTAAGTCTTTGCAAATCGGTCTCAGTGAAAAGGCCTGTGCCGCGGAGATCGTCGATGGAGCGGATGCTTCCCGTCTTGCGGCGAAGATTGCAGATGGCTTTCGTCTGGTCGTACGAAAGATAGGGATGATGAACCAACGTCTTGAAATCTGCCTGATTCATATTGATTTGATGAACGCTGCCACCTCCGTACGAAGTGATTCGAAACCATGACGAGATACCATTTGGAAGACCATCGATTTCTTCGATTTGCTTTGGGCTGATGAAACCGCCGAGAGCATCCCGGTAGGCGACAATCTTTCGAGCGTAGGTTCGACCGATGCCAGGGATACGCTGGAGGAGGGTGGTGTCAGCACTGTTTGCATCGACCGTCGTTCCCTTCGGTAATTTCTGGGGATAGGAAGCGCGAAGACTGTCATAATGCGCTTGACGGGCACTTAGTGCAGCGATGCGCTGGCTTTTCTCTGCCTCCCACTTTTGCAGACTATCCGTGTAGGCCGCTTTCCGTTGCTCTCGAAGTAACTGCCGGGCCTCTTTCTCTTCCGCCCAATGACGGTGAATCGAATCCCAATGTGCCGCATATCGGAGAGAATCAGCGGTTCTTGCCTTTTCAAATTCTAAGATAGATTTTTCTTCGGCTTCTGTAAGAACGGGAGTCGTATCTTTGTGATAATAAAGGAGTAAGGCACGAATGCCAACGAAAGTGAGTAGACAGAGAATCAGCAATCCCAGTCCACCCCGAATTTGCGCTCGGCGCATAAGTCTTTATTTTTTTGCAGGGAGTGTCTGCTTGATACCTTGTTCTCGATGTTCAATGCGGACCTCTATGCCGAATTTTTCATTGAGATGCTCGGCGAGATGCTGGGCAGAATAGACGGAACGATGTTGGCCACCAGTGCAACCGAAAGAAAACATCAGATCCGTAAAGCCACGTTTAATATAGCGGGCGCAGTGGGCATCTGCGAGTTGGTAAACACTATCAAGGAAAGTGAGGATTTCACCGTCTTCTTCCAAGAACTGAATAACAGCGGGATCGAGGCCAGTGATTTTTTTGTAAGGTTCATAGCGACCGGGATTGTGGGTGGAGCGGCAATCGAAAACATAGCCACCACCATTGCCACTGGTATCTTCGGGAATTCCCTTTTTGTAGCTGAAACTGAAGACGCGGACGACGAGAGGACCTTTTCCGTCATATTTGGAAGTAGAAGCCGTGAGGCCGAGGCGCTGGGCCTTTTCTTCCGGCATTTCAAACTGCTGGAGAGCGACGAGGCGACGCAGCGTTTCTTCCATATAAGGATAAGGAGCAGCAACACCTTCATTCAACAACTGACGCAGATTGTTGATGGCATAGGGGATGGAATCGATGAAATACTTCTTGCGTTCAAAGTAGCCGCGGAGACCATAGGCACCGAGAACTTGCATCAAACGGAAGAGAACGAAGAGACGAAGATGCTGTAATAAACTGTCTTGGTTAAAGTCAACTAACTTCGAGAGTTCGTCCATGTATTCCTTGATGAGTTCGTTGCGAAGTTCCTGAGAGTATCGCGCGGAAGCCTGCCAGAGGAAAGATGCCACATCGTAGTGGATGGGACCTTGCTGGCCACCTTGGAAATCGATGAAGTAGGGACGGAGCGTTCCTCCTTCTTCCTTCAACATGACATTGCGAGCCTGAAAGTCGCGGTAGAGGAAGGAAACATGACCTTCGGCACAAGCCACGAGGTCACGTGCCATGGCTTCGAAGTCTGCCTCCATACGAACCTCGTCGTAGGGCAGATCCGTCGTCTTGAGGAAACAATACTTGAAGTAGTGAAGATCGAATTTCGCTGCTTGCTCAGTGAACGATATAGGTTGCAGTAATTTGTTAAAATTCAATTCTTCGGCACCTTCTATCTGAATATGAGGAAGATGACGGATTGTTCTCTTTAACAGTTCGATTTCCTCCACGTTGTAAGCGCCGGAATTTTCACGACCGTGACTCAGAGAATTGTACAATGCCACAGTTCCGAGATCTTCCTGGAGGTAACGCATTTCATCTTCGCTGACGCCATAGATAGCAGGAACGGGAATGCCTTTTTCTGCAAAATGACGGGCAAGATAGATGAAAGCCTGGTTCTCGCTGCGGTCCGTTCCGATAACACCGATGACAGACTTGGGACCCGTCATGCGAATATATCTGCGGTTGCTTCCCGCCTTCGCCAAAGTTTCAACTTTCAGCGGAGAAACACCGAAAGTATCCTTATATAATTCAATGAGTTGTTGCATCGTTTTAATTTGATTTTAGAAAACTATTTCACAGCTTCGATGGTGTAACCCGCCTTGCGAAGAAGTTCGAGAACACCTCGCTCGCCGCAAAGATGAAGAGCGCCGACGGCGAAGAAAGTAGGGTTTTTAGCCATGAGAGCAGACATCTGCTTCGCCCAGTTCTCGTTGCGGCCGTAGATCAATCTCTCGATTTGCTCTTCCGATACATCGCAGAGATTTTCATTCTGCTCATTATTAATCTTTTCCAGTTCTTCGAGATCCTGAGCATAATAGGCTTCCGTGAGACGGTTCAGAATGTCGAGGGCATATTCCTTATTCTCAATCGTACACATCAGGCTCTTTACCTGCTCTTCTAGAGGAACGTCAACAAAGAGGAGATTAGATTGAAATTCAGCAGTTTCCAGTCCGCCAACGGGCTTGTCTGCCTTCTTGGCCTCTTGTTGGAAAAAATTATCGATACCCTCTAAGATATTTGTCTTCGGATGATTGGAAGCATAGAGAATGGTGACGATAGAACTCTCGAGGACCGCAGGACGCATACTTCCCAATTGGCTGAAAAGCAAAGGGTTGTCGAAGGGGTAGCCAAGCACCTCCTTAGAAAAAGTATTGAGTTTATCGAATTGCTCGGAAGACAGAACATCTTTGAGGGTCTTTCCGTCGGGGAGCATCATCATCTTCTGCATTTTCATCATGCCCTCCATACTTGTCGTTGTCGCGATATTCACCTCGCCGTAAACCTGAGCGGCACTGTCCAAAGCCGCCTGGAGACCGCTGATTTTTTCCGTAAAACTAACCTCAGCAAGATGATGAGTGCCGAAAATATAGGAAGACGATTTGAGCTCGTTTCCTGAGATGCGATAAAGCAACTGTGCCTGAATTCCACTGATTCCCAACAGAATAAAGAGGATGAAAGAGAGCGTTTTTTTCATAATGGAAGATTCTTTTGAAATCAAAGTGCAGTTTTCTTGAGGTTCATGTGAGCCACCGCCATAAGCGCAGCGGTCTCTGTACGGAGACGACTTTCTCCCAGGGTAATGGAACGAAAACCGGCAGAATGAGCCGCACGGACTTCGTCAATGCTGAAATCGCCTTCGGGGCCGATGAGAACAAGCGTAGGAACATCTTTCATAACGGCATCGAAGAGAAATAACTTTTCGCTGCCGTCGATATCACTCTGTTCATAACAATGAGCGATGAATTTATCCCCCTCAAAATCCTGAGCGATAAAGTCGCGGAAACGCGTCATCTCGCTGACAAAGGGTTTCAAAGCCTTGTGGCTCTGCTTCATCGCGGAAACGACTATTTTTTCGATGCGTTCTGTCTTTATGACACGTCGCTCGGAATTGGCACAGTCGAGAAAATGAATGCCATCGAGACCAATCTCCGTAGCCTTTTCGGCGAACCATTCGATGCGATCCATATTCTTTGTGGGAGCCACTGCAAGATGAATGGCGCTGGGCCAAGGGCGATGCCAGGGATGTATCTCTTCAATAGTAACAAAACATTCGGGATGCTTGCCCGAACCACCCGGAGAAGCTGTGCCGTTGTAGAAGTGGCCCTGGCCGTCAGTGACCCATACTTCGTCACCTTCCTTCATACGAAGAACGCGGACGGCATGCGTTGATTCCTCTTCGCTCAGCGCGTGCGTTTCTTCTATATTGGGAGCGTAAAAAAGGTGTAATTCCTTCATGGTTTTCTGTATTTTGACTGCAAAGTTACAAAAATTGCTAAAAAAAGGAGCAAGTAGAAGTGAGTTTTGAAGAAAAAACACTAAATTTGCACCAAAATTTAACATTATGAACTCCGTACAAGTCAAAGACAGAAGTTTTAAGCCTTTCCTCACGGCAGAACAGATTCAAACCCGAGTAAATGAAATTGGTGCGCAGATCAGCAAGGATCTCGAAGGTAAAGAACCCCTTTTCCTCGCGATTCTGAATGGTTCGTTCATGTTTGCTGCAGACCTTATGCGCGCCATTACCATTCCTTCAGAAATTTCTTTCGTTCGTGTTAGCAGTTACTGCGGTATGGAAAGCGTTGGAAAACTTACCGAGGTGCTAGGTCTGAAGGAAGACATCAAAGGTCGCACTGTAGTCATCGTTGAAGACATCATCGACTCTGGTTTTACCATGCAGGGCCTTATTAAAACCCTTCTCGAAAAAGAACCCGCAGATCTCCGTATCTGCTCTCTTCTCGTTAAGCCAGGAAACTTGAAGGTTGAACTCGATGTTCCTTACTGCGCTTTCGAAATTCCCAATGACTTTATCCTTGGATACGGTCTTGATTATGATGGATTTGGAAGAAATCTTCCTGCTATCTATGTTGTTGAATAAAACAATTCCAAAATACAATGAAAAATATTATTATCTTTGGTGCTCCTGGATCAGGAAAGGGTACCTATAGCGAAGAAATCGTAAAGAAGTACGGCATGGGTCACATCTCCACCGGTGATGTTCTCCGTGGTGAAATCAAGGCTGGTACTGAACTCGGTAAGATTGCAAAGGGATTCATTGATAACGGTCAGTTGATCCCCGATGAACTGATGATTGATATTCTTGCTGCTACCTACGACAAGTTCCCTGCTGGTCAGGGTGTTATCTTTGATGGCTTCCCCCGTACTATCCCTCAGGCTGAGGCTTTGAAGAAAATGCTGGCAGAGCGCAACCACGAGATGGGTGTTATGGTAGAACTCATCGTTGCAGAAGATGTGCTTATGGCTCGTCTGCTGAACCGTGCCATCGAACAGGGCCGTGCTGACGACAATGAAGTCACCATCAAGAAGCGTTTTGATGTTTATCACAACCAGACTGCTCCCCTTGCAGAATGGTTCGAGAAGGAAGGTATGCGTCACACCTTCGTATGGGCAGAACATCCCTCCAAGGAGGCTATGCTCGACGCTATCTTTGCTTATCTCGATACGATTTAATCTAAGAAATGGCAGAAAGTAATTTTATTGATTATGTAAAGATATATTGTCGCTCTGGAAAGGGCGGCCGTGGCAGTATGCACATGCATCGCGCCAAGTATCAGCCTAACGGTGGTCCTGATGGTGGTGACGGTGGTCGAGGCGGCCATGTTTATCTTCGTGGTAATCATAACTTTTGGACTCTCCTTCACCTGCGTTTTGAACGTCATGTCTTTGCTGGCCATGGCGGTCACGGCGGTAAGTGTGGCAGTCACGGTGCTGACGGCGAGGACCGCTACATCGATGTTCCTCCCGGCACGGTGGCTTATGATGCTGAAACCGGAAAATATATCTGCGATGTTGTTGAAGACGGTCAGGTCGTGATGCTCCTCAAGGGCGGTCGCGGTGGTCTTGGCAATCAGCATTTTGCTACGGCAACGCGCCAGGCTCCCCGTTTCGCACAGCCCGGCGAACCTATGCAGGAGATGATGGTGGTACTCGAATTGAAACTCCTCGCTGACGTCGGTCTTGTTGGTTTTCCCAATGCTGGAAAATCCACGCTCGTCAGTGCGATGAGTAACGCCCGTCCTAAGATTGCCAACTATCCCTTTACAACTCTCGAACCTTCTCTTGGCATCGTTCCTTACCGTGGTGGCCGTTCCTTTGTAATTGCTGATATCCCCGGTATCATCGAAGGTGCTGCAGAAGGTCGTGGCCTCGGTCTCCGCTTCCTCCGTCATATTGAACGTAACTCTTTGCTACTCTTTATGGTACCTGGAGATACAGACAATATCAAGAAGGAATATGAGATCCTTCTCAAAGAGGTCAGTCAGTTCAATGCCGGTCTGCTTGATAAGCATCGTATTCTTGCGGTGACAAAGAGCGACCTCCTCGATGATGAACTGATGGAAATGTTGAAGGAAGATCTTCCCGATGACCTTCCCGTCATCTTTATCAGTGCTGTAGCAGGAAAGAATATGCAGCAGTTGAAGGATATGCTTTGGGAAGAACTCAATAGCGAAAGCAACAAACTTCAAAGTGTTGCTGAGGGTGGCAGCATTGTTCACCGTGATCGTGAGGTTGAATATCTCGATCGTGATTTCGCTGACTGGGCTGACGATGTTGTAGAAATCGATGACGATGATATTGAAGAAATCGAAGACTACGAAATCGAGGATGTAGAAGAAGATTCTTAGTTTTTCCGCGAATCGATATTATAAGAGGTGCAGAGCGGTAATAACTTTATTGGTATATGCAACTGTTGGAGTATAAAATAGGAAAAGGAATCAGTGCTTTTTCAACTTGCCGAGGCGAAGTGGGAGAGAGTGCCTATTCTTCCTTTAACATCACGCATTATTGTGGTGATGCTCCTGTGCATGTGGCAGCATGCCGTAAGGAACTCTGCGAACACCTTGGTATAGATGATCGTTTTCTCCTTCTACCTCGCCAGACACACACCGATAATGTGCAGGTGATAGACGCAAAGTTTTTCGAGGTTTTCCCGCAACTTCAACCTACGCTTTTAGATAATCAGGATGCGCTCGTTACCAATCTTAAAGGCGTTTGTATCGGTGTTTCTACAGCAGACTGCGTCCCCGTTCTGATGGTGGATGCAGAGGCGGAGGTTATCGCTGCCGTTCATGCCGGTTGGCGGGGAATGGTGAAGCGTATTCCAATCAAGGCTCTGAGGGAAATGGAAAAACTAGGCGCGGTGGCAAGCCGAATAAAGGCTGTCATCGGTCCGAGCATCGCCCTCGATAGTTTTGAGGTGGGAGAGGAAGTCGTTGATGAGTTCCTTGATAACGGTTTTCACCCTTGCATATTGTCTCGTCAGTGGCAGAAGCCTCACATTGATCTCTGGGCTGCTTGCTCCATGCAACTCGAAGAGGCGGGTGTTCCCCTTCGTAATCAGCAGATTGCGGGTATAGATACCTACGAGCAGAGCGACAAGTTCTTTTCTGCAAGACGATTAGGAATTTATTCAGGCCGTATCTTCACGGGTATTATGATGAAGTAAAACGATAAACGCGTAAAATATAAAAGCCGGAATCACAAGGCGTGGTTTCGGCTTTTGTTGTGGTAGAATAATCTATTTGTGGCTCATGCGGAGGTAGTTTTCTCCGAAGATAAAGAGGCGGCCTTCATCAGCAAAACCAAGACTGGTGTAAAGATGATGAGCCGATGCGTTTTCGGGACTGCAAGCCAAGACGGGAAGAAGACCGAGACGCTTTCCCTCGACGATACCATGCTGGAGGAGCTTTCGTGCAATTCCCTGACCGCGGTAAGCAGGAAGAACGGCGAGAGAGTCCAGATAATATTCGCCGTCAACCGTCTCAGGATCCATTTTGTCCGGGTCAAAAAACATCCATTCTCGACAAAGATCGAAAGTCAATTTTCTTCGTTCCAAATAGCCTTCTGCAGGATAGGCGATAAGACCACCGAGATAATCCCCGTTCCCATCCACGGCAAGAGTTGCCCGTTGGTATGAGTACAGCGTATTGGGATGCTTGGCCAAAGCTTCAAGTATCGTCATCTTCTTCAAATCTTTCTCCGTAGTCAGCGGACATCGTTCCATAATGTCATCGCCGATGGCCTCCGCCATGACCAGAGCAACGAAACGAGCATCTTCAAGAGTGGCAGGCCTAAGTGTGACTTCCATTGTAGTATTTGTTTTTTGCTTGCAAAATTACTTCGTTTTCACCAATCGACCAACTATTTTGCTCGTTAATAATGATTTTTTTGCTACAATAATGGCCGAACATATCGTCGGATTGGAAATTATTTGTTAAATTTGCGCCCGCAAATAGAGTTTTACTCTATATTCCTAAGAAAATACAAACTAACAATAATAATGGCAAAAGAACTCAAAGATCTAACCAAACGCAGCGAGGATTATTCTCGTTGGTACAATGAACTCGTGGTAAAGGCCGATCTCGCAGAACAGTCTGATGTTCGCGGTTGTATGGTCATCAAGCCTTACGGTTACGCTATCTGGGAAACCATTCAGCATGAACTTGATATGCGTTTCAAGGCAACTGGTGTGCAGAATGCTTATTTCCCCCTCTTGATTCCCAAGAGCTATCTTTCCAAGGAAGCAGACCATGTTGAAGGTTTTGCAAAGGAATGTGCAGTTGTAACTCACTATCGTCTTAAGACTAATCCTGACGGTGACGGCGTGGTTGTTGACCCCGCTGCAAAGTTGGAAGAGGAACTCATCATCCGTCCTACTTCTGAAACCATCATCTGGAATACTTATAAGAACTGGATTCACAGCTGGCGCGATCTCCCTGTGCTCTGCAACCAGTGGTGTAATGTAATGCGTTGGGAAATGCGTACTCGCCTCTTCCTCCGTACCTCTGAATTCCTCTGGCAGGAAGGTCATACCGCTCATGCAACTCATGATGAGGCTGAGGCTCGTGCAAAGCAGATGCTCGATGTCTATGCTGATTTCGCAAAGGATATCCTTGCAATTCCTGTTGTTCGTGGTGTAAAGAGCGAAACCGAACGTTTTGCAGGTGCGCTTGATACCTATACCATAGAGGCTATGATGCAGGACGGTAAGGCTCTTCAGAGCGGTACCAGTCACTTCCTCGGCCAGAACTTTGGTAAGGCTTTCGATGTGAAGTTCGTTAACAAGGAAAATAAGGAAGAATACGCTTGGGCTACCAGTTGGGGTGTTTCTACCCGCTTAATGGGTGCGCTCATCATGACCCATAGCGATGATAACGGTCTCGTTCTTCCTCCCCATGTTGCCCCTATTCAGGTTGTCATCGTTCCTATTATGAAGAACGGCGAGCAGGAGAAGTTCGATGCAGTTCTCGGCGAACTCGCTAAGCGTCTCCTCAAGCGCGGCATCCGCGTGAAGTATGACAATGCAGACAACAAGCGTCCCGGTTTCAAATTTGCTGACTACGAACTCAAGGGTGTTCCCGTACGTGTTGTTATGGGTGGTCGCGACTTGGAAAATGGTACTTGTGAAATTATGCGTCGTGATACCCTCGAAAAGGAAACCGTTCCCTTCGAAGGCATCGAAGACCTTATTGCAAATATGCTCGAAGACATGCAGACAGCTATTTACGACAAGGCAAAGAAGCACCTCGATGCAAACATTTTTGAATGCAACGATTACGAAGAATTCAAGAACCGCGTTAAGGATGGCGGTTTCTTCCTCTGCCCTTGGGATGGTACCGTTGAAACTGAGGCTCAGTTCAAGGCTGATACTCAGGCAACCATCCGTTGCGTTCCTTACGGCTACAGCCAGGAAAACCTCGGCGTTGACATGGTAAGCGGTAAGCCTGCCATTGCTCGCGTTGTTATCGCAAGATCATATTAATCCGTCCGGTACTTCCGGGCTTTCCAGCCAATTTTCACAATGACTACACAAGAAGAATTTGAAAAGGTAATGGCGATTTGCCGTGACACCTTCGTCAAGAAGATGCATGACTATGGCACGGCGTGGCGCATCCTCCGCACTACGAGCCTTACTGATCAGATTTATATTAAGGCAAACCGCATCCGTTCTTTGCAGATGAAGGGTGAGGCGCTGGTGGACGAAGGTATTACTCCTGAATTCATTGGTATCATCAACTATGCCATCATGGGTTTGATTCAGTTGGACCTCGGTGCAGCCGACGGAACAAACGAAAGAGACTTGAAGGATGGCCGTGCCGGTGACCTTTACGATAAGTATGCCGGTGAGGCTTTGGCGCTCATGCTTCGCAAGAATCATGATTACGATGAGGCTTGGCGTGCTATGCGTATCAGTAGTTATGCAGACCTAATCCTCATGAAGGTGTTCCGCACCAAGCAGATTGAGGATTTGAAAGGCAAGACTCTTGTCAGCGAAGGTATTGCTGCCAATTACATGGACATGCTGAACTACTCCGCCTTTGCTTTGATAAAACTCATCATCGAGGCTGAAGAAAAGTAAATTGGTACTTGCCGGATATTCTCTAATGATTCACTTAGCATGAAGCGTTGGTTGTTTGTTGCTCTTACTGTAATCTGTCAGTTGCTCCTTGGCGCTACTTTCCTCTTTTCTGGATTCGTCAAGGCTGCCGATCCGATGGGTATGGAGCACAAACTCGAAGCCTATGCACAGGTCGTAGGGGAATACATTCCCTGGGTGGCGAGCGTCTTTCATGCAGGAACGGTTTATTTGGATTTTCCAGTGGTGTTCCTGGCAGCGACGGAGTTTTTGCTCGGTATGTATTTTATGCTGGGAATTCACCAACGACTGACGACTATCGTCGGTACGGCTTTCATGGTGGTTCTGACGTTGCTGACGCTCTTCATCTTTGTGTATGATCCCGTCCCAGACTGCGGCTGTTTCGGTGATGCCATTGTTCTTTCGAACGGTCAGACATTGTTGAAGAACATCGTTCTTCTCGCTTGCGTTATCTGGCTTTTGCTGGGAAGACAATACATGGTTCGCTTCATGTCCCGCCGAATCGAATGGCTCTCGACGACGACCTCCTTTATATATATAGTCGCTTTGCCTATATATACTCTCTGGTATCTTCCACTGATAGATTTCACGGGATATAAAGTCGGCACAGATATCCGTACTGGTTTGCTGGGAAACTATGTCACGCACTACGTTTATGAAAAGAACGGCCAGCAACTGACAATCAGCGATGGCGAGGAATTTCCAGATTCTACGTGGATCCTCGTAAGTAGTGAGAGCGAAGAACTGGCGAAGCCTATCATCGATGATTTTTCGATGACGGATGAAGTTGGAACGGATATCGCTGAGGAAATTCTCCAGGACAGCAGCTATACCTTCCTTCTGACTCTTCCGCATTTCGATACGGCAGATAAAGGTTGTAGTGACCTTTTGAACGATGTCTACGACTTTGCAGTAGATAATGGTCTTAAAATGTATTGCGCCAATGCTTTGACTCCTGAAAACCAGAAGCGTTGGTCTGATCGTACAGGCGCTGCCTATCCTTTTGTCACCTCTTCAGCGGAAACTCTCGAGGCGATGGTACGAAGTAATCCCGGACTTGTGCTGATTCATGATGGCAGCATTGTTGCGAAGTGGGGCCACCACGATTTGCCTACCGAGGAGGTCCTCAATTTCTCCGTTCTCAATCAGCTTGTAAAGGATTCGAAGTCTCCCAAGCAGAATCGTGTGTATATTTGGCTATCTGCCCTTTATATCATCCTGCTCCTTCTTGGAGTTGTTCTTGACCGACTTTGGGCAGGTAACAAATATTACCGTCGCATCCGCCGTGCACAGCTCTGGCTTTCAGGTGCAAACACTGAGGAAAATGCTGGAAAAGAGAATAATCATAAATGACAATCTTTTATTCAAACAAATATTAACCCCTTTAAAAAATTCAAACAATGAGAAAGCACATTGTAGCAGGTAACTGGAAAATGAACAAGAACCTGCAGGAAGGTGTAGCTCTTGCTACCGAACTCAAGGAAATCCTCGCTGCTGAGGCTCCCAACTGCGATGTTATCATCGGTACTCCCTTCATCCACCTCGCTACCGTAAGCGAACTTCTCAAGGACAGCTGCATCGCTGTTTCTGCTGAGAACTGCGCTAACCACGCTAGCGGTGCTTACACTGGTGAAGTTTCTGCTGAAATGGTAAAGAGCACTGGCGCTGAATACGTTATCCTCGGCCACAGCGAGCGTCGTGAATACTACGCTGAGACTCCCGAAATCCTCAAGGAAAAGGTTGATCTTGCTCTCGCTAACGGTCTTAAGGTTATCTTCTGCATCGGTGAAAGCCTCGAACAGCGCGAAGCTAACGAACAGGAAGCTGTTTGCAAGGCTGAACTCGCTGGTTCTGTATTCCACCTCACCGCTGAAGAGTGGAAGAACATCGTTATCGCTTACGAACCCATCTGGGCTATCGGTACCGGTAAGACTGCTACCGCTGAGCAGGCTGAAGAAATCCACGCTTACATCCGTAGCTGCGTAGCTGAAGTTTATGGTAAGGAAGTTGCTGACGAAACCTCTATCCTCTATGGTGGTTCTTGCAAGGGTAGCAACGCTCCTGAACTTTTCGGAAAGGAAGATATCGACGGTGGTCTCATCGGTGGCGCTTCTTTGAAGGCTGCTGATTTCAAGGCTATTATCGACGCTTGGAAGTAATCTGATCCTTTTTCTCTCCCATGTTCCATTCCGGTGCGTGGGAGAGAATAATCAGGTGATAATTGGTTTTATTACCTTTCTTATAAACCGCTTTTTATGAAAGTCCGTTTATTCCTCTTTTTTACTGCTCTGTTCATGGCTTTCAGTTTCTCCGCTGAAGCTCAGAATACAGAGCCAAAGACAAATCAGACAGAAAATCGTCAGTCTCAGGCTCAAACCGAGCGAAAGCCAGAAGTTCCTCCTTCATTGTTTGATGAACCAATAACTGAAGTGGAGGAGCGTCCGGCTGCACCTACATTCCGTCCTTACACGGGTCCTCGTGTTCGCCAGAAGAGTAAGGGTTTCCGCATCCAGGTTTATTCTGGTGCAGGTAATACCGAATCAAAATTGGCAGCGAAAGAAATGGAGGCAAAGATTCGTACGGCATTTCCGGAACTCTCATGCTATACACGTTTTAAGACCCCGCGTTGGGTTTGCCGCGTAGGAGATTTTCGCAGCCGTCATGAAGCCCAGGCTTATCTGGATAAAATCAGAAAGAAAAGAATATCATCAGTAGCAAGCATTGTCAGCGACGAAGTGCTTCTTCCTCGCAACTGGTGATGATTCATCAAGATACATCTCACTACTACCGTAGGTATTTCTATGCCTATCACTAATTCCAAATGACAAACGAAACTCTTAATATACAACAATTAGCAGCCAATGAGAGCGAGGCAGTGCAGGGAATGATGCCCCATGTTTCAGCACTTCTCGGACTGATGGGAGAAGATTGTGAACGCGAAGGTTTGGTTAAGACTCCTTTACGTGTTGCAAAGGCTATGGCCGATCTTACCCGTGGCTATAAGATGGATCCTATAGCAACGCTGAATTCTGCAAAGTTCCAGGAAGATTATAACCAGATGGTTATAGTTAAGGATATCCAGTTCTATAGTCTCTGCGAACACCATCTGCTTCCTTTCTATGGCAAGGCACATGTTGCCTATATTCCTAACGGATATATTTGCGGACTCTCTAAGATTCCCCGTGTAGTTGATATTTTCAGTCATCGTCTCCAGGTTCAGGAGCGTTTGACGTTGCAGATTAAAGAGGCCATCGAAGAAGCCCTTCATCCTCAGGGCGTGATGGTCGTAATTGAGGCTGAACATATGTGTATGCAAATGCGTGGTGTTGAAAAACAGCATAGTTTGACGACGACCTCTGCATTTTCTGGTGCCTTTAATCAGGCCAAGACGCGCGAAGAATTCTTATCGCTGATTCATCGCAGTTAAATTGATTAATTATGAAAAAGATCTGTTGTATCGGGCACATAACGCTCGATAAGATTATAACTCCCCAGGCTACAACTTATCTCAACGGGGGTACCTCTTACTATTTTGCCTATGGAATGGCTCAGCTCCCTGATGCTAATTTTCAGTTGGTGACTTCCTTGGCAGAGAGCGAAATAGAAGCTGTTGAATTGATGCGCCAGAAGGGTATTGATGTGGTGGTTTATCCATCAAAGAAGACTGTTTATTTTGAAAACAAATACGGAGAAAATCAGGATAACAGAACACAGCGTGTGTTGGCAAAAGCTGATCCGTTCCGCGTCGAAGACATTATTGGTATCCATGCTGACTATTTCCATCTTGGAAGCCTTCTTGCTGATGATTTCTCCCTCGATTATATTCGCTATCTCAGCACAAAGGGTATTGTAAGTCTTGATGTTCAAGGCTATCTCCGCTATGTTGATGGCGAGCAGGTTCGTCCTACCGATTGGGCCGAGAAACTGGAATGCTTGAAGTATGTTGACATCCTCAAAGTTAACGAGCATGAAATGGAAGTTCTGACGGGCGAAACCGATGTTTTGGCTGCTGCTAAGAAACTTGCTTCATGGGGTGTCCGCGAGATAATTATTACCGAAGGAAGCCTCGGTAGTTTTATCTATGCCGAAGGCCGTCTCATCGAGATCCGTGCTTATCCTCCCCAGCAGATTGTTGACGCTACAGGCTGCGGCGATACTTATATGACGGGATACCTCTATAAGCGCGCCAACGGTGCAAGTTACAAGGAGGCTGGCTGTTTTGCTGCAGCAATGTCAACCCTCAAACTAGAGGCTTTTGGCCCTTTCTCAAAAACAGTTAACGAAATCAACCATGTAATCGATTTCCGCGAAATCGATCTTCGTATTAAATAAGTATTTTGGAGTCTCCAAATCCCCATTATACCAAGAGAGAAGTGATGATTCCCATGCGTGATGGGACGCGCTTGTACACAGCAATTTATGCTCCGACCGACGGGTTGGAGCATCCTATTGTTATGCAACGAACTCCGTATAGCGTGGGCAATTATGGTGAAACAGAATTTGAGGATCTCAATGGTCGTTTCTTCGCACCCTATTCCCGTTCACATTATATTATTGTTATGCAGGATATTCGTGGACGCCATCATAGCGAAGGAAAATTCGAACATATCCGTCCGCTTCGTAGCGATCTCGATGGCCACGATCCTGCAACCTCAGAGAGAATAGATGAGGCGACAGATACCTACGATACCATTGATTGGCTGTTATTCCATACCCTTAATAATGGAAATGTGGGTATTACGGGAACAAGCTATCTAGGATTCTATGCAGCTCAAGCAGCGCTTTGTGGTCATCCCGCATTGAAAGCCGTCAGTCCACAGGCTCCTATTTGTGACTGGGTAAACGGTGATGATTTGCGTCATAACGGTGCGCTTTTCCTCTATCTTAATTTCAGTTTCTGCTGGGGTATTCAGCATGGTTGGGACCGCGAAGAAGATCCAACACACTTGCCTTTGCTCGGTGATGATATCTATTGGAGTTATCTTTCCATCGGTCCCACCCGTAATTTTACCTGGCGTTTGGGAAAATCCAGTGATCTCTGGAATATGGTCGTGGAGCATCCTAACTATGATAAATTCTGGCATGAGCGCGCCTTACAGCCTCATCTTCAGAATGTTCGTCCTGCAATGCTAGTTGTTGGCGGATTATTTGATGCAGAAGATCCCTGGGGCGTTATTCGTGTTTATCAGTCTCTTCGTCTGCAGTCCCCTGCAACTCAGACGAGTCTCGTCTTGGGCCCTTGGAGCCATGGTCAGTGGAATACGCCTGCTGAGGGACGCTTGGGTGATTTGTATTTTGGTAATGAGGCAACGGCCGAGCACTTTATAAATCACATTGAGTTCCCGTTCTTTGCTCACTATCTTGAATCAGAAGGTGGTCGCTACCCACATTATCAGTCAGGAGCCCATGTTTTCTTCACTGGGGAAAATCGATGGCATTTCTATCCTGCAGGATGGGGTCCCCGAACGAAAGCAAAGAGATATTACTTAAAGGCGGGTCATAAGATGGATAGTGATGAAAAGTATCAGGACTTTTCACCTGTTGTAACGAGTTATGAGGCTCATCCTCAACATCCTATACCCTATATCGGTGAGAAGACAGTATCCATCAAACCAGAGTATATGTGCGCCGATCAGCGCTTCATGAGTGAGCGCAGCGACATTGCTGTATTTCGTACTGAGACTTTGGAAAAAGACTTGCGAGTAGCTGGTGAGGTGGATTTGGAATTTTTCGTTTCTTTGACGACTTCCGATGCAGATTTCATCGTAAAAATCATCGACGTCTATCCTCAGCATGAGAAGGGGTACATAGAAAATCCCTTTACCGATGAACGTTTGCATCGTGGCTATCATCCTGAATTCTTACAGAAAGAAGGAGATATCTATCCTCCCGAGGCCTACGAGAAGTTCTCTGATTTACCTCGTAATTTAGATGGATACCAGCAGTTGGTCCGTTGGGAAGTTCTGCGTGGAAAATATAGAAATTCGCAGGAACATCCTCAGCCTTTCATTCCGGATTGTCCTGAGCGTATCTCTTTCCGCATGCCAGATATGGCCCATGTGTTCCGAAAGGGCCATAGAATAATGATCATTGTTCAGAGTACGATGTTCCCGCTCATAGATATTAATCCTCAAACTTTCTGCAACATCTACGAGGCCGATGAAGAGCAGTTCCAACCCACTACCGTCAGCCTATTCCATTGTCGTGAATATCCTTCACGAGTCATATTACCCGTAATAGAATAAAAATGGCTCATCTTAAATGATATGACCCCCGAAAGTTCAACTAAAAACTATCGGGGGTCACTTCTATATAAAATTACTTTTTATTTTGTTTTGCCAAGTTTCAACAGAATACCTTGAACAGCCCCTCGCGTAAATAAATAGAGGAGGTAGGCACACCAAAGCCAATGGTTTGCAGTAAGGAGGAAGGAATATGAAATGCAGTTGAGATCCTGATGCTGGTATTTGTTTGTTAAAAACATTCCAGTTTCAGCAACAGCGAAATAGAGGAGGGTAGCAATAGCAATGCTTATGAGCATTCCTCGCGATGCTGTTGTACCGATGAAAAGACCATCATAAATGAATGCTGCCATACTAACGGCAGGAACAGCAATGATATAGGGCATGTAGGTTCGAGCTAAATCCAGAACCTGAGCATTATCTGTTAATAGATTCAAAAAGGCGTTTCCACCGAAGACAAAGAAGAGAATAAAGAGTATGGAAAGACCGCCTCCCCAGACAAAGAGTTCGCGGGTGAGCTGTTTGAATCCCTCTTTGTCTTTCGCTCCGTACAATCTGCCGCCAATAGCTTCGCCAGCGTAGGCAAAGCCATCCATGAGATAACTGACTAACAGGAAGAGCTGCATGAGGATGGCATTGACGGCAAGGAAGTTTTCTCCCAAGCGAGAACCATAGGCTGTAAATGAGAACATCACTGCAACGAGGCATAGTGTGCGGAGAAAAATATCACGATTGACGGTGAAAAATCTTCCCCATGTGATTGCCGTTTCTTGGCTTATAGGCGTTGTGCTACTGTCAGCTCTAAGCTTTCGTATGGGCTTCACTGCAAGAGCGAGAGCCAAAATAAATCCAGTCCACTGGGCAATGAGTGTTCCCGTTGCTACACCTTCCACTTTCCAATCGAGGCCAAAAACAAAAGCACAAGATGCTCCGATATTGAGGAGATTCTGGGTAACGGCAATTGTCATAGGGGCTTTGGCATTCTGCAACCCAATGAACCAACCGTTCATCACATATAAGCCTAGACTGGCAGGTGCTCCCCATACCAAAATCCTGAAATAGATTTGTGCGTAAGTCTGTACCTCTGTTGTTGGATTCATCATCCAGAGCGCAAAGTAGGCAATAGGAATTTGCAATAAGATAATCAGTAGGCTTAGTATGGTACTTACCGTCAATCCTCTTCGCAAGCTAACTAGACAGTCTTGCCAATTCTTCGCTCCGTAAGCCTGGGCAGTCATACCTCCAGTTCCCATACGGAGAAACGTGAAGATCCAATAGCAAACGGAGAAGATGGATGTACCAACGGCTATGGCACCAATATATGCTGCTGCTCCTAAATGCCCCGTTATCGCGGTATCCACCAAGCCGAGCAATGGCACCGTGATGTTGCTCACGATGGAAGGTATGGCAATTTTCAGAATGTCTCGCGTATGGGTCATTAATAGTTTTGTTACTTCTGTAGTGTTCTTGTTTAGTTTTCAGATTCTTCTTCGCTTTCTTGTTCTGGAGCGGGATGAGGATATGGGTTGTAAGGAGCGGAGTAGTCAATCATCCAATCTCGGAGTGCCTGAATATCTTCTCTGGAAATGAGGCAGATATCTACAAAGAATGTCTCAAATTTGTCTCGAAGAGTTTCGCCGTCAAGTGATTTGATGTAGTTTACCATTCCACCGAAATCATAATCGGGGACAATCGTTACTTCGTTACGAGAGCGGAAGCCGGCATCGCCACAGAAACTGCTCATTTCATAATCGAGGTTGAGATTGTTTTCGCTTAAACCAAGAACGCCTTCAAGCAAGAAAGCAAAAGTTCCTGCACGGTCGCAGCCACGAGAGCAATTGAAATAAATCGGTTTGTGCGCTAACACATACGAGCGGATGAGATTCCAAGTGTAGCGAATATAGTCCGGGTATTCCTTGACAGCATTCATGTATGAATAGCAACCGTGACCGATAAGAACATAGGGAATATCCTTTCCTAGACGACAATACTTTTCACTGTAATTTCCTCCGTAGGCTTCCGTTGCACCACGCAGGTCTAATTCGCACAGAATGCCTAATTCACGCAGACGGACGATGTCTTCGTCACTGATATAATTCTTTATGGCATCCTGGAATTTAGAACCACGGAAGAAGCAGCCATAACGCAGATGCCCGCCATCCTCAGTAGGCCAACCTCCGAGATCGCGGATATTGTCAACACTTGGGGCATAGATCATTCTCTCGCGACCTTGCATCGCAGCCCATCCTTGCTGGATGACGGTACTTTCATCGAATCCCAAAATTTGATAGTAGAGTGTATCGCCGGGAATGACATTCCAGATTACTAGGGAATCGCCAGTGAGATGGTCTTGTTTTGAAGAAGAGAAATCAGCGTTATGTGAATAAATTATCGGGTTATTATGTGTTGGCTTGTTGTTAAAACCAAGCGAAAAATCTTCCAGACGAATGACTATGGGATTCGGCCAGTCTCGGCGCTCATTCGCAACCGCATAATTGAAGACTTCTGTATAAGAATAGTCCTCAGGATCATATTTCGTAAATCTAAGGAAGTCAAAGACATAGTCATTCTCACAGCGCACCTTGTAATTCACAAGAGGAATTGCAGTCTGATCGACATGCATTTTGACAATTTCCTGCCCAAACCATCCTTTTTCCTCGCCGCTGTACGTGATGAGTGTCACAGAATCCACATCTGCCGGAATTACCATTCGGTCAATGTCGGCAGTACGGCATTTTATGGCTTCACCATCTATCGTCTCAACGACTAAATGTGTGAGTTGGGCAGAAGCGCTAAGTGAAAGAATAAAGAGTGAAAATATGAGGAGGATTTGTTTCATACAGAAGTTGTAAAGGTTTGGAGTTTTGTTGCTTCTCCTGAAAATTTGCGTGCAAATTTACGAGTTTTTTGTGGAAAAGGCAAGCGTTTGTTGGACTTTTGCGAGGAATGTCGTATCTTTGCCGATAATTCATCATCAACTCGTCCATGCGTTTACAAATATCCTCTGATTTTAGCATCAATACAGACCTGCTCTCCTTGACTCTGACGGAGCAAGCAGGTCGTACTGCCGCTCAGAGTCGTATGGCGATTGAGAACGGACGAGGAAAAGCAGAAATCTATTTACCTGAGGGAATAAAATTCAGCGATTATCAGGTCCAGGAATGGCTTAATAAAGTCATTGCCGAAACTCTTCGATGGTTCTGCCCACGTTTGGTTACACCAAGGCTCCTACAGTTTTCGCAAACTTATACTCTCAATTATAATCGCGTCACCTACAAAGATGTAAGTTCAAGATGGGGTAGTTGTTCCTCTAAGAAAAATGTTAACTTTTCTCTTTGGATTCTGCTGGCTCCGAGTCACCTGGTTGATTATGTTTTGAAACATGAACTTTCGCATCTCAAACATCTTGATCATAGTGCTGCTTTTTGGGCTGAGGTTGATGGTATGTGTGGTGGTCCTGGTGCTGCCAAGATTCTTGATAAAGCGATGAATGAGTTCTCAAAAGAACTCTCCAAGAAATTTTTGAGAAGAAGGAGATAATGCTTTGTTCTGCACGATAAATACAGCAATAGAGAGAGAATAAGTCGATATTTTGTTGTTTTTTTGAGTTTTTCCAGCCTTACGCACAATAAAAAGTGTATTTTTGCGTTTTGTTTCTTAGTATAAGAAATATAAAAAGCGTTGAAGTAAAACGCGGTTTGAAAAAAGCGAAAATAACAAATGATTGCACACTTAAAAGGATATGTTGATGAACTTACTCCGACGGAGGCCGTTATCGAGGCTGGCGGAGTAGGCTATCAAGTGTCTATTTCCCTCAATACTTTTTCTTTCCTCCAAGGTAAAGAAACTGCAAAACTCTATGTTTGCGAAGTTATTCGCGAAGATGCCCACGACCTCTATGGCTTTTTCTCAAAGGAAGAACGTTCTCTGTTTGAGGCACTGACCTCTGTGAATGGTGTTGGAGGCCAGACTGCGCGAATGATTCTTTCTGCCTTTACCCCTGCAGAACTTGCCGATGTTATTCAGAACGAGCAGGTAAGTATGCTGAAGAGTGTTAAAGGCATTGGTCCTAAAGCTGCAGCCCGCATCATCATTGATCTTAAGGATAAGGTAGCGCAGATGTTGGCTGGTGGTGCAATAGAACTGACTCCAGCAAAGGGTGGTGGCATTTCTTCTGCCGATAAGGAAGCTGCTGAAGAAGCAATTGGTGCCCTTACCATTCTTGGCTTCCAGGCTGGTGCTGTTCGTAAGACCGTTGCCAGTATTCTTAAGTCACAGCCCGGCCTTGCTGTCCAGCAGATTATCAAACAGGCTTTGAAGGAAATGAAATAATTGAAATGAAGCGATATCTATACATACTAGCTGTAATGCTCGCGACACTTTCTGGTGTCGTGAGCATTGCTGCTGCATATAGGTCGGAGCCTCGCTGGGATTCGGTCGATGATATTGTCCTCGAGATTGCACCTCCTGCCCCCGAGGATACCATCGTTCCGTTCCATGTGCGCCATACTGTTCCTAACGAAGGAATTGAAGATAAGAAAAGTGGTGACCTACGAGATCCTGAGAATATCAAGACGGATGTATTCTATGATGAAACAAGCGGAACCTATCGCTATGGTACGCAACTCATAGGCGGCCAGAGTGGTAGTACGAGTGGTGGTACAGTAAGCGGTACTTCCTCTGCCAGCGGAACATTCCTCTATGTTCCTTTCTTCATGGACTACAAAGATTATGAGGACTGGGCCGTTGCACAGTCCATGCAGAAGTATTTTAAGAAAAAGAATGCTGACGAGTTTGCTGCCAGCGGTAAGGAGAAGTTCGACTTTACCGATATGCACTTTGATCTCGGTCCTGCTGACAAGATATTCGGTCCTGGCGGTGTACGTGTTAAGACTCAGGGTAGTGCAGAGTTGAAGATTGGTGGTAATCTCAAGTTCACCGATAACCCATCCCTTTCTGAGCGTAATCGTAAGGTTTTCGGCTTTGATCTCGATGAGAAGATTAATTTGAACCTCAATGGTAGTGTGGGCGACAAGATTAACATGAAGTTCGACTACAACTCTGAGGCTACGGCCAGTTACGACACCCAGAACCTGAACCTTAATTACAAAGGTAAGGAGGATGAGATTATTAAGCTCCTTGAGGCAGGTTATATTTCTATGCCTACCCAGTCCAGTTTGATTCGTGGTGCCAATAGTCTCTTTGGTATTCGTACAGATATGCAGTTTGGTCACCTTACCGTTCAGACTATGGTGGCTCAGAAAAAGTCTGCCAGCAATACCGTGACTTCTAAGAACGGTGTTCAGACAACTGAGTACGAATTTAGTGCCAGCGAATACAACGAGAACCGCCACTTCTTCCTTGCTCACTATTTCCGTGACAACTATGACCAGTGGATGGGAACCCTTCCCAATATTATGAGTGGTGTCACGATCAATCGTATTGAAATATGGCTGACTAACAAGAACGGACAGACCCAGAATACCCGAAACCTTATCGCATTGACCGATATCGGTGAACGCGATCATGTTTCCAGCAGTCTCTGGGGGCCTGGTGGCGATCGTGTTCCTTCTAACAACGCCAATGATGAGTATCAGTACATTAACAGCTATCTGGGTGATGCACGAGATATCTCAATGGCCACTGCCGCTCTTGACGGTGCCGGCCTTATTGGTGGAACTGATTATGAAAAACTAGAAAGTGCCCGTCTCCTCAACACCAACGAGTATACCCTCAACAGTGCTTTGGGTTACATCTCATTGAAAACAGCATTGCAGCCTGATCAGGTTCTCGCTGTTGCCTTTGAGTACACTTATCGTGGTCAGACCTACCAGGTGGGTGAATTCTCTACGGACCGAAAGGACAACACGCAGGCTCTTATCGTTAAGACCTTGAAGAATACCGCTTGTACGCCCGCTATGGGAAACTGGGACCTTATGATGCGTAATGTTTATTACCTCGGTGCTCGTCAGTTGCAGAAGGAAAAGTTCAAGCTCGACATCAAACTTCTCAGCGATACTTCCGGTGTCTATCTTTCCTATCTTCCCGAACCTGGTCTCAAGGATAAGCGTTTGCTCACCTTGCTGAACATGGACCGTATTGACAACAATAACAAGCCTAATCCTAACGGTTACTTCGACTATGTGGAAGGCTATACCGTCAATGCGACTGAAGGTCTTGTATTCTTCCCCGTTGTTGAACCTTTCGGAAGCCATCTTCGCAAGGTCATCGGAAACGATGCGCTTGCTGATAACTACTGCTATCAGGAACTCTACGACTCTACCAAGACCATAGCCAAGCAGATTGCAGAGCATAACAAGTTCCTCATTCTTGGTGAGTACAAAGCTTCCAAGAGTGACGAAATCAGCCTTGGAACCACCCAGATTCCAAAGGGAAGCGTTGTTGTTACCGCTGGTGGTATGACACTTACGGAAGGTACCGATTATAGCGTGGACTATAATTCCGGTATTGTAAAGATTTTGAACAAGAGTATTATTGATGCCGGTACAAGTATCAGCTGTTCTGTAGAGTCCAATGAAAACTATGGTATGCAGCGAAAGACCATGGTCGGTCTCGGCTTGAAATACGATTTCTCCAAGGACTTCAGTATTGGTGCTACCATTATGCATTTGGGTGAAAAACCCCTTACAACCAAGGTTGCTATGGGTGAAGAACCTTTGAACAATACCCTGTGGGGTGGTAACATTTCCTGGAAGAAGCAAAGTCAGTGGATTACAGACCTTCTTCTCCATGTTCCCTTCATTAATGCTACCGCACCTTCAAGCATTAATTTCAGTGCAGAATTTGCCCAGCTTATTGCTGGTGCCAACAAGGGCGCTCAGGGTAACGCTTCCTACATCGATGACTTTGAGAATTCCAAGTCTGAAATTGCTGTTGGCCAGCCTTCTGAATGGATTATCTCCAGCACGCCAAGTATGTTCACCGAGAGCCGTCTCTCTAACGACCCCCGTTATGGATATAATCGTGCTTTGCTCTCTTGGTACTACATCGATCCTCTCTTTACTCGTCGAAGCAGTAGTCTTACTCCTGGTTATATCAAGAGTGACCTGAAGCAGCTTTCCAGTCCTGATGTTCGTGAAGTTCCCATTACCGAACTTTTCCCCAACAAGAGCATCAACTATCAGGATGCATCCACACTGAGCATTCTCAACCTCGCTTACTATCCCAATGAGCGTGGTCCGTATAATGTAGATCCCGATGTTGATGTCAATGGCCACCTTAACAACCCTGCTAAGCGATGGGGTGGTATGATGCGTAAACTGGATACTAGTGATTTCGAGACGGCTAATATCGAGTATATCGAGTTCTGGATGATGGATCCCTTCCTCAAATATGACGGAACCATTACCAGTGCAGATTATAGTAAAGGTGAGACACCTTCAATGCACACTGGTGATCTCTATTTCAATCTTGGTGAAATTTCCGAGGATGTCTTGAAGGATGGTAAGAAGTTCTACGAGAGTGGTCTTCCTGCTGACGGCGATGCCAGCCAGTACACTGAGACTATTTGGGGTCGTGTTCCCAATCAGTCCAGCGTAACCTATGCTTTCAATACTTCCAATGGAGCTCGCGAGCGTCAGGATGTTGGTTTCAATGGTCTTACTTCTGAAGAGGAGCGCTCCTTTGGTATATATAAGGAGTATCTTGACCAACTCCAGAACATCGTGCGTCCTGAGGTTTATGACTCACTCCTTAAGAGCCCTTCCGGCGACCAATATCACTATTTCCGTGGTACTGACTGGGACGATCTTCAGACTGATATCATTGGCCGTTACAAGTATATCAATAATCCCAATGGCAACTCTGTGGCTTCCAATAGCGGTCCTGAAAACTATTCTACCGCTTACAAGACCACTCCGGATGCAGAAGATATCAATTCCGACTATACCCTCAACGAATACGAAAAGTACTATCAGTACCATGTTCGCATTTCTCCCGAGGCGATGGTAGTCGGTCAGAACTACATCGTCGACAGCCGTGTAGCTAGTGTTAAGACTCGTGATGGAAATACAAACGAGTGCCGTTGGTACCTCTTCCGTATCCCTCTCGATGAGTATGAACGCAAGGAAGGTTCAATCAATGATTTCTCCAGCATACGTTTCATGCGTATGTTTATGACGGGCTTTGAGAATCCCACCATCCTTCGTTTTGCTACGATGAACCTTATCCGTGGTGAGTGGCGAAGCTATGAGCAGGCGCTTTATAACGGTCAGGCTCCTGCTGCCAGCGGTAGTCTTGCTGTCAGTGCTGTAAACTTTGAGGAAAATAACGAAAAGACTCCTGTTAACTACGTCTTGCCTCCTGGAATCAGCCGTGTTATCGATCCAGGAAATGCTGTCGTTCTCCAGAACAACGAGCAGTCACTTGCAATGACGGTTAAGAATCTCGCTTCCGGTGACGCCCGTGCGGTTTACAAGAATACAACTCTTGATTTGCGCCGTTACAAGCATCTCCAGCTCTTTGTTCATGCCAATGCACTTCCCGAGGACGAGACGAACCTCGAGGATGGTCAGATAAGCCTCTTCCTCCGCTTGGGTAGTGACTACAAGAATAATTTCTACGAATACGAAATACCTCTTAGCATCACTCCTGAAGGTCTCTATTCCGGTTCCGCAGGTCAGAAGGCTGTATGGCCGGCTGACAATATGCTCGATATTGACCTTGATCTCCTTACCACAGCCAAGAAGAACCGTAATAAGCAGAAGGCTCTCGGTCTCATTGGTTTCTCCAATCTCTATACGGAGTATGATGAGGATAATCCTTCCAACAAGATCAGCGTTCAGGGTAATCCCTCTCTTGGCGAAGTCAAGACCATCATGATTGGTGTCCGCAACAATTCCCGTTCCGTAAAGAGTGTTGAAGTTTGGGCCAATGAACTTCGTCTTCAGGAGTTTGCCAACAATGGTGGTTGGGCTGCTCGTGCTCAGTTGAACATCCAGCTCTCTGATTTGGCCTCTGTCAACTTCTCCGGTCATGTAGAGACCAGCGGTTTCGGTGGTTTGGAAGAGACCGTCAGCATGCGTCGTGATGACGATCTCGTAGAATACAGTGTTACTACCAATGTTGAAGGTGGTAAGTTCCTCCCAGCCAAGGTAAAGTTGAATGCTCCTATTTATTATTCTTATAGTAAGCAGAAGACCGTGCCGATGTACAATCCTCTTGATACCGATATGTCGATGTCTGAGGCTTTGGATGGTTGTGCCAACAAGCAGGAGCGTGATTCTTTGAGTAACATTGCTGATAAGGTTATTATTTCCAAGAATTTCAGTATTAGCAATTTCCGTTTCAATCGTGTGACCAAGAGTCACCCCATGCCCTATGACCTCAGCAACTTCTCTGCAAGTTATGCTCACTCTCTCCGTCATACCTCTGGTGAGACCACAGCATGGGAGCGCGATGAGAACTGGAAACTCAATTTCGCCTATTCCTACAGCCCGGCAGTCAAGGCCGTTGAACCCTTGAAGAAACTCATCAAGTCTAAGTCCAACTGGCTTAAACTTCCCAAGGAATTTGGCTTGAACTATTTGCCCCAGAGTCTTTCTTTCAACTCCGACATCACCCGTTCTTATTTTGAACTTCAAGAACGTGATATGGAGCAATTGGATAATACAAGCCTTCCCCTCAGCTTCTCCAGTGACTTCCTTTGGAACAGAAGTTTCAACCTTCGTTGGGATCCCACAAAGGCTATTCACTTTAGTTTCCAGAGTGGTACGAATGCAGAGATCCAGCAACCTTATGTTGCCGTAAATAAGGATCTCTATCCGGATTCCTATACCGCATGGAAGGATTCTGTTAAGCAGAGTATCCGCAATTTCGGTACTCCGTTGACCTATCAGCAAAGTACAGACTTGTCCTGGAATCTTCCTTTGAACAAGATTCCTCTTCTCGACTGGGTAACCTCCGATGTGAAGTACACCGCTACTTATAATTGGAACCGTGGTTCTGACTTGAACGATGGTACGAACATGGGTAATGCCATTTCCAACAGTCGTAACATGTCGGGTAACGCGAAGATTAATTTCGAGACTCTCTACAACCACTGGGGATTCCTCAAGAACACCAACAAGATGTTTACGGGAACCAACAAGAAAGCGAAAGGCCGTCAACCCGAAAAGCCCAAGGTCTTCGAGAAGGAGATAACCTTGAAGGCAGATACTACGGTTGTTGTTCCTCACAACCAGAAGTCAAAGAACCTTCGCGTTGTCGCTATCCGTTGGGATGGAAGCCGTTATCCGGTAAGATACAAGGTTCTTGATGGAAACCGAATAGAAGTGACCACACGCGATACTGTCAAGTTGAAACTCACCGTTCAGCCCAAGGCTCGTACCGAGGAAAAGAAATGGTATAAGAGTTTGCAATATGGTGCTCGTTTCCTCATGATGGTCCGTAATGTCAATGTCTCCTACAAGAATACCCAGAACATGTCACTCCCTGGCTTCTTGCCTAATGTTGGCGATATGTTGGGTGAAAGCAAGGTCGGTGGTCTGTGGGCTCCTGGTCTTGACTTTGCCTTCGGTCTGACGGGAGAGGACTATATTGAAAAGGCAGCAGACCGCGGTTGGTTGCTTTGCTCTGACAGTATCGTTTCTCCTGCAACCCTGACGGGTAATGAAGCTCTCGATCTTAAGGCCACCGTAGAACCTTTCCGTGACTTCAAGATTAACATTACTGCAAATCGTACAACCAATAGTTCGAAGACCGTGCAGTATATGTACGAAGGTATGCCGACCACTCAGACGGGTTCGTTTACCATGACGACGATCGGTCTCAGAACCCTCTTCCGTGGTAGTGGACGTGCTGATAATGGCTATAACAGTTCTACTTTCCAGGATTTCCTGCATAGTCTTAGCGGTTACCGCGAACGTGTTGAACGCCAGTACTCCGGTTCAAAATATCCTGCTGGAACAATCCTCGCTGGTCAGTCCTTCAATCCTGCCAATGGTACGATTGATGCGTATTCTTCCGATGTTATGATTCCTGCCTTCCTCGGCTCCTATCTTGGAGGCAACAGTCTCGACATTTTCCCTGACATCAGCCGTCTCCTTCCGAACTGGAATGTATCTTACGCCGGTCTTGCAAAACTCCCGCGTATGAAGAAAATCTTCAAGAGTTTCAATCTCAACCATGCGTACAAGTGTACCTATGCTGTTGGAAACTACAGTTCGTTCACCTCTTATCACGAGTATATGGATGGCCTCGGCTTCGTTACCGATGTAACCTCAGGTCTTCCCACTCCGTCTTCAATGTTTGATATTTCAACTGTCAGCATCAACGAGGCTCTGTCTCCTCTTGCAGGTATTGATATGACCTTCAAGAATGATATGACAGCGAAGGTGGAATACAAGCGTACCCGCGTATTGGCTCTGTCTATGACCTCTCAGCAGATTACCGAAACCCTCTCCAAGGATTTCACTATAGGTATGGGTTATAAGATCAATGACTTCAAACTCTTCGGCGCAGACAACACCCGTTCTCGCGGCCGCAAGGCTCCGAAGTCCAAGGGAAGTGGCGATGATGACGATGATGATGAAGGTGCATCCCGTACGATGAAGAAGACGGGTGGTAGTGGAAGTAAGGACAACTTCTCACACTCCCTCAATATCCGTTTCGATATCACCTACCGTGATCAGAGTGCGATCCAGCGTAACATCATGACCGAACTCAGCCAGGCTACCAGTGGCCAGCGTGCCGTTCAGGTTAGTTTCTCTGCTGACTATGCTGTATCACGTTATCTGACTCTCTCTCTCTTCTACGACCGTCAGTTGAACCGTCCTCTCCTGACTTCCAGCAGTTATCCTACAACCACCCAGGACTTCGGTATCAACCTTAAGTTCCAGTTGGCTCGATAACTCTGATAGTCTCTTTCCTGAAAACCTGTGCACTCAAGAAAGGAAACGAGAGGCTTCATACATACAAAACTCCCCTGCAAACGCGATGTCTGCAGGGGAGTTGTTTTTACTTTACTTTATCTGTGGGTGAAATCAGAGGTTCTCATGTTCCTCTCGCATGTCAATCTCCATTCCCTTCTTATCGACGAATTTATATCCGAGGAAGGGTAGTGACTGATCGGGAATAACGCTGATTCCCATTCCGTAATGTACTTTCCAGCGACGGGCAATGCTGAACAGGCCGCGCTTTACATAAGCTTCAACAAACGGGTGAACGTGGAGACGGAAGCTCTTCAAACCCATGTCCTGGCTCATACGGCGAATCTTTCCTTCGAGAATATCGACGAAGAGAATGCTGGCCTTGATTGTTCCCGTTCCACCGCAAGAGGGACAGGTTTCTTCGACCTTAATATCCATTGCAGGACGTACACGCTGGCGGGTAATCTGCATGAGACCGAACTTGGAGAGCGGAAGGATATTGTGCTTGGCGCGGTCCTTCTTCATATTCTCTACCATGCGTTCGTACAGTGCCTGACGACTTTCGGGTTGCTGCATATCGATGAAGTCAACGACGATGATGCCTCCCATATCGCGGAGTCGCAACTGGCGGGCGAGTTCATCGGCGGAAGCGAGATTGACATCGAGGGCATTGACCTCCTGGCCTTCAACGGCTTTGGAGCGGTTGCCAGAGTTGATGTCAACGACATGCATAGCCTCAGTGTGCTCAATGTACATGTAAGCGCCGTGCTTGTAGGTAACTGTTCGTCCGAGGGACGACTTCATCTGCTTGGTAACGCTGAAATTGTCGAAGATAGGGAGTTTTCCCTGATAGTGCTTAACGACATTCTTGCATTCGGGGGCGATGAGACTGACATACTCCTTGACCTCGTTAAAGACCTGTTCATCGTTAACATGAATGGCTTCAAAGGAAGGGTTGAAGAGGTCACGGAGCAGACCTACAGTACGGCTTGTCTCCTCGTAGACAAGAGTGGCCTTGTCCTGAGGATTATGATTCTGGATGCGGGCGACGGTCTCTTCCCAGCGGTGAACGAGCAGTTCGATTTCCTGCTGGAGTTCAGCTTCACGCTTTCCTTCAGCGACGGTACGGATGATGACGCCGAAACCTTTGGGCTTGAGACGGTGAACGAGTTGTTTCAATCGGGCACGTTCAGCATCGCTCTTGATTTTGTTGCTGACATTAACCTTATCAGCGAAGGGGATGAGCACGAGGAAGCGTCCAGCAAAGGTAATTTCGCAAGTGATACGAGGACCTTTGGTCGAGATGGGTTCCTTGACGATTTGAACGAGGACTTCGTCACCAGGTTTTACGGTGTGCTGAATCTGGCCGTCCTTTTCCGTGTTTTCCTGCTTGGGGAGTTTGTGGAGAGGCAGAGGCTTGCGTTTTCCGTCGGAGTAGAGCGAAAGGAAGTGCTCGTACTGTCGGTAGCGTACACCGAGATCAAGATAGTGGAGAAAGGCGTCTCGTTCGTGTCCCACATTGACAAAGCAAGCGTTGAGCCCGGGCATGATTTTGCGTACGCGGGCGAGATAGATGTTGCCGACGGCATACTGTTCCGTGCGACCCTCCTGCTGAAACTCAACGAGTTTTCCGTCTTCAAGGAGCGCAATGGAGATGTCGTTTTTCTGAACATCAACAATAACTTCGCTTGTCATGTGTTAAGTTATGGGTTAATGGTTAAAGGTTCATTGGCGGGGTGCCAATATCAAAAAATAAAAAGTTAAAAGCGGGGAGTATCTATAGAGAGTCCTGACCAACTTTTAACTTTTTTTATTCTTAGCCAAAAGAGTCAAGACTTACTTGCTCTTATGACGATTCTTGCGCAGACGCTTTTTGCGCTTGTGAGTAGACATCTTGTGTCTCTTCTTCTTCTTTCCGTTAGGCATAATGAAAATATTTTAACTAGTTAATATGGTCGTGTTCTAAACGAGAGCGCTTGTAGCTTTCAGAATGATTATTCGCCAGCAACCTGTGCGAGGAAAGTCTTTGCAGGCTTGAATGCGGGGATGTTGTGCTCGGGGATGATGAGCGTGGTATTCTGAGAGATGTTACGAGCGGTCTTCTGAGCGCGCTTTTTGATGATGAAGCTACCGAAACCACGGAGGTATACGTTTTCTTCGTTTGCCATGTGTTCCTTTACAGTGTCCATAAAGGCTTCAACAGAAGCAAG
The DNA here is from genome assembly GCA_002314875.1 of Prevotellaceae bacterium UBA1746. Taxonomy (GTDB): domain Bacteria; phylum Bacteroidota; class Bacteroidia; order Bacteroidales; family Bacteroidaceae; genus Alloprevotella. Next base: position 77,244 of record DCHS01000052.1, read on the forward strand.
AACGGTAGCATTGTCAATTCCCGTCTTCTTGGAAATTTCTTTAACGATATCTGCTTTAGTCATTTTTTATATTATTATTAAGATGTTTTGCTTTTGATTAGTGTGCCACCTTGTCATCAGGTGCAAAGTGGGTGCAAATTTAAGGCTTTCTTCTTAATAAACAAAGAGTTTAGCCGATTTTTTTTGAAAATCAGCACTTTCCCTTGCTATTTTGACTAATATGGTTATCGTTATTCGACGCTTGGAACTGGAATCTTCTCGATTCGGCGGATGTGACGACCTCCTTCAAAGGGGGTGCTGAAGTATTCATCCATGATGGCGCGGGCAGTCTCTTCGCTGATGAAACGTCCAGGCATCACGAGAACATTGGCATCGTTGTGCTGGCGGCAGAGATGGGCGATTTCTGGAATCCAGACCAGCGCGGCACGGATGTGCTGGTGCTTGTTGAGTGTCATGGAAATACCTTCGCCGGAACCGCAGATAGCAATGCCGCGTTCGCACTCACCGTTGGCCATACCATTGGCGAGGGCATGGGCAAAATCGGGATAGTCACAGGACTCTTCTGAATAGGTACCATAGTCCTTCCATTCGAGGCCCTTCTCTTCAAGGTATTGCTTAACAAACTGCTTCAAGGCAAAACCAGCGTGGTCACTTGCTAATCCAATCATATTAAAGGAATGCTTTTACTTCATTGTAAACATGAGCGGGAGTGAAACCGAACTTATCGTCGAGAACGGTGTAAGGTGCTGATTCTCCGAAGTGATCGAGACCGAAAACACGGCCGTTGGCACCTACGAGGCCTTCAAGATTAACGGGAAGACCTGCGGTGAGACCGAAGACCTTGGCACCCGTGGGAATAAGGCTTTCACGATATTCTGCAGGCTGGTCACGGAAGAGCTGTTCTGAGGGAACGCTGACAACGCGAGCCTTGATGCCGTCAGCAGCAAGAAGAGCAGCGGTTTCAACGAGAGTGCTGACTTCAGAACCGTTAGCCACGAGAACAACATCGGGGTTCTCGCAAGGGAGAGCCGTGTAACCGCCCTGCCAGCTGTTGTAGTCAGTTCCAGCGGGGAGATCCTTGATGTTCTGACGGCTGAGAATGAGGCCGGTAGGAGTATAGATGTTGTCCATTGCCATGTGCCAGCAAACGGTAGTATCGTGAACGTCTGCAGGACGGAGAACAAGCATTGAGGGACGGCCAGCGTGGTTGTGAAGTTTCTCCATAAGACGGATCTGTGCTTCCTGCTCAACGGGCTCATGGGTAGGACCGTCTTCACCAACACGGAAGGCATCGTGGGTCCAGATGAACTTCACGGGAAGTTGCATGAGGGCAGCCATACGAATGGCGGGCTTCATATAGTCTGAGAAGACGAAGAAAGTACCGCAGGCCGTGATGAATCCACCGTGGAGGGTAATACCGATACAGATACAAGCCATGGTCAATTCGCTGACACCAGCCTGGAGGAAGCCACCGCCGAAGTTCTCGCGGGTGATGTTCGTTGTATATTTCAAGAAGCCGTCGGTCTTGTCGCTGTTGGAAAGGTCGGCAGAACTTACAATCATATTTTCGCAGTTCTTGGCGAGCATACCAAGAACGGTTGCACTACCTGCACGGGTTGCAGCATTGGGCTTCTGTTCAACGCTATCCCAGGGAAGTTCGGGAGCTGCGCCACTGAACCAACGGTTCTGCTTTTCAGCCTTTTCAGGATTTGCCTCTGCCCATGATCTTTCTTCTTCATGACGTTCTGCAACAATACCACGAAGTTCCTCAGTACGAGCAGCATAGAGTTCTTCAACTTCAGGACGGATTACGAAGGGAGCGTCGGGATTTCCACCGAGATTGAGGACGGTGTTGCGATAAGCGTCTCCACCGAGAGGAGCACCATGAGTCTTGCAGTTAGCCTCGTAAGAAGAGTTGTCTGCCTGACGAGCACCCTTGCCCATGACGCAGTGACCGATGATGAGGGTCGGACGGTTTTCTTCGAGAAGAGCAGCATCGAGAGCCTCGCGGATCTGAGCGGCATCGTTACCGTTGATTTCAAGGACGTTCCAGTTCCATGCACGATACTTCATAACGGTATCTTCGCAAGTTACCTCGCAGGTCTTTGTAGAGAGCTGGATTTCGTTGCAGTCATAGAACATGATGAGGTTGTTCAGACCGAGGGTACCTGCCATACGGCCACTACCCTGGCTGATTTCTTCCTGAATACCTCCATCAGAAATGTAAGCATAAATCTTTTCCTTCTTGAAACCAGGGTTACCGGTGCGGGCGTACATTGCCTTTGCTGCGATGGCAGCACCGACAGCGAAGACGTGACCCTGACCGAGAGGACCGGAAGTGTTTTCGATGCCACGGGTAAAATCCTTTTCAGGATGTCCGGGACAAGCGCTTCCCCACTGACGGAAACTCTGGAGTTCTTCAAGGGTAAAACGTCCGATGAGGGCAAGCTGGGAATAGAGCATGGGGCTCATGTGACCGGGATCGAGGAAGAAGCGGTCACGACATTCCCAAGTAGGCTGATCGGGGTCGAAAGTGAGATACTCGCTAAAAAGGACATTGACAAAATCAGCGCCACCCATGGCACCACCGGGGTGACCAGAGTTGGCTTTCTCTACCATACTGCAAGCAAGAACGCGGATGTTGTCTGCTGCTGAGTTGAGGGTCTGGATTGAGGCTTTCATTCTATTGTTTTTGGTGTTTTGAAAACTTGTTTGGAGGGTACACATTATTCCCCGTGCAAAATTAAGCCAAAAAGCCCACATGACCAAACCTTTTTAATAATATTATAGGTGAAAGTGGAGGCAAAAGAGTTTTTCTGAAAGTTTATAACAGCAGTTTCGCACAATTTTTGTAAATTTGCCACGTTTAATGTGTGCGTATGTACGCAAGAAAACATCTTCCGACTTTTGAAACTTCACAAATAATCATAAGAAAACAATTCAGAATGAAAACAACGACAATAAGTCTTCTGGGTATTGTGCGTCGCTGCTGGCAGCACAAGCTTCTTATCGTCATCAACACGATCGTGGTCTTCATCCTCTCTGCCCTGTTCATCGTGCAGATTCCCCGCTATTACAAGGCGCAGGTCCGTATGGCTCCTGAGGAAGAGGCTGGAGGAAGCATCAGTTCCCTCGCCACCATTGCCTCCAACTTCGGTGTCGATCTGGCAACGGGAAATTCCACCGATGCTATCTCTCCGCAGCTGTATCCTGACCTTTTCGACAGCAACGATTTCATTGTCAGTTTGATGAGTATCGCTGTAGAGACAGCTGACGGGAAGGTGAAAACCGACTACTACACCTACCTCATGGAGCATCAGAAATATGCTCCCTGGGATCCTATGGTGAACAAGATCAAGTCGCTTTTCAAGGAAAAAGAAGAGCCCATTGCCGCTGGTGCCGGTTCGCAGTTCATCAATGACGAGCATCCTCACGGTCTCAATCCGTTCCGCCTGACCCGCCGTCAGACCGAACTCGTAAAGACGGTGAAGAGTAATATCGTGTGCTCCATTGATAACAAGACGGATGTCCTCTGTATTCAGGTGACTGACCAGGATGCCCTCGTTGCTGCAACGATGGCTGACAGTGTTCGCGTTCGTCTGCAACAGTTCATCACGAACTACCGTACGAACAAGGCACATGTCGATGAGGCTTATTATGAGCAGCTTGTGAAGGAAAGTTATGACGCCTATGTCAAGGCTCAGCGTAAATATGCAGCCTATGCCGATACGCACCAGGAGGCTGCTTTGGCGGTTGTGAGCACGGAAGAAAGTGACCTCGAGAATGAAATGGAAGGTGCCTATTCTACCTATAATGCTCTCCGTACACAGTTACAGAGTGCCAAGGCAAAGGTGCAGGAACGTACTCCTGCCTTCACCGTCCTCGAGGTGGCCAGCGTTCCCGTAAAGCCTGCTGGTCCCAAGCGCATGATCTTCGTAGCCTTTATGTGCTGCCTCGCTATCTTCTTCAGCATCGTCTGGTTGTTCCGCAAGGAAATCTTTGCCAAGATGAGTGCCGGTGAAGTTCAGGAAGACGACGAGGAGGTTGAAGATGATTTAGCCGCTGACGAAGACTAAGTTCAACGAAAAGAAGCCAGTCTTTCGTTTTATGAAGGAAAAGAAAAATTTACAGCCAGTGAGAGACATTGACCTGTCCCTCATTGCTGACACCGTGCGGAACCACAAGTGGCAGATTCTCATCAATCTGCTGGTTGTGGCTGTCTGTGCTGGTGCTTTGATTATTTTCCTTCCCCGCTCGTACCACAGCGAGAGCAAGATGATATTGGAGCAGAACTCCTATATCGCTGCGAGTATGAAGAAGGCGGGTGTTCAGTTGAATGTCAACATCGGTGATCCTCAGCGTATTTACGATGCCTACATCAAGGATTATGACGATATCGTCAAAGAGAATCGCTTCCTCTGCAATGCCGTTTGGACCAAGGTTACAACCCGTGAGGGCAAGGAAATGTACTATGGCGAATATATCCGCAAACACCACGTTCCCCTGACGGCCAAAGACCACGACCCCATGCGTCCGTCCCTGGCCCTTGATACTTTGATGAAGGACGTTAAGGAAAATATCAAGTTCCGCTATGACGTTCGCCGTGCTTCGATGTATATGAATGTCCTTGCTGACGATCCGTTGGTGTGCCAGCAGGTTTGCAAGGCGCAGACGGAATTCCTTCTGAAGTTCATCGCCGAATACCGAACGAAGAAGAAGCAGTCCGAGGTGAACCACTTCAAGAATGTTGCCGACAGTCTCCGTCAGGAGTATCTCAAAGCCTGGCATACCTATTCGGCGTTCTGCGATTCTCATCTGGAATCAACATCTTCAGCCGTGGCAAAGCAGGAAAAAATGCTGGAAGAAGAGATGATTGCCACCAAGAATCTCTACGAAAATGTCAAGGTGGAATATATGAGTTCAAAGGCCCGTCTGCAAGATGCAACGCCAGCCTTCATCTATATCCAGAATCCTGCCATTCCTGCACAGCGAACGGGGCCTGACCGTTTTCTGTTCTTCGTGGCAACACTCCTTATCACACTGCTTTATTCCGTGATATTCCATATGCGCCATGTCATCTGGGCGCAGATAACCCGATAATTTCCAATGCTTTGCGAGGCGAAAGTCGCACCTGACAAAACATGTTCAATATCTCCGCTTCCCGATTAAATATCCTCCGAAACCTCGGCTGGAGTGTCCTTGGTAAGGTCATCAACCTTACGGGAAGTCTTCTCGTTGGTGTCCTCGTAGCACGCTATCTGGGCCCTGACCAGTACGGATTGATGAACTATGTCATCAGCTATGTTTTTCTTTTCCAAACCTTTGCAGTCTTTGGTCTGGATAACATTGAGGTTCGCGAGGAAGCCCGTCATCCGGAACAGTTCCGTACCATCCTCGGTACCGCCTTCTGTCTCCGTGTGTTCTTTGCGCTCATCGCCATGGCGGCGGTAGTCCTGACCGCATGGCAGTACGAGGCCAGTACCTATACTTTTGCCGTTATCTGCCTCTACTCCCTCAGCATTTTGTTGAGTTCGTTCAATGTCATCCGCAACTATTTCATTGCCCTCGTCCAGAACGAATATGTCGTAAAGACCGAAATCAACCGAACGCTCGTGGGAATGGTCATCAAGGTGGCGATGTATTTCGCGGGTTTGAGCCTCACCTGGTTCATGGTGGCCTATACCTTTGACTATGTGCTACTTGCTGGTGGCTACATCGTTTCCTACCAAAAGAAGATCGGGCGTCTGGGCGAGTGGAAATACGATCGCGATTGCTGTCGCCTCCTCGTCCATGAATCTTTTCCGCTCATGCTGACCTCTGCGGCGGTGATGATCTATCAGCGCATTGACCAGGTGATGATTGGCAAACTCATCAACAACGAGTCTGTAGGATATTTCGGTACGGCGAGTCGTATTGTCGAGGTACTGATTTATGTGCCGATGATGCTTGCCCAAACCATTGCTCCTGTCCTCGCCCGTTGTCGTGAACGCAGTGAAGCTGACTATTTCAAGAAGGCCCAGCAGTTTATGGATATCAGCGTCTGGCTGAGTCTTCTCCTCGGCGTTGCCACCTCCCTTGCGAGTTACTGGATCATCGTTCCGCTCTTTGGCGAAAAGTATGCGCCGGCAGTCGTCATCCTTCAGGTTATGGCCTTCAAGGCAGCAAGTGTGGCGCTCTCCAATACGGCAGGTACGATGCTCGTTGTCGAAGGTTTGCAGAAGTGGGCCATCTGCCGCGATCTCTTCGGCTGCGTGGTCTGTGTAGGACTCAACCTCTGGCTGCTTCCGAAATATGGTTTCCTTGCAGCAGCCTTCGTCGCCATCGCCAGCAATGTTGCCGCAGGCTATATCGCCGACCTTTTCATTCCCGCCTATCGCCATCTCTTCAAGATGCAGACCAAGTCCCTCTTCCTCGGCTGGCGTTCCATCCTTCATATCAAGAGCATTTTCACCGCAGGATAACCCTATAACCCCTATAAACCCTTTAAACCCTATAAACCTTATAAACCCCATAAACCCTTTATAAACCTTTAAACCAAGGCGAAGCCTTATAAACTCTCTCCTCCATGTTCCTCCTCCCATTCATCTGGTTTACTCTTATCACGGTACTCCTTTGGCGCAAGCACCAGAGGATGGATGCGTGTGTGTATATCAGTGGGTTGTATGCCATGGTGTCACTCTTTGCCGTCATTCTCATTGCCGGCGATCTGTTGGGAGACGGTGGTATTCTGTATTACAACAACGATGCTGAATTCGGGGTTCTGCCGACGTTGCTCTATTGTACCATGCTGACGCTGACGATAGTGCCGTTCCATTTGGTTTATGACAAGGAAATCAAGGATATCACCTGCAAGTCACCGTTCCTGCTCGACATGCTGAGCCTCTTCCTCATCGGTGTCAGCGTCGTCAATCTCTATCTTGTAGCAGACTCCACGCTCGATATTCTCTCTGGAAATCTTGCTGATGTGCGAAACTCCGTCTATTCCGGTGATGCCACCCCCGCACAGTTGAAGGCAGAGCGTATGGGATTCTTCATGCGTTTCTACTATTATTTCAATGTTTCGACGATTCTCTGCATCCCTATCCTTTTCTATAATCTTTGTTTCAGAAAGAAGGCCTGGTGGTGGAACCTCCTCCTGTTCTTCGCCTCGCTGAGTGCGCCGATAGCCGGTATTCAGGGTGCAGACCGTACCGAGCTCATCTATCTTGCAGAGATGTACCTTTTCTGCCTCATCTTCTTCTGGCCCCACATTTCCAAGACCTTACGCCGTTGGCTGTTCATCATCGGTGCGCCGATTGTCCTCTTGGGCGTGGTCTATGTGGCAGCGGTGAGCCAGTCTCGTTTTGAAGATCAGAGCGAAGGTGCAGCGGGCCGAAACCTGCAATACGCGGGTCAGGGCTATATCAATTTCTGCTATTTCTGGGACCATGCCAACTATGACGAACTCGCTCCTGAACGCGAATTCCCGATGTACTATCACTACACCAAGCATCAGGATTCCGATATGGACCGCCGTCTGTATCGCCAGGGTCAGCAGGGATTCTTCATCAGCGTATTCTCAACGTTCCTCGGTGATATCATGTTGGATATCAGCCCGATTGGAATGATCTTGTGGACGACCTGCTTCAGTCTTCTCGCACTGTTGCTCATCCGTGCGTCCCATCGAAAGATCTTCGACATCTCAGAGATTCTCCTCATCTTCCTGATGGCCTGCATTCCGGTGTTCGGCATTTTCTACTACCGGTTCTTTGCCTTCACCTACACCTTCACCATCATCCTTGCCATCCTCTATTTCATTGTAACCCGCTACCGCATTCGTCTATGAAAATTTTCGCCATCATCGTCACCTACAACGGCATGCGCTGGATTGAGCGCTGTCTGGAGATGTTGCGCCAAAGTACCGTTCCCATCGTTCCCGTCGTCATCGATAACTGTTCGAAAGACGGAACCCTGGAGTTTGTGCAAGAGCACTTCCCCGAGGCTGTGGTTTTTCCCCAAGAGAAAAATCTCGGCTTTGGACAGGCGAATAATGTCGGGCTGCGATATGGTTTGGAGAACGAAGGAGACTATTTCCTTCTCCTCAATCAAGATGCTTATTTACAGCCTGATGCGATGGAACTTCTCCTGAAGGAGAGCGATGGCGAAAGCCTGTTATGTCCCCTCCATCTCAACGGAACCGGAGAGTACATCGACTCCATGGTGCGTTGGTCTCTTCGCAATACCATCGATGCCGAGGTAAAGCCGACGGTCTGTGGTCCGGGTGCTTTCACCGCAAAGGCCAACGAGGCAGAAATGCTCCTCGACGACCTCTATTTCGGTCGTCTGAAATCAAAATATGAGGCTACGGAAATCTGTGCTGCCTGCTGGCTGATGCCACGGAAAATGGTCGAGACCATCGGCGGTTTCAATCCGCTCTTCTTCCATTATTCCGAAGACAACAACTACTACCATCGTCTGCAATATCACCATATCAAGACGCTTTTGGTTCCGAAGGCGCAGGTGTGGCACGATCGCGGACTCTATGGCAATGCCCGGGCTTTCAATCAGAAACGCCTGCACCGCGATGTCGTTCTCGAGTTCTGCAATATCAACCACGGCCTTGGCTATGGTTTCCGAAAGTTCTTCCGATTGCTCCTCCGCTCTTATGTCTATGACCTCCGTCATGGCGCTTACAAACCTGGAGCATGGCTGGCAGAATTGGGGTGGCTTCTCACTCATTTTCAACAGATTCTCCGCTCTCGCAAGCAAGAGCGTCAACTTTCAAACAGTTGGTTATGAAAATACTCTTTGACCTGGTAACAACGCAGTTCTTTGTGGGTGGTGCTCAGGAGTACATCCGCAAAGTATTCTACACTCTCCTCGAAAGCCTGAAACCCGAGGACGAGGTGTGGATGGCCCACGACTCCTCGGTAGGGAAATATGCCTATGCCGACCTGACGCCTCAGGCTCTTGCTGACAAAGTTGCCGGAGAGGTTGATCTTGCGGGAAAGACGCTCTCGCAAGTCATCCACGACCAGCATTTTGATACGCTCTTCATCGGTTGCGGCCAATATTGGGGACCGCGCTATGACGTCGATAAGGTTGATAGCCGTGTTATCTGTGTTGTCCACGATCTCTGCGACGAGGAAGTGCTTCATGAGCACCTCAACTACTACCTTAAGCTCGACAGCGTCAAGGGATTCCTAAAACGTGTTGGACGTCAGATCATGGGCATTGACAAGAAGTCGCTGAACCGTATGACGCCTATCGTCGAACTCCTCAAGCGAAACAGCGATGCCAGACTTGTCACCGTTTCCGATTTCTCGCGTTACAGCCTCCAATTTCAGTTGAATATCCCCGAAGACCGCATCCGCGTGCTGTGGAGTCCGGAGCGGGTAGGGGAGTGCCAGCCTGAGATTGAGAACGCTGAACTCCGTGCGCTCATCGAAAGCAAGACACCGTATATCCTGATGACAAATACCAACCGCGAGCTGAAGAATGCGAAGAAGGCGATTGCGGCTTTTGCCCGTTTCGTCAAGGAACATCCTCAGTATAAACTCGTTACGGTGGGTTATCCGTCATCGGCCTTTGCTGAGCATCAGATTCTGCCTTATCTCTCAGAGAGCGATTTAATCAATGCCCAGAAGCACTGTCACGCTTTCCTTTTCCCGTCCTATTTCGAAGGTTTTGGTTATCCGCCTGTTGAGGCCATGCGTTGGGGAAAGCCCGTTCTCGCGTCCAATGTCACATCGATGCCCGAGATTCTCGCTGATGCACCGATCTGGTTCTCACCTTATTACACCAGCGACATCTATTCGGCGTTGTGCCGTTTGACCTCCGCCGACTACAATACGCTCTCTGGACGTTCCCTTCGTCGCTATTACGAGGTTGCCCAGCGCCAGCAGCATGATCTTTCAGCACTGATGGACCTGATTCTGGACGAATAAGGCAAAACTCGAATTATACTTTGTATACCAAGTATACCGGTATACTTTATACTTTATACCTTTCTGGAAGACGATAACTATCCTTCACTTTCACTTATAACTTATAACTTTTCACTTGATCCATTCCTATGTCTCGTATTATTGCTTTATATCTTCCTCAGTTTCACCCCATTCCCGAAAATGACGAGTGGTGGGGACCTGGTTTTACGGAATGGATGAATGTGGCAAAGGCCAAACCGCTGTTCCGTGGCCATCAGCAACCTCGCATCCCTGCCGACCTCGGTTTCTACGATCTGCGACTTCCTGAAGTGCGCGAGCAGCAGGCACAACTGGCACGAGAGGCGGGTGTTGAAGGTTTTTGCTATTACCACTATTGGTTTGGCAATGGCCGCCAACTCCTCGAACGCCCTTTCAACGAGGTCGTTGAGAGTGGCAAACCCGATTTTCCCTTCTGCCTCTGCTGGGCCAATCATTCATGGTCTAACAAGACCTGGAACCGCAAGTCCGCCGTTCAGGAGAATTCCATGCTTGCTGAACAGACCTATCCGGGTAAGGACGATGATATCCAGCACTTTATGAGTCTTCTTCCTGCCTTCAAGGACAAGCGTTATATGACGGTGGATGGCAAACCCATCTTCGTGCTCTATGACCCCTTCCGCCATACCCATGTGCAGGAATGGATCAAGACCTGGCGCCATTTGGCAGAAGAAAACGGTCTTCCCGGTTTGTATCTCGTCGGTATGACGCAGAGCACGCTCACCATGCGCTATGATGTCAACGGTCTCTACAACGAACGTGTCCTTCCGAACCTCGAGAGTTCAGCGGACATTTTCAATACCGTCCTTGCTATGGGCTTCGATGCTGTCAATTCCTATGGCAAGCGCCGTGGAGAAATGCTGTCATCGGGTCGTGTGGCAGAAATTTCCAAGACCCTTCTGCGCCGAATCGGTATTCCTGTGGGTCATCGCTATGACTACCGCAAGACCGTCCGCGGCTATTTCGCTCCAGAAGATAGTTGGGAAAATGTATTCCCGACCATACTCCCTCAGTGGGACCGTACACCTCGTATGGCGAGTTATGACGGCGTCTATGTCGGTGCCTGTCCTGCGGCTTTCGAAGAGCATATCCGCCAGGCCGTTGACCTCATCAAGGACAAGGCTCCTGAGCATCAGGTTATCTTCCTCAAATCGTGGAACGAATGGGGTGAAGGCAACTATGTCGAACCCGATCAGGAGTTTGGCCACGGTTGGCTTGATGCTATAAAGAAAGCGCAGGTGTAGGTTTATGCGCTTCGCTTAGTTTAATCGCTTCGCTTGGTAAGAAGCCTGGAAGGCACTACCTTGTCCATAGAGATACAGCCTTCCTGGCTTTTATAACCCTCCTTAACCCCTTAACCAGGCCAAAGGCCTTCTTAAACCCTATATATGAAAATATACTATATCGACCCTCAGTCTGCCAATAACACGGCGATCTATGACCGCTCGCTTTTGTCGGGAATGACACAGACGGAGGTAGTCTATTACAATAGCGTACTCTACAACATCGACCCTTTGGAAAGAGGGGAGACGCGCTGTGTTTTCAATTATAATATCTGTCGCAATGTTCTGGTGAAATCAGTGAGTTACGTCAGAAGTCTGTTGGCAATATTGCGCGACGCTCGCCGTGAACGTCCCGATATTGTCCATATCCAGTGGATCCGTATCTGGCCCATCGATATGCTCTTCATCTTCCTTCTTCATCTTCTGAAGGTGAAAGTGGTATTTACTGCCCATAACATCCTCCCTCACAACGAGAAGAGTGGCGATAAGTTCAAGTTTACCCGCTATTACAAAGCCCTCGATGCCGTTATCGTCCACGCAGAGAGAACCCGTGACGAAATGGCTGAATCCCTGGGTATTGACAAGAAAAAAATCTTTGTGAAGCATCATGGCATCATTGACAATTCCTTTGATGCCGACTTGCTGAAACAGCGTATGAGCGAACTGCGTTCCGAATTGGGCATTCCCGCTGACGCTCTCGTCTTTTCCAGCATGGGCTTGCAGAATCATTATAAAGGCACCGACCTCATCGTGAAGGCTTGGGAGAAGGACATGTTCGAGCGCGAAGATTGCCATCTCCTCGTCGTTGGTCGCAATGACGGCATTGACTTTTCAAGCATTGCCAGCCATCCCCGTGTCCATGTAGTGTCCGGCACCGTTCCCTTCCTTGATTTTGAAGCCTATTTGCGCCTCTCGTCCGTCGTTCTCTTGCCCTATCGCAAGATTTCCCAGAGCGGAGTATTGTTCTCAGCCATCCAGGCAGGCATTCCCTGTCTCGTTGCTGATGTCGGTGGACTCCCCGAGCCTTTGCAATTTGGCAATATCGGTTGGAATATGGGAGAAGCGACCAAGGACAATCTGCTCTCCATGATGCAGCGTTTGTCAGCGGACATTGCTGCTACGAAGTCCCTTGCTGCACATCCTGAGGAGTTCCAAAAGGTTTGCGAAGCCTACAGCTGGCCCTCCATCGCCGCTGAGACCGAAGCCCTCTACCGCGAGCTGGTGAAATAATAATGGTTTAAGTTCAAATTCGTCGTAGGGCGAATATACATTCGTCCGCGGACGACAGTACATTCGCCCTACGACGAATATTCTGTCGCCCTACGACGAATTTGTATTTTATTCTTTCTGAGTAAGATTTGCAAATTAGTTTATTTAAAAAAAAGAAATCCATTCAGCACACACTGGCTGAATGGATTCTTCTTATATCATAAAGTATAAAAAGTATACAAAGTATACCGGTATACTTGGTATATTCTTAGTTTTTCAGCGCTGCATTGAAACGCTGGGACTGCTTGTGGAAGTCCTGCTCGAGGGTTTTCCAGTCGTCGAGTTCCTGGTAGGGGAAGGCCTCGTGGTTGCCTACATACTGCCCGAGGAAGGTGAAGGCCTTGGCGACTTTCGCGTTGATGGCATTACGGCGCAGGGCTTCTTCTACAGGGAGGTCAACGCGGTTCGCAATGCTAATGAAATCGTTGATATGCTCGAGATTATAGACTGAATAGAAGAAGGCCTTGGTACGGACCAGTTCCTGAGGCTGACGGCCTTCGTCGTCAATTTGCTGGTCAATGCGGTCATAGCAACTGAGGATGTGCTTGCGGGCCTCCGTCTTGTTGCCAGTGTATAAGTAGATGGTCATCAGCGTGTTGTCATAGACAATACCCTGGTTGTTCTTGTAACCGCAGCACTCCTTACCGTTGTCGCTGTTCTCCATCCAGTAGGCGAAGTTCTTCAGCCACTTCTTGAATTTGCGATTGCGCTTATAGCCGATGCTCTTCACTTTATTGATGAGACTAACCGCCTGGATGACGGCAACGAACTGGTGGGCATCGATGCAGCCGCAGGCTTTACCGCGACTTCCGTTGACACCGGGGCAGAACTGGCTGTAATCGAAGGTGGGATACATCAGTGTTTCCTGATCGAAGAACCAGGTATCCATCTGCTCCACGAAGTAGTTGTAGAAACGTTCGTCTTGAGTGAAGCAGTAGGCTTTGGCGGCAGCGTCCATCCAACGGTTAATGCGAAGGAGTTTGGGGTAGTCCCAGTCTTTGTATTCGGGATTGCGATAACCGTCACGAGCAATGTAAGGACCGCCGGGATTATTGGGATCGGGCCAGAAATAGCCACCGAGGCTTTCGTAGTTATGCTTGTCACCGGAAACCGTATTGGCCTTGCTGACAACGGTTTGAAGGTCGTGAGTCAGGGCTTCGGTCTCTGCAATCTTGACATATTCGTCCTGGCGCAGTGAGTCTTCATGCGTCAGATACCACACGTTTTTCTGCGCCAAAGCCGGAACTGTGGAGAGGACAAAAGCAAAAAAAGTAAGGAGTTTTTTCATGGATGTTCTTACTGGGGTCGATAGTATCGAGGTGGGGTAGAATGGACCGGTCAGAGTGTTTCGAGGAATTCACCACACGCCTTCATCTGGAGTTGGAAGTTGAGTTCGGTCTTTGCCACCTTGATACTGTTGGCACTCATCCTCCTGAAAGCATCTTCGGGCATGTCGCGGAGTGTCTCAATACACTGGCGGATAGCCTCATAGTCACCAGGCTGGCACGTCAGACCCACCTCGTGAGAAGCTACGAATTCAGCACCTTCACCACCGCCGCAGAAGAGGATGGGAAGGCCGTAGGGGAGGGTGTCGTAAAGCTTTGAGGGCACAGCACCACGAATACGGGTAGCAAGAGGAATGATGGCAACATCGTAGTTCTCCATCCACTGAGGAATCTGTTCCTTGGGCACAAAACCATGGGCAAAGACATTACAGTCGGGATGTTCCGCGATGTAGTCCTTGATCTCCTCCAACTGTTTGCCACCGCCGAGGACATGGAACTCCACGTTCATCTCGCGGAAAGGAACATGCTGGATGAGACCAGCAACATCCTGGGCAACACCGAGCATGCCGCAGAAGACAATCTTCAGACGGCCACGACGCTGGCAGGGCATGCTGATATTCTGTTCAACATGGAGATTGCGGTAGAGGAAACGCTTTTCGGGCTTCTCGGCAAAACCTGCGACATGGTTGAGAATCTCGTTGCTCTGACCGATGATGGCGTGGGAGTTACGATAGAGGAAACGCTCGAGCGCTGCCATAAAACGGTAAGACGCTGAACCTTCGCGCATAGCCCCCATATCGACCGCCGTCGTGGGCCATATATCGCTGACATTCAGTACACAGCGCTTACGGAAAACTTTCTTGAAAAGAACCATGGCAGAGGCTGCAGAGACCAGCGTCGGAGTCTGGATGATGACGAGGTTGTACTTGCAGATTCTGCGGATACGGAAGATAAAGCCCCAGATGAAGAACGCAAAACTGAACATGCCGAGGATGCGTGCGATGGGACTTTTGCTGATTGTAGCATATACCCAAAAACGAAACACTTCAACGCCGTTGTGCGTCTCGTGCTTCGCTATCTTATGGCGGTATCCGTCGTAGATACGGCCTTTGGGATAATTCGGCAGACTGGTAAGGACCTCGACATGATGTCCCTGTTCTTTCAGTCCCTGCGCCATGTTTTTCAATCGCGTGGGGGCTGCGCCAACTTCAGGCCAGAACCTTTCTGCTACAATAAGAATATTCATTGATGGAGTCCGCTGATACGGACGATATTTGGATTATTTCAAAAAGAAATCGATGATGCGTGAACAAGCCTTGCCATCGCCATAAGGGTTGACAGCCTGTGACATGCTGTTGTAATAGTCCTTATTGTCAAGGAGTTCGGAAACCTCGTTGACAATGCGGTCGTAGTTAGTACCGACGAGGTGAACGGTGCCTGCTGACAATGCCTCGGGACGTTCCGTAGTGTCGCGCATGACAAGGACGGGTTTGCCAAGACTTGGAGCCTCCTCCTGAATACCGCCGGAGTCTGTCAGAACGATGTCGGACTTCTCCATCATATAGACAAAACTCAGATATTCAAGGGGTTCGATGAAGAACATGTTACCCTGTGAAGCCGATGTCGTAGTGGGCTCATGCTTGAAGAACTCCTCGCCGAAGACCTCGTGGATAGGCTTGCGGACATTCGGATTGAGGTGCATGGGATAGACAAAATCAACATCGGGATATTTCTCGGTGAGGTGCTTGATTGCACTGCACATACGAATGAAACCGTTTCCGAAATTCTCACGACGATGACCGGTGATGAGGACGAGGCGGCGCTTGCTGCCGTCAGCCTTCGGACAAAGACGGTCAACATCATAGCCGGCATCCTTGAGACGGGCATTGAGTTCAGCCTCGAGCGAAGTGTCGTTCTTGATCTTGTCAACGACCATGTAGAGGGCGTCGATGACGGTGTTGCCGGTAACGACAATCTTCTCGTCACTTACATTTTCCTTGAGGAGATTCTCGCGGGAAAGCGGGGTAGGAGAGAAGTTGTAGGTGGCTATACGGCTGGTCATCAGACGGTTCATCTCCTCAGGCCAGGGACTGTAGATGTTGCCGGTACGGAGACCTGCCTCAACGTGACCTACAGGAATCTGCTGATAGAAAGCAGCGAGGGCGGCAGCCGTGCTGGTGGTAGTGTCACCGTGGACGAGGACCACATCGGGCTGTGCCTCAAGGAGAACGTCGCGCATGCCGAGGAGAACACGGCTGGTGACGTCGTAAAGGTCCTGACCCTGCTTCATGATATTCAGGTCATAGTCCGGAGTGATCTCAAAGAGATCGAGAACCTGGTCGAGCATCTGGCGGTGCTGGCCGGTCACACAGACGATGGTCTGAAAGTTTTCTGTATCGTTCTGGAACGTCTTCACGAGCGGAGCCATCTTAATGGCCTCGGGACGTGTTCCAAAAACGAGCATGATTTTTTTCATGAAACGGGAGAGGGATTAACCTTATATATATTAGAGGTGATAAGTACCGGGTAGAGGACAGATGTTGTGGCAGTCGAGGATAACCTTTCCTTCGAGCTTTGCCCATTCCTTCTTGATTTCGTCGTGCTTGACCATGATGACAACCATGTCGATATCCTTGAGGAATTCGTCGAAATCGTGGTACTGGTTAGGAATGATGTCGGCGCTGAGATAGGGATCGTAGCACTTGATGGGGTGAACTTCGTGATCCTTCTGGGCAACGAGGAGCTGGAGAGTAGGACTCTCACGGTAGTCATCGACATTTTCCTTGTAAGTCATACCGTAAAGACCGACGCGGAGACAATCCTTGATGTCGTTCTCCTTCATGATTTCCTCAATGCGGTCGAGAACGAAACGCGGCTGAGTGTCGTTGGTCTCCATGGACTTGCGAATGACATTGGTGTATTCGGGATAGTCACCGACGAGGAACCAGGGGTCAACGGAGATGCAGTGACCGCCAACGCCGGGACCCGGCTGGAGAATGTTCACACGCGGATGCATGTTACAGATGCGGATGATTTCGTAAACATCCATGTCGTCACTGCGGCAGATGCGGGCGAGTTCGTTGGCAAAGGCAATGTTGACAGCGCGGAAAGTATTCTCTACCACCTTCGTCATTTCTGCGGTACGGATGTCGGTGATGACGATTTCGCCCTGGCAGAAACTGGCATAGAGTTCCTTCACCTTCTCGCCAACTTCTGCATTGTCAACACCGAGGGTGCGGTTATTGTGAAGGAGTTCGTAGATCATGTTGCCCGGAATGATACGTTCGGGAGCATGAGCGAGGAAAACATCTTCACCGATAACAAGACCTTCAGCCTCGATGACAGGACGAACCTGCTTGTCGATAGTGCCGGGAGAGACGGTAGATTCAATAATGATGGTAGCACCCTTGGGACAAATGGAGATGATTTCCTTGATGGCACTGATGACATAGCAAGGGTCGATTTTTTTGCTCTCTTTGTCGTATGGCGTCGGAACAGAAACGATATACACATCGGTCTTCTGGTATTCCGTGGTGAACTGTACACCAGCATCGAGTGCGTTTTGGAAAAGTTCATCCAACCCCTCCTCCTTGAAGGTGGTGTGGCCGGCATTGAGGGTGTCTACCAACTGCTTGTTGTAGTCAGTACCGACAACTTCGACGCCGTGCGCTGCCATCATGAGGGCAGTGGGAAGTCCGATGTAACCTAATCCGATAACATTTATCATGGTTGATATTTTCGATATAAATGAGGGGCTGCGATGTGAGTGAGTAAGGTTTGGGCATAGCGCCGGCAGCCACAATTATGTATAAAACGCAAAAAAGCAGGGAAAATTATAATTTTCTTAAGTTTTTTTTGCGATTTTTTTATTTTGTTAAAGTTGAATCCTTAGTCTGTAGCATTTCTCTAAGGCAAAAACCCGGCAGCATTTGGACGGGCGCTTTAGTTTTACCTACGAAAAAGCCGCGCAAAGGTACGAAAAATCGGTATTACCGCAAAGTCTTTTATAGATAAAAGAGATAAAGTTTTAGATAAAATCGACGAGAATGTATTTTTGGCTTGTCGTTTTCAAATCAAAATTGCCTTTGTCCTTTGTCGTTTCACAATAATTCTCTACCTTTGCAGTCAAAATATAAACATAGAAACGTTCACTTTCTTTGTGGACCCAACCTTAGATATTCATGAAGGAAACAACAAAAAGTTTGTCATTGGCGGGAATCATTGAGGTCATCAAAAAGGATTACCGCATGACGCTGGTTTTTGTCCTCGTCGCTGCCATCATGGGCGTCGTCGTGGCTTTCAGTATTCCCCGCATTTATAAAACGACAGTGGTGCTGGCTCCGGAAGATGCCAGTTCCGGTCTGATGGGCAACATCTCATCATTGGCCTCCATGGTTGGTATGAATATGGACTTCAGTCAGGGTGGCGACGCTATCTATCCTGAAATTTATCCTGATGTTATCGGTAGTACGGACTTCATTATCAGTCTGTTTCCTTTGCAGGTGACCAATAAGGACAAGAGCATCACCTGTGACTATGCCACCCATTGGAAGGAGCATACGAAGGCTGCGTGGTGGGACAAGGCAAAGCATTGGGTGATGGAGAGCCTGAAGTCCGATGAGCCTGGCGTTCAGAAGACTCGTCCTGCCAATGAACCCATCGATCCCTTCTGTCTGACGAGAAGCGAATATGACCTCTATCAGGCCATTAAGAGCAGCATCAGTTGTTCTGTGGACAAGAAGACAAATGTCATCAGCATCACGGTGACCGACCAGGATCCGCGTGTCTCTGCCATTGTCGCCGACTCCATTCAGAACCGTCTGCAGAACTACATCACCGACTACCGCACGAAGAAGGCTCGTGAGGATGTGCAATACCTTGAAACGATTTGTCAGGAGGCGAAGACCCGCTATGCCAGCGCACAGTCTGCATTGATGGCTTATTCTGATGCTCATCTCGATGCTGTCCTCGTTTCTGTTACGCAGAATCAGGAGAAACTCGAAAGCGAAATGCGTTTGCGTGAGAATATCTATTCGACTGTTGCTCAGCAACTTCAGTTAGCGCGTTCCAAGGTGCAGGAGAAGACTCCCGCCTTCACGACCATTCAGCGTGCCAGCATACCTTTGAAGCATAGCAACAAGCCTAAGATCCTCATTCTTGGCATCTTTGTCTTCCTTGCCCTATGCCTCCGTGCCCTCATCCTCTCGGTGAAGTATCGCGATATCCTGTGGACGGAGCAGCAAGATAGTTTTTAGTTTATACGCTTCGCTTGGTTTATACCCAATAAACCCTATAAACTTTTATAACCCTTTAACCCTTTGTTAAAATCCTTCTTCACATATCTCCTCGCAACAGTTGCGGCATGTCTTCTTGCCGTGACTGCTTGGCTTTTTTCCCCTAAGGAATATGCGGCGCAGGTGAAGATTTCGGACGAATACAAGGAAACGGATTTTGCCGTCGGTCTCAACAGATTCAATGTCGCCCTCCGAGACCGCGATCCCAATGCCAAGAACAAGAGCCAGAATGACATCAGAATTTATGCCAAGATTCTCGATGACGCCTCCTTCGCCAAAGAACTTTCGAAGATAGAGAAAGTCGATGTGGAACACGTTCAGGAACATCTGCTGTATAACTTGAATGTTACCCAGCATACCCTTGACATTCAGTACACTGCGCGTGATCCGAAGATGGCGGCATGCGTTTTGGATAGTGTCCTTGCCAAGTTGCAGAGACGCATCTGGAAATACAGAGGTGTACGCGCAGGCGGGGATATTGAGAATGCGGAGAAGGCTGTTGCTGTGGCAGAAGAAGAACTTGACAGTGCCCGTTCGCACTATGTGGCCTATGCTGGTAGCCATTACGATGCTGTTGCTCCCAATGTCCTCTTTTCCTTGGACAGTCTGAAGGCGGAAATCCGAACGAAGGAATATTCCCGAACGCGGGCCTATGACAATCTGGTTCGCCAGCAGGGAATGTCTAAGAAAATGCCATCAGCGTTCCTTGTCGTCAAGAACAACAGTGTTCCGCAAGAGAGCACAACGCCACTTGTGGGCTATCTTGGTGTCTTCATCACGCTTGCTCTGTTACTTGTGAAAGGAATAAAACTGCTGCGTGAGCGAATAAAAGAAGGTGATATCCGCATCTCTTTCGGCAACCTCTTTGCCCCTTGGAACATTACGATTCTCGTATGGGCCGCCATTCTCATTCTGCTTCAGTTTGTCGGTGATCTGGTATATCCTGTCACCAGCAAATTCTATATGGCCTTGGGACTTTGGCTTCCTATCTTCTGCGTATCTTCTTTCTTGACTTTCACACTGTTAGGTGTTAAGCATCAGCAGCGGATGACATCTCCATCCTTCCATCTCAACATCAATCTTTTCCAGTTGTTGCTCTTCCTTTCCTTGCTGACAACACCCCTGTGTGTGAAGAAGGTCTTGGAAATCGTAACGATGTTTGGAACGGAAGATCTCATGGCCAATCTGCGATTGCTGACGGTGAAGGGCCAGACGGGACTCGGTGTGCTGAGCTACAGTTTCGTTATCAACAAAGCTTTGCTGATTGCGGCTGTATGGAAATTTCCAAAGATACCGCGCTGGCAGTTTATCCTTGTCATCATTTTGTCTTTGTTGACCTCGTTTGTCATCATGGATAAAGGAACGATATTCTTCCTCTTCTCAACGGTGATCTTCGTGCTTTATGAGAAGAAGCATCTCCGTCTCCGCTCGCTGATCCTGATGGGACTGGTGCTCTCTGCCATCTTCTTCGTCTTGACGATTATGCGTTCCGGAACGGCGGTCGATGGTTCGAATAATCTCGATGACCTTACTTTCTTGCAGTTCTTCGCCATCTATGTTTTGACGACACCCGTTGCTTTCTGTTATCTTACACCTACAATCGGGGCGCAGTACGGCAGTTATACGCTGACCCTTTTCTATCTTATGGTCAATAAGTTAGGAGGCAATTTTCCTATTACCGAACAGGTTCAGGAATTTGTCTGGGTGCCGTTGCCGACGAATCTCTATACCATCATGCAACCCTTCTATATGGATTTCGGTTACGGTGGTATTGCCTTTTTCGCCCTCATCTACGGAGTGATGTGCGGATGGGCCTATAACAAATATAAAAACGGAAGTAGTGTGGCCTGTGCCCTCTACACCTTCCTGCTCTATTATCTTATTCTGCAATTCGGTCAGGAGAGCTTGTTCATGCTTCCCATCATTGCGCTACAGACCGTATTCTTTATCTTTATCCTCACCAAGGATTTCAGGATAAAATTCTCCAAATAGCCTCTTCGCTGCTTCTCTACAATGGACTTGAAACACCTCATTAATAACCGCGATTCCCGCTCATCTCGTCTGGCGAAGAACGTCCTTGCGTCGTTTTTCATCAAGGGATGGAATGCGCTAGTGGTATTGATGATGGTACCGTTGACCTTGAAGATGTTGGGAGATTATAACAATGGCATCTGGTTGACTATCAGCAGTATGCTGATGTGGATAGATATGATGGACATTGGCCTTGGCAATGGCATGCGAAATGCTGTGGCGACCTATGTGGCCCAAAACGATAGCGAGAAAGTGCGTCAGGTTGTGTCTTCAACATTGGCCATGCTCGTGCTGGTCGTTATCCCTATCTTAAGCTGTTTGCTGCTGGCGATCTGTTTCGGTGATACCTATGGTTTCTTGGGAGTGAGTCCCGACCGACTGGCAAATCTTAACGAGGTTCTCGTTGTCGCTGCCGTGATGATGTGCATGACCTTTGTCATGAAGTTCATCGGAAATTTCTATATGGGTTTCCAGCAACCGGCAATGAATAACCTACTGTTAAGTCTCGGGCAAACCTTCGCCTTCATCGGAACACTTATTGCCTATTGCTTCGGAAGTTGCAGTCTGATCACGGTAGTAGCCATAAACGTTATAGCACCGCTGCTGGTCTGGATATTGGCTTATCCCTACACCTTTATCTATAAGTACCCACAATATCGTCCGTCAGGGAAAAACGTAGACTTGAAAGTTGCGGCCAATCTCTGTGCTACGGGGTTGCAATTCTTTGTCATTCAGATTTGTACGGTTATCCTGTTTACCTCTTCCAATGTCATTATCAGCCATTTCATTTCTCCGGCAGAAGTGACGCCTTATCAGGTAGCTTATCGCTATTTCAGTATCATGCTGGTGTTCTTTACCATTGTCTGCATGCCTTTTTGGAATGCGACAACGGATGCCTATGCCAGTGGCGATATAGATTGGATCCGCAAGGCTTCGCATAAACTGAATCTCATGCTGGTCGGCATCCTATTCGGACTCTGTCTGATGGTTGCCGTTTCAACTCCTATTTATATAATATGGGTGGGCTCAGAAGTCCATGTTCCCATGACGTTGTCATTAAGTATGGCGCTTTATCTGTTCATACTGATTGTCAGCATGCGTTATTCCTACTTCTTGAACGGCATTGGCGTTCTGCGTATTCAGATCATCTGTACGAGTTTAGCAACAATCTGCTTCCTACCTCTGGCCTGGTGGGTTTGTGAAAAATATCATTCAGTGACGGGATTGGTTTTGGTGATGTGTCTGGTAAACATTCCGGGACTGATTGCAAATGTAAGGAAATTTAACAAACTTATATACAATAAATAAGTTAAATATGAGTTGTATAGTTACTATACCGATTTACAAAGATATCCCTTCGGACACGGAAAGAGCTTCCATCAGGCAGACTTACCATGTCCTGGGACGTCATCCTATAGTGTTTGTCACGCATCCGGATTGCAAGATGGACGAATATAGGAAGATTGCAGAAGAGGAAGGCTGTACCTTGGTGGTAGAGCGTTTTGACTCTCGGTATTTTGACTCGGTAGAACACTACAGCGACTTCTGCTTCAGCGAAGAATTATATTTGCGATTTAAGGATTATGCCTATTTGCTCATCTGCCAGACTGATGCGTGGGTGTTCCGCGATGAACTCGATGAGTGGTGTGCAAAGGGTTATGACTACATCGGCGCCCCTCTCTATTTTCCCTATAACGAAAGCAGATTTACCTCCGTTTTCTTGGGAATAGGAAACGGCGGATTCTGTCTCCGCAGAATAGAGCATTGCTTGAAAATTGTTCGCCATTCACGAAACAAGGTTTTCCTCAAGCCTTCTGCGCTCCTACGGATTTATTGGAACTATTTTCTTTATAATGAAGCTTTTACGGGTAGTCTTGTTGCCCGCTTGGCATTGATTCCAAAATTCCTTGCCAAGTGCTTTGGCTTTGGTAACACAATAGGATTCTTTATAAAGAACCACATCAACGAAGACATGCTTTTCGGCTCTTGGGCAAAGACGGCCTGGGGAATTGATGGGGTGAATTTGCCGGACGAGATGACGGCGGCAGCATTTGCCATGGAGGTGCATGCCCCGGATCTCTACCAACGTCTTGGAAACAAACTTCCGTTTGGCTGCCATGCCTTTATGAAGTGGAACTACGAGGACTTCTGGTCTGATAAAATAAATCTTGAACAGGTAACGAATGATTAACCTTATCATCAAGGATGGACTTGGGAATCAGATGTTTCAATATGCTTTTGCCCGTTTGCTGAAAGAAAATTATTTCGAACGCGGAGAAAAGGAGCAGATAGGCATCATTACCCAGTTCATCAATGCAAGACAAGATAAAGAAAATGATGTTCGAAGAATGTCATTACAGCATCTTGTGCTGAACGATGAGGTTAAAGTTCTTTCGGGAAAAGAGCAGTCGTCGTTGATGAGACTTTTCAAGTGGCGAACGATTGTCTCTTCTGGGCTTGCAGAACTCATTCGTTGGCGTCTGCTACGGAAATTCGAGAGTACGGACGAATTGGCAGATCGTCGTGGAAAGAAGGGAATCTATTATCCCTACGGCCCCTATTCGGCTCATCCTATCACGTTGAGTGACAGCGCAGAAAAGTTTGTTTTCGGCTTCTTCCAGAATTACGGCTATGTTCATCCGATTGCTGACATCCTGAATCGGGAGCTGAGGGTAAAGACACCCCCTTCAGCAGAGAATAAAGCGATGTTGGAACAGATTGAAAGTGAAAATGCGGTCTGTTTGCACGTTCGGAGAGGAGACTTTCTCAATGACCGATGGAAGCACCTTCAAATCTGCGATTACGACTATTACAGCAAGGCTATTGATATTCTGTTAGCGAAAACCGTGCACCCTGTGTTCTATGTCTTTTCCAATACTCACGAGGATTTGGAATGGATTTCTTCCCACTATCGTTTCGGGCGGAAATATCCAGGAACAGACCAACCTATAGAAATCAAATTCGTCGATTTGTCAAATCCTGACTACGAAGAATTAAGATTGATGTATTCCTGTCGTCATTTCATTATCAGCAACAGCACTTT
Organism: Prevotellaceae bacterium UBA1746; assembly: GCA_002314875.1. Classification (GTDB taxonomy): domain Bacteria; phylum Bacteroidota; class Bacteroidia; order Bacteroidales; family Bacteroidaceae; genus Alloprevotella. The sequence goes on from DCHS01000052.1 coordinate 101,412, forward strand.
CTCCTGGTGGGCAGCATGGCTTTCACAAAATCCGCAGAAGATAGTTTGTGCTCCTGAACGCTGGAACCTCGAATACGACGATGACTTTAAAATATATGATTCATCATGGATAAAAGTCCAAAGATAAGCATAGTAACGATTTGCTACAATAGTGCACAAAGCCTTGAAAGAACGATTCAGAGCGTTGTGTCTCAGGAGTATGCAAATAAGGAATATGTGATTGTCGATGGGTGTTCCACGGATGGAACTTTGAAAATCATTGAGAAGTATCGCGAGCACATCGATATCCTCATCTCAGAGAAAGACCAGGGCATCAGTGATGCTTTCAACAAGGGAATTTTAAATTCAACAGGCGACGTCATCGTACTGATAAACTCCGATGATGAATTGTTGCCCGGGGCTTTGTCCGCTGTGGCTGGACGTTGGTCGCCTGAAGTTGATGTGTTATCAACAAACATCATCATGAAGGATGCTGAAACGGGATACGAATGCAGGGAGATTCCCTCTACTGTTTTTCCGTTGATGCCTTTCTTCCGTCATGTTGCCCACCAAGGAGCATACATCAGCCGTCATTGTTATGATCGCTTCGGACTTTACGACACTTCGGTGCGTTGGCCGATGGATCTTGAGTATCTCATGCGTGTCACTGCCGGCAATGGCGTTTTCCGCTATGCCGATATTGATACGGCAATATTTACTTCCGGCGGTACTACAAATGCAACAAACATTTTCTGTAAAAAGAGAGACTACCTCTATATAGTCCGGAAAAATGGTGGCAGCGCGGTACAGGCTTGGACTTTTTACCTGTTCCTTGTAGCTACACAGTTTGTAAAGAAAACTTTATCAGTTTTCGGCAAGAATTTTGCGCAAAAAATTAGATATAGCAAGAAATGAAAACCATTCTTCATATTTCAAAATACTATTTTCCTGATCTTGGCGGTATTGAAACTGTCGCCATGTATCTGGCAGAAGGCATGAAGGACTACCAGAATGTTGTCATCTGTTTTTCTACGGACCGACAATATCACGAGGACGTCATTCATGGCACGAAGGTATATCGTGTACCTGTGGAATTATCTCTGCTGAGTCAGGATATAGCGTTTTCCTATCCTAAGGTATTAAAGAGAGTGCTCAAAGAATACCAGCCGGAATTTGTACACGTACATTGTCCGAATCCTTTTGTGTATCCTCTAGTTTTGAAGGAAGTTAAGAAACCTGCAAAAGTGGTGGTCCATTGGCATTCGGACATTCTCTCGAAGGGTATTGCGTATAATCTGATCCGTCCTTTGGAAACTCAATTGTTGAAGAAGGCTGCTGTTGTGGTTTCAACGAGTCCTAATTATATTACGCTCTCTACTCCGTTAACGCGTTTCAAGGAGAAGGTGCAGATTGTACCGAATGGCATTATCCGTTCTAATTTTGACAAGCGTCCGGGAGACGACAAGCGCATTCAGGAAATTCGTAATACTTATAAGGATAAGTTCTTGATACTCACCGTTGGACGTCATGTTCCCTATAAGGGCTTGGATATGCTGATTAAAGCAGAGCAGTATATCAACGGCGATGTGCAGATTTTAATTGGTGGCAAAGGCCCCGAAACGAATGCCTTGAAGCGTCTGGCCAACAACAATCCACGAATTACTTTCCTGGAACGCCTCTCTGATAACAGTCTTCGTTGTTTCTGTCATGCCGCTGATATTGTAGCATTCCCTTCTATCACAAAGGCTGAAGCCTTTGGAATTTCTCTCGCTGAGGCGATGTATTGCCGTTGTGCCCCTGTTACTTTCTCAATTCCCGGTTCTGGTGTGAACTGGCTCTCTCTCAAGGGAGATACGGGAGAAGAGGTACCGCTTTACAATATCTATGCGTTTGCTGAGGCTATTGATAAGATTGTCTCAGATCCAGAATTGATGGAGCGTTATTCCACCGCCTCCCATTTGCGAATAGAGGAAAACTTCACGCAAGAAAAAGCGATAGAGGCTATGACTGCCGTCTATAAATCTTTGGAAGAATAGCTAATTTATCGAAGAATAATAAAATATTGCGGAATAAAAAAGGAGTAGAATCAAATCTACTCCTTTTTGTTTTATGATGTTAATGCTTTGAGAACTTATATACAGTATCGCCGGATTTTAGGACCATTTCTTTGCTGGTGAAAGAGACGATATCAAAGTGACCGCCGAGAGGTACACGGTAAACGGCGGGGATGGCGTGGGGAAGAACGGTGCCGTCCGCTGCCTTGGTGTTATATTCCATGGTGCTGATGCTGATGGGAAAATCATTTGAACCATCGTTGAACCAACCCTGTTCAAACTGCAGTGAACTTTCTGTGCGGGTAAACGTAAAGTTATAGGTTACAGCAGGATTTACAAGATAGTGCAGCTGGATGAGGTTGTTGCGAACACCCCAGGTGATATCATAATTATCACCGGACCACGAGAGGGTATCTGTGGGCGTCGTTGCTGAGGAAAGCAACCAGAAACCACCGAAGTCGCCATTCTCATCTACTTTGTCGCAGGATGCGAAGGAGAAGGTCATGGCGATGACTGCCATAAATATATAGAGGAGTGATTTGATTTTTGTCATTTGTTACAAAGATTAAATGCTGATATCGGAGGCGAAACGCCAATCTATGAAGAATGATTCACGAGATTATTTCTTGCCACGCTTCTGGAAGACACCTGTTTTGGTAACCTTCAGCATAGCGCCGTAGGAATTATCATAAAGACTGCCTGTCGTGGTACCAAGACCGAGGGTGAACGCCCAGTTTCGGAGCGTGTGAGGAGTGTAGGTTCCTTCTGCCAGAACATGCGTTGCTGCAAGTTTGTCATGGGGATTGTAATAGGTTCCGAGACTTGCCTGATGGGTCAGAAGGAGGCGCCAGTTGAAATCATCGCAGGGCTTACCGCTCAAACCAATATGATGGGCCTTGATACGGTTATCATAGATGCGGAGAACACCGGCATAATCGCCTGTATTATAGAGAGGACTGACAATCATGGGGTTACCCAATACCTGCCCCCAATGCTGGTAGGCACCATAGACATGGTGATTGTAGTAGTTGTCATTGCCGGAGATCTGGCTACCGAGGACATCCGTATTGTCATGATACACAGGGCCACTCTGGTCTGTAGTATTCATATATTCGTAAACGATGCCGTCAAGAACTTTGTTCTTGGGTAATTGTGCTTCAAGACCGATCAAGGCATCCTTCCAACCATATTGGATGAACATCTGCGAATGGTCTTCGAAATAGTGATCCATATAGGCACGGACTTTCCAATCGCCGGGATTCCATTCGAAACCTAAATTCCATGATCCTAACTGGTTACCAGCAACATTAGAGAACTGGCTACCGTCATTTGCGTCTGAACCTCCAGGAATGAAAGCGTCGAACATTGCACGAAGTCCGCTGTTTGCCTTGACGGGATTTTCAAAAGTTCCGTCCTGACCACCACGCTGCGTCAAGTTCCAGATGTTACCGCCAAACTGGCAAACCATTTCCAGACCAAGATTGAAAGATAGCGGGAAGCGTTCCTCGTTTCCAAATTTGAAATAACCAGCCTTTGAATGGTACATCACTCGCTTTGCGAAGAGTTTTTCTGAGTCAACTCCACCAACGAAATCCTGCTGCCAGTTACCATCGGTCTGCATACCATAGGCAGCATGACCTTTGAACCAGACAAAACGGGCATGACGGGAGATATTCCACCAGTCAGGGATTTCAACACGAACCTGAGGAATGGGACGGGCATTGTCAGAGAAGGTCATACCACCCATTGAGAGCTCATCGTTTTTGAGTGGCATAAAGCGTTCCTTGCTACCCACGCTGAGGCGTAAAAATCGATACTGAACCTCTGCGTATAACTGCTGGACAACAATTTTTGAGGTATAGTTGTAAGCAACGGCAGCATCGATGCCATAGCCGAATTTCCAGTGGTGGAGTGAGTCCGTTTCTGTTTTACGCACAATAGCGCCGCGTAGATAGCCCGAGTTGTTTTCAACAGAAGAGAGTCCTTGGCGGTTTGAACTTAACCACAAGGGAGCATAAGTCCCTGAAGCACCAACTTCAGAAACCTCGCCTTTGTATTCCACTCCTTGTCCCAAACGGCTGATCTGGGCATGGGCAGCGATCATCATACTTGCTGTTGCGAAAACAAGAAGGAAGCGTTTATTCATATTTTATTATGATTTTCTGTATTTTATGCTGGCTTTAAAACTATGTTTCAAGGATTTAAAGGCAGTAGTAAAACTAGATTTCAATAGTCTGTTTTATTTCAAGGCAGTAACGAGAATGGCTGCAATGGTGGCAAGGGCTGTTGTGACGGAGAGGGAAGTCGTCAGGGCCTTGGAACGATCACGATGCTGCTTTGAAGGCACAATAATTTCACATCCTGGCTGAACCTTACCATGCTTGGCACGGCTTACCTGGCCATTATTATAGATGATATAAGTGTGTCTCTTTTCTGATTCCTTACTATAGCCACCTGCCTGGTTGATATAGTAGGAAAGTGGTTTGCCTTCTACGAAAGTAACCGCATTGGGGTAGAGGACTTCTCCGTTGATACGCACCGTATTGTCAAACTGTGGAATTACGAGTTCATCACCGTCTCGCAATACCAAGTCAGCGCTGCTTCCCGGATGAGAGATAGCTTCATTTAAGTCTATTCCAATGAAATAGGTCTCAGCAAGATCCAGTTTCTCGATATCAATAGAGTCGTTGGAAGTCTGGGATTTCTTGATGAGCTTATCACGGCGTAACATTTCTTCTTCGTTCATGTGACGCTTCAAGCGTGCATCACGAATGCTTGCTTTCTTGGTGAAACCACCAATACGCTTCACAACATCGCTGAGACGCTCCTCCTGGTTTTCAAGGACATATTTCCCTTCAAAAAGAACCTCTCCGCGAACCCAGATGCTACGCTGTTCGCTGTATTCCGGAGACTTGCGAACATAAACCTGGTCGTAAGCTTTGAGCTTGAAACCGGATTCATCACCGATATTCAGGCCGTCTTTCAATTTTATATTGAAAATCTCTGCACGTTGTTGGGTGTCGGAATCACTTTCGGGATTAACGATTCTACGGGAAACTTCAACATTCAGAAGAGAGGCGGATTCTTTCAAACCACCTGCCATAGTGACGAGATCTTCTACTGTAAGGTTTTCTGCATAAGGATATTGGCCTGGATCATAGACTTCGCCGTCAATCTGGAGATACTGAGCGGTAATCTTTTGCTTGCGGGAAGAAATCGTCAGTTCGTCCTCGCTCCTCAAAGCGATATCGGGAGTTGTTCCATTCATGATGCCGTCCAGATCAACAGTGATGGCCTCGCGGGTTCGGTCGGGCTTCATGCGGAGAAGAACAGCACGGGTACGGAGAGCATATTCTTCAAGGCCTCCAGCCTGTTCTACCAATCCGCGAACAGTCTGAGCGGCATCGCCAATCTCATACTTGCCAGGACGGAAAACGGCTCCCTTGATAGAGGCCATGTTTGTGTAACGGGCTTCAGAGGTTGTTCCCACTGTAACCACATCGCCGTCCACCATGAGGAACTGCATAAATTCGTCTTCTCCAGGAGTATAGACATATTGTTCGGCATCTTTCTTTCGATCAACTCGAACACTTCCTGTATAGGCTCCACCTTTGAAAGAACCAGCATAGTCCAGGACGGTGCGAAGACTTTCACCGTTCTTTGTCTCATAGCGCATAGGGCGTTTCACCCAACCTTTCACAGAAATGAGATTTTCATAAGGACCAACGAGGATGACATCGTTGTCAGCCAGCATGATATTGCCTGATAGAATACCGTTCTGAATATAATCGTAAACATCAACGCTGGCTACCACACGGCTGCCACGACAAACCTTGATGTTTCGCAAAGTACCAATGTCGTTAATACCGCCAGCTTGATAGAGTGCATGGAAAACGCTGGCGAAAGCACTCAGCGTGTAACTGCCAGGAACTTCTACTTCGCCCATTACATTAACGGTTATCGTACGAGTCTGGCCAATGCTGACCTTGATGTTACTACCAGAGAAATACTGCTGCAAACGACCTTGAATGGTACTTGTAGCCTGGGACATGGTTTTGCCAGAAACATACACCGGACCAGCATATTTCAAATTTACTGTACCGTCAGGGGCAATCTTCATTTTGTCCGTACGTTGGCTGTCTCCATAGACATCTACAATTACCTCATCGCCAGGTCCTAAGATGTAATTCTGTGGTACGGCAATAGACATATTAGGCTCGAAGGAAAGCAACTGCTTGCGGAAGATGTCGTGGCCGTAGATTTTGTCTTCTTCATTGCTATCGTCATTGTCATCTGCAACAGCATCCTTCACTCTCGCATTTTCACCATTATTCTTACGAGATCGGTCAATGACTTGCGAAACAACGGGATCTTCTTCCTCCTGTGCGTTTTCATATTTCTTTTTGATACGCATCAACTGCTCACGAGTTGCACCTTTTTCCAACAATTCTGTGGCAATCGTCGTTTGGCTGACTCCTGAGTTGTGACGTTCTTTGATGTAGTCCACGACTTGTGCGTCAGACATAGATTGGGCTCCCACAGAGAGTGCTGCAGGAGTCAGAGAACAGGAGATTAGAAGTATGATGAATAGGAGAAATCTCTTCATGGCAAAACTTTGTTTTGATAATAATTTGCAAAAATAGAGCAAAATTCCGATATGACCAACAAAATAGGGGAAAAACACGCGCGACGGCTTGCTTTTCCCCTTGTTTTGCTTTATTTTGCAGTAATAGAAAGTTTTGTGCAGTTCTCTGGTGCGTCCACTAACAGGTTATCGTGGTCAACGCCTTCTAGTAGTAAGTCGCAGATAGGATCTTCTACATATTCCTGGAGGGTTCGGCGCAATGAACGTGCACCATATTGAGGATCATAACCCTTGTCTGCAATAAAATCGTAGGCGGCGGGCGTCAGTTCAATGCTACGGCCTGTAGTCGCCATACGCTCCGCCAAGGCGTCTACCTCAATTTTGGCAATCTGTTTCATGCTCTCGCGAGAGAGGGGATCAAACATGATGATGTCGTCCAGACGGTTGAGGAATTCCGGAGCGAACTGCTTGCGGAGTGCCTTGCGAACTATGCCTTCTGCAACATCTGGTTGGATATCATCAGCAGAAGCACCAAAGCCGATGCCGTTTCCGAAATCCTTCAACTGGCGACTGCCGGAATTGGAAGTCATGATGATGATAGTATTGCGGAAATCCACCGTGGTACCATTTCCATCCGTCATGCGGCCTTCGTCGAGAACCTGAAGGAGTGTATTGAAAACATCGGGATGGGCCTTTTCGATTTCGTCCAAAAGGATGATAGAGTAGGGGTGACGACGGACTTTCTCCGTCAACTGACCGCCTTCTTCATAACCAACATACCCCGGAGGCGCACCGACGAGGCGGGATACAGAGAATTTCTCACCGTATTCACTCATATCAATACGGATGAGGGCATCCTTGCGCCCAAACAAATGTTCGGCAAGAATCTTTACCAGATGTGTTTTGCCAACACCGGTGGGGCCAACAAACATAAAGGTGCCAATAGGACGGTTGGGGTCCTTGAGGCCCAGACGATTACGGGTGATGGAACGGCATAGACGGGCGATGGCGCGATCTTGGGCAATCACCTTGGAAGAAAGAATTTCGCGCATACCTTTCAAACGGGTATTTTCGTCTTCTTTAATGCGCTCGGCAGGTACGCCGCTCATCATAGAAACTACACTTGCGATATCGTCTGCATCTACAACGATGCGGTTTTCTCCAAGTTCCTTCTGCCATTCATCTTTGAGAGCAGCAAGTTGCTGTTCTGCAACATTGAGTTCATCGCGTAACTTCGCAGCTGTCTCGTAGTCTTGGCGAGCCGCTGCTGCTTCCTTCAAAGTATCAAGGTTCTTAACATCACGTTCCTTGGCCTGGATGTTTTCAGGAACGCTGACATTAAGCAGATGAACACGGCTTCCAGCCTCGTCCAAAGCATCAATGGCCTTGTCGGGAAGAGCACGGTCCGTGAGATAGCGTTCAGAAAGGAAAACGCAAGCTTCGAGGGCTGCATCAGTATAAGTTACACTGTGATGGTCCTCGTAGCGCTCCTTAATATTTTTAAGTATAATGAGTGTGTCTTCGGTGCTTGTAGGTTCAAGGAGAATCTTCTGGAAACGACGATCAAGAGCGCCGTCTTTTTCAATAGATTTCTTAAATTCGTTGATGGTTGTTGCACCAATGCACTGCAGTTCTCCGCGTGCTAATGCCGGCTTGAGAATGTTGGCAGCATCCAGACTGCCAGGAGCGCCACCGGCACCGATGATGGTATGAATTTCATCGATGAAGAGAATGATTTCGCGATGAGCCTTCAATTCTTCGATGAGACGACGCAAACGCTCTTCGAACTGTCCGCGGTATTGAGTTCCTGCCACAATACTTGCCATATCGAGGGCTACGATTCGCTTATTCATCAAGAGATGAGGAACTTCTCCAGCTACGATAAGTTGTGCAAGACCTTCGACGAGAGCAGATTTTCCTACGCCGGGTTCACCGATCAGAATAGGATTATTCTTCTTGCGACGAGACAAAATTTGCGCCATTCGCTCAATTTCATCGCGACGTCCAACGATAGGATCTAAGATGTTGTCACGGGCTGCTTGTGTCAAATCGGTTCCGTAGTTATCAATAACGGGTGTGTCACTCTTTTCTTTCTTGTTGGTACGGTCAGGAGCCATAGCGCCCTTTCCTCCGGATTTTGATTCTCCGATGGGTTCGAGATCGTTATCATCCTGAAAGCCAAAGCCGTCACGAGGGCGCTGAGGCTGTGATGAACGAGCTACGCTGTCGTTGGAAGCAATGGCCTTGTAATCCAGTCCGAAATTGTTTAAGATACGACTGCCGTCGTTTACTTTGTCACGAAGAAGAGCACGGAGAAGATGAATGTCCGAAGCCTCGTCAGCCTTTTGAAGACGAGCCTCGAGTTGTGATAGACGAATGATGCGCTGAGCATCCGCATCCAGAGGCGCTTCCGTTTCTGCAAGCGCGAGAGATGAATCAGTGTCTGTTCCGATAACACCACCAAGACGCTGTTCGAGTTCTGTGCGTAGAGATGCCGAGTCTATACCCATACTGCGGATATATTGGCTGGCCTCGCAGTTTTCGTCACGGAGAATGCCAAGCAAGAGAGACACGGCTCCGATTTCGGTAGCATGACATCTCATGGCCTCCTGACGACCGAGGTCAATAATGTGTTTGATTTTGGGGGTAAAATTATTTGCCATACTGATCTGCGGGCTTGCACCCACTAAAAAAGTTATGTTAAAGTCTTGGAGATTGGCGGAGTCATGCAAAACGCGTGCCAATGCAAAGTCGTTAGTTTTTGTACGGCAAAGTTAACAAAAAGAAGTGGATTGAGGTGAGAAAAGCAGAAAATTCGTATGACAAGTGAAAAAAATAAAGGAAAATGTTGCGCGTATGCGTAGAAAGTCGTACTTTTGCACCCGCTTCAAGAGAATGCACCTGGCAGTGATGCCGGTGATTCACTTGAGCACAATTCACATTTTATATTAACATAACCCACAACATTCATTACACAAGTATGATGAATCAGTATGAAACCGTCTTCATCCTTACTCCCGTTTTGTCTGATGCTCAGATGAAGGAGACGGTAGAAAAGTTCAAGGGTCTTCTCACCGCTAAGGGCGCTGAGATTATCAATGAAGAAAACTGGGGTCTTAAGAAGATGGCTTACGCTATCGACAAGAAGAGCACTGGTTTTTACAATCTTTTGGAGTTCAAGGCTGAACCCACTGTAGTTGAGAAATTGGAAATTGGTTTCCGTCGCGACGAACGCGTGATCCGTTTCCTCACTGTTAAACTCGACAAGTACGCTGCACAGTACGCTGAGCGTCGTCGTAATAAGAAGAAGGAGGCATAATCATGGCACAGTCAGAAATTCGTTATTTGACCGCTCCCGCGATCGACACCAAGAAGAAGAAGTACTGCCGTTTCAAGAAGCTCGGCATTAAGTACATTGATTATAAGGATCCTGAATTCCTCAAGAAGTTCCTCAACGAACAGGGTAAGATTCTTCCCCGTCGTATCACCGGTACTTCATTGAAGTATCAGCGTCGTGTTGCTCAGGCTGTTAAGCGTGCTCGTCACCTCGCTCTCCTTCCCTTCGTAACTGATTTGATGAAATAATAAAGAGGAGGTATAAATATGGAAATTATTCTTAAGGAAAACGTAAAAGGTCTCGGTTACAAGAACGACATCGTAACCGTTAAGGATGGCTACGGCCGTAACTTCCTCATCCCTTATGGCAAGGCTGTTATCGCTTCTCCCTCTGCTCGCAAGGTTCTCGCAGAAAATCTTCGTCAGCAGGCTCACAAGCTCGAGAAGATCAAGAATGACGCTCTCGCTCTTGCTGAAAAGATCAATGGCCTCGAGGCATTCACTATCGCTGCTAAGGTAAGCGAAACTGGTGCTCTCTATGGTTCTGTAAATGCTACTAACATCGCTGACGAACTCGCTAAGGTTGGTGTTAACGTTGATGCTAAGAACATCGACATGGTTGACGCTAAGACCATCGGCGAACACACCGCTACCGTTAACCTCCACAAGGACGTTACCGCTGAGGTTAAGTTCAACGTTGTTGCTGAAGAAGCATAATAGACTCCTATAATATTATTATAAAGCGCTGTGTCCACATCGGGCGCAGCGCTTTTAATTTTGAATTAAGAATTATGAATTTGAGCTGGCGCAGTGCTTGCATGCCGCATGGTAATTCATAATTCATAATTCATAATTCTTACATTCCTTGCGTTACTTCATCACACTCTCATACGACGGTACGGATTACCACGGCTGGCAGGTGCAGCCGGGGGAGGATACCGTACAGGCTCGTCTTAACGATGCCCTCGAAAAACTCTTTGGAAAAGGAACGGAATGCGTCGGCGCAGGACGAACGGATGCCGGAGTTCATGCTTCGATGATGGTCGCTCATTTTGACACCGATCGCGAAGTTGATGAAGTGCAGTTGGCTTTCCGCCTCAACCGCATGGTGCCTCGCGATATTGCCATTCATTCTGTCAAACGAGTTGACGGTGATATGCATGCGCGTTTCAGTGCGAAAAGTCGTACCTATCACTATTTTGTCTATACCCAAAAGAATCCCTATCGCCGTCATTATGCCGTTCAGCTTCACTTCGTTCCAGATTTTGAGAAGATGAACGAGGCTGCTCGTATCTTGTTGGAAGTTAAGGATTTTACGAGTTTTTCAAAAGTTAATAATGACCAGAAGACCAATCTGTGTGATGTAACGCATGCAGAGTGGGTGAAAATTGAAGATGACCTATGGCGCTTTGAGATTACAGCGAATCGTTTCTTACGCAATATGGTTCGAGCTGTAGTCGGAACGCTTCTGGATGTAGGACGAGGAAAAATGACACTCGAAGACTTCCGTCGGGTCATCACCGATCAGAACCGCAGTTCAGCAGGTGAAAGTGTTCCCGGCAATGCTCTCTTCCTGGTAGATATCAAATATTAACACCACACTAGAAAGGCATAAAAACAACGCTACTCCATGATGGGGTAGCGTTGTTTTTTTACTTTTTATAAGTTAAATCAGGAGCATGCCCTTCTTTACTTCCTTAATTTGCTTTGGAGTGATAAAACGGGCGGCGATGGCAAAGGCGAAGTCCTTGGCTGCTGCAGGACCACGGCCAGTGATAATGTTGGCACTTTCAACGACCATATTATCCTGGACATCAGCGCCTTCAAGGTATTCCTCAAATCCAGGATAACAAGTTGCAGCATGCTCCTTGAGGAGACCATGCTGGCCAAGAACCATAGGAGCAGCGCAAATGGCAGCGATAAGAGCACCGCGTTCGTACTGGGTAATCAAAGCCTTGTGTAGGCCACTACTATCGAGAAGATTCTGAGCACCAGGCATACCGCCAGGGAGAATGAAGCATTGGCTTTCCATCAACTCACTCTGACGGAAGACAGCGTCTGCATAAACAGGAATACCGTGGGCGCCATGAACGGTATGTGCACCTGAGATAGAAATAGTCTGAACTTCCAAACCGCAGCGGCGGAGAATATCTAATGTGGCGAGGGCTTCAATTTCTTCAAAGCCGTCAGCAAGAAATAAATGTAACATAGGAATTGTATTTTTTGATTTTTGTTTCTGTTGTTATAGATTTGTGAATTACGAATAATGAATTCAGGCTATTGACGACCCAAAAAAACACATTCTTGATAGAATATATTTATTTTATTTGGTGTAACGCCGTAAATTGATTACTTTTGCGGTGCAAAGTTACGACATTTCCGTTCTAGAAACAAAAATAAGTATTAAAAGAATCTTAAAAATGCAAAAATATTCCCAAGCCGTTCGTTGTGTAGCGATTTTTGGAAATTATTATCAGACCTCCAATTGCAAATATGTGGCGCGTGTCATTGAGGCATTACAGCGCCATGGAGTTGCTGTGGAGATAGAACGGAAGTTTGCTGAGTTTCTGCTTTCGCAAGATGCTGGTATTGCGCCGTCGTTAGCTAGACTCTCTCAGGTCGATGCTCTCTCAAAAGACGTAGAACTGGTACTTTCCATGGGAGGTGACGGCACTTTTCTTAATACAGCCGAAAAACTGGGTCATCAGCAGTTACCCATCCTGGGTGTGAATACCGGTCGTTTGGGTTTTCTTGCTGATGTGATGACCGATAATATAGAAACAGCAGTAGCACAATTAGCTGCTGGTCAATATACTATTTCCGAACGTTCGGTGATTGAGACCCGTATCGCTCATCCGGATTTTGATGTATATCCCTATGCCCTGAATGAAGTTGCTGTACTCAAGCATGACAATTCATCACTTATTAAGGTGGAGACATTCGTTGACGGAGAATTTCTCAATTCTTATGTTGCCGACGGTTTGATAGTCAGCACTCCAACGGGCTCTACAGGTTATGCCCTCAGTGTTGGCGGTCCTGTGCTTTCTCCTGACAGTGCCACCTTCTGCCTCGCTCCTGTTGCACCTCACAGTTTGTCTATGCGCCCCATGGTTCTCTCCGATCGGGTGACCTTGCAGTTGAAGGTCAAGAGTCGTACAGGAAAGTTCCTCGTTGCTATCGACGGTCGTAGTGAAAGCCTTCCCGAGGAAACCCTCATCACTCTTCGTAGGGCAGACTACAAAGTCCTCGTTGTCAAGATGCCTGGCAATGATTTCTTCAGCACCCTTCGCCACAAGATGATGTGGGGAGCAGACCAAAGATAATTAAGAATTATGAATTATGAGCCATGCAGTATGCATACATTGCGCCAGCATAATCATAATTCTTAATTCAAAATTCATAATTAATAAATGGCTCGTATTCAAAGTTACGGAAAGATAGCGAAATGGTTGCTGAGACACAGCCGCTATTATCGCTTGCAGATGGTACTTAACATTGTGTTAGGTATCGGCTTCGTCGTGTCTTCCCTCGCCTTTGTCTGGGCGACGAAATGGACCATCGATATTGCTACCGGTGCTGCGGGACAAGGACGAGGAGGAGCCATTGCCGCTGCTCTTGGAACAGGTAATAACCTTAATGCTGCAATAGTGCTTTTGGTTATTATCATGCTGATACAGATTGCACTCGGTTTTACTTCAAAGTGGGTAAGAGCGGTTCTCGGTGTGAAAGCTCAGAATACCATGCAACAGCGCATTTTCACTCGTCTGCTGATGTGTGACTGGAGTCATGTCCGTAAATACCATACCGGCGATGTCCTCAATCGTGTCATGCAGGATGTCAATGTTGTCGTCAATCTTCTCACCGAAGATATTCCCTCCCTCCTAACGACTGTCTTTCAGTTGGTTGGTGCTTTTACTTTTATGTATCTCATGGACAAACGCCTAGCTGTCATTGTCCTTTGCATCGCGCCGATCTTTGCCATTTTCAGTAAACTCTATATCCGCAAACTCCGTGGTCTGACCCACGAGGTTAGAGAAATGGAGAGTGGGGTACAGAGCAGCATTCAGGAGAGTCTCCAGCATAGTCTCGTCATTAAGACTTTGGAGAAAGTGGGTTATGTGACTGATCGTTTGACCACGAACCAGACTGCTCTTCGCAAGAAGGTCGTTGAAAAGACTTGGTATGGAAGCATCTCCCAACTTGTGATGAACGGTGGATTCTCCCTCGGTTATTTGGTGACTTTTGTCTGGGGTGTAAAAAATCTCCAGGCAGGAATTATCACCTATGGTGCGCTCACAGCCTTCGTTCAACTTGTCGGCCAGATCCAGGCTCCCGTTCGTACCCTGACACGTTTCGTTCCGGTTTTCATCTCCGCCTTTACAGCTTCTGAGCGTCTCATGGAGTTGGAGGAAATCCCCCTTGAGGAACTTAATTCTCAGCCACAGAATACTGATACTGAACCCATTACCCACGAAGATCTTGTCCTCGAGAACGTCGGTTATCATTATGATGACGACACAGAATATGTACTAAAAGATTTCAGTTATACTTTCCCCAAGGGCAGTTCAACGGCTATTGTTGGTGAAACAGGAGCCGGAAAGACTACGCTCATACGCCTCCTGCTTGCCCTAATTCGTCCCACCGAAGGAAAGGTTCGTTTGGGCGATGAAGAGATAACGGCGCTGACTCGTCGGGCATTCACCTATGTTCCTCAGGGAAATACCCTCCTCAGTGGTACCATCCGTGACAATCTTCGCATGGGCCGTCCTGATGCAACGGATGCTGAATTGTATGAGGTTCTCCATGTAGCATGTGCAGATTTTGTGGAGAAACTCCCCAAGGGCCTCGATACGGTCTGTGTTGAAATGGGTGGTGGACTTAGCGAAGGTCAGGCACAGCGCATCTGTATTGCCCGTGCTTTGTTACGTCGCTGTCCCATCCTCCTCTTCGATGAGAGTACCTCCGCTCTCGACGAACAGACGGAGCAGACCGTCGTTGAAAGAATCACCGCCTTTGCAAAGGGCTACACGACGATTTTCGTCACTCATCGCCCTGCGATTCTCGCCCATTGTTCCCAGGTTCTGAAACTCTAAAAAACACGTTATCTCTCCATTTTGATAACAGCAAATAGCAGCAAAGTTTAACAAAGGTAAAATTAGTATTTACGAATGTTAATTTGCTTGCATTGTCCTGTCCTTAGCAGTACTTTTGCAGTGTTTTCATGGTATTAGATTTAAGGTTAATGAAAAGATTGGTTGTCGGGAGACAATCAATTTTTTTGTTATACATGACGGACCTACGGCCCTATGCACGAACATAAAGACATCCCTTACGGACTGCCCTCTTACATGCCGGGCTTTCAGCCCTATTTGCAATGGTATTTCCTTGCTGATATGCTATACTTTTACAGTCTTTTGGCGAAAAATGGAGACAGAAAGCGATATTATTCCAATTCTATTGCGTAACTTTGCGAACGTTTTACTCATATATACTAGTATACTGGTAGAATTTGTAGACCTTTTCCTTAAAACCCCTTTATCCCTATAAACCTCTAAAACCTTATATCCGTGAAACGAACAACTACACTCATGGCCAGCTTTATGATGATGGCCTGCACTGCATCTGCACAGGATGCAACGATAACCCTTCACCCTGATCAGGCAAACGCTTTCATTCCCAAGGAAATATACGGTCAGTTCTCAGAGCATCTTGGTCGTTGCATCTATGGCGGTATTTGGGTTGGAAAGAATTCGCCGATTCCCAATATCGAAGGTTACCGCAAAGATGTCTTTGAGGCTTTGAAAGACCTCGAAGTCCCCGTTATGCGCTGGCCTGGAGGTTGTTTCGCTGACGAATACCATTGGATGGATGGTATCGGTCCCCTCGAGGAGCGTCCAGGTTTGGTGAACTCTAACTGGGGAGGTACCAACGAAGACAATTCCTTCGGAACTCACGAATTTCTCAACCTCTGCGAACTCCTCGGCTGCGACGCCTATATCAGCGGAAATGTGGGCAGCGGAACCGTCGAAGAGATGCAGGAATGGGTGGAGTATATGACCAGTGACGGTGGTGGAAGCCTCGCCCAACTCCGTCGTAAGAACGGACGTGAAAAGCCCTGGAAAGTGAAGTATTTCGGTGTCGGCAACGAGTGCTGGGGCTGTGGTGGCCAGATGGAAGTGGACTATTACGCCAATCTCTACCGCCGTTACAATCAGTTCGTTCATAATTATAGCGGTAATCAGATGAAGCGCATCGCTTCTGGAGGTATTTCCAATGACTACAATTGGAGCGATGTCCTCATGCGCAAGGTCGGCGATCGTATGGATGGTTTCTCCCTCCACTATTATGCCGTTGACAATTGGGATCATAAGGGTTCCGCAACACAGTTTGACAATAATGACTATTATCATATCCTTAATCTCTCCCTCAACGTCGAGCAGTGCATCAAGGATCAGATAGCCATTATGGATAAATACGACCCAGAGAAGAAGGTAGGACTCTATGTTGACGAATGGGGAACCTGGTTCGATGTTGAACCCGGTTGTAATCCTGGTTGGCTTTTCCAGCAAAACACCATGCGCGATGCCATCGTTGCTTCAACGAGTCTTGACATTTTCCATCGTTATACCGACCGTATCCGTATGGCGAATGTGGCTCAGGTGGTGAATGTCCTCCAGGCTATGATTCTCACCAACGAGCACAATCCCAGCGATCCTTGTGTCCTTACTCCCACCTACTATGTATATAAGATGTATAAGCCCCACATGGACGCAACCCTCATCCCCGGTGAACTTTCCTGCGCCAAAGTAGAGACGGGTGGTAAATACAATATTCCCGAGGTAAGCTTCACCGCCAGCCGTGATTCTCAAGGGGTTATGCACCTTTCCATTAGCAATATCGATGCAGAGAAAGAGCACACCGTCGCCGTTAATCTTGGCAGTGATAAAGTCAAGACGGTAGCGGGTGAAATCCTTGCTTCCAAGCACATCCAGGACTACAATGATTTTGGCAAAGAAATCATCCGTCCCGCCATCTTCAAGGGTGCCAAAGTCAAGAACGGTCAGCTCCTCGTCACCCTTCCCGCACATAGTGTTGTCACCCTCGAGGTGAAATAAATTCCGAAAAATATATTTTTAGGGCCGTAGGTCTGTCTTGTATAATCGCGTTTGTACGGGGCGGACCTACGGTTCTGTTCAGCCTCAACCTGATATCCAACGGCCCTAACGGCCCGCCCTTTTACATGCCGGGCTTTCAGCCCTCCCACATTTTCACATTCTCCACATTTTCACATTTCTCACTTTTCAATTCCCCTCCTTTTTTCTTTTTCTTTTCACTTTTTCGCGTGTGCATGCGCGTAATATGAAAAAATTGTCGTAAATTTGCGCGCAAAAATTTGGAAATAAAAACGTACCAACACAATATGAGCAAGAAATTTACTGAGCGCAAAGCGCTGAATCTTTCTGATGTGAACAAGGAGGTCCTTCAGGATTGGGACAACCTTGATCTCTTCCATCGTAGTATGTCTGAACGTGAGGGCTGTCCCTCCTTCGTCTTCTTTGAAGGTCCTCCATCTGCAAATGGTCACCCCGGTATCCACCATGTTATGGCACGTACCATCAAGGACGTGTTCTGCCGCTACAAGACCATGCAGGGCTTCCAGGTAAAGCGTAAGGCTGGTTGGGATACCCACGGCCTCCCCGTTGAACTTGGCGTTGAAAAGGAACTCGGTATCACCAAGGAAGATATCGGTACTAAGGTCAGCGTTGACGACTACAACCTCAAGTGTCGCCAGAACGTCATGATGTACACCCAGGAGTGGACCGATCTGAGCCACAAGATGGGTTACTGGGTAGATATGGAACATCCCTATGTGACCTACGAGAATAGCTATATTGAAACCCTCTGGTGGCTCCTTCAGCAGCTTTACAAGAAGGGTCTTCTCTATAAGGGCTATACCATTCAGCCCTACAGCCCTGCTGCAGGTACCGGTCTTTCCAGCCATGAACTCAATCAGCCTGGTTGCTATCGTGATGTAAAGGATACCACTGTTACTGCGCAGTTCCTTGTTAAGGATTCGGTTTCAGCACTCTTCGGAGAACAGTCTCTCCCCGTTTATGTTCTTGCATGGACGACCACACCTTGGACTTTGCCCTCTAATACCGCTCTTTGCGTTGGTCCTAAGATTGACTATGTTGCTGTAAAGAACAGCAATCCCTACACCGGTCAGGAAGCTATCTATATTCTTGCAGAAAGTCGTCTCTCTGCCTACTTCAAGGCAGAAGAAGGTCAGGAACTTGAAATCCTTGGCCGTTGCAAGGGTACCGACCTCGTTGGTCTCCACTACCAGCAGCTCATGCCCTGGGTAAAGCCCTGCGACCTCGTTGATGGCAAGGTTGTTGTTAAGGATGCTGAGGCTTTCCGTGTGATCCCCGGTGACTATGTTACCACCGAAGACGGTACTGGTATCGTTCATATCGCTCCTACCTTCGGTGCTGACGATGCCAAGGTTGCCAAGGATGCAGGTATCCCCTCACTCTTCATCATCGATAAGAACGGTGACACCCGTCCTATGGTAGACTTTACTGGTAAGTACTTCGTAAAGGAGGACATGGATCCCGAATTCGTTGAACTTTGCATCAACGACAGCTACTGGCACCACAGCGGCGACTTTGTAAAGAATGCTTACGATCCCAAGTACAATGTGGGTGGTAAGTACGACGAAAAGGCTGCTGCTAAGGATATGGACCTCAATGTGGTTATCTGCCTCGAAATGAAGGAAGAGGGTAGTGCTTTCAAGATCGAAAAGCACGTCCACAACTATCCCCATTGCTGGCGTACCGACAAGCCCGTCCTCTACTATCCCCTCGACTCATGGTTCATCCGCGCTGCTTCCGTTCGTGAACGTATGCAGGAACTCAACGATACCATCCTCTGGAAGCCCGCTTCTACTGGTACAGGTCGTTTCGGCAAGTGGCTCGAAAACCTCAACGACTGGAACCTCAGCCGTAGCCGATACTGGGGTACTCCGCTCCCCATCTGGCGTAACCGTGAGACAAAGGAAGAAATCTGCATCGGCAGCATCCAGCAGCTTTGGGACGAAATCGAAAAGTCTGTGGCAGCAGGTGTTATGAAGTCTAATCCCCTCAAGGACAAGGGATTCGTTCCCGGTGACTACAGTTCTGAGAACTATCATAAGATTGACCTCCACCGTCCCTATGTTGACGATATCATCCTCGTCGGTGAAAGTGGCCAGCCTCTGAAGCGTGAGCTCGACCTTATCGACGTTTGGTTCGATTCTGGTGCAATGCCTTACGCTCAGATCCACTATCCCTTCGAAAACAAGGAGGCTCTCGATAGCCGTACCTGCTACCCAGCAAACTTCATCGCGGAAGGTGTTGACCAAACCCGTGGCTGGTTCTATACCCTCCATGCTATTGCTACCATGGTCTTCGACTCCGTCGCTTTCAAGGCAGTAATCTCCAATGGTCTCGTTCTCGATAAGAACGGCCAGAAGATGTCTAAGCGTCTTGGCAATGCTGTTGATCCCTTCGGTGCTATTGAGCAGTATGGTTCTGACCCCTTGCGTTGGTATATGATTACCAACAGTGCACCTTGGGACAACCTCAGTTTCGACCCCGATGGTGTGAAGGAAGTCAGCGGTTCTTTCTTTGGCAAGATCTTCCAGATCTACAGTTTCATGACGATGTATGCTAACCTCGACGGCTGGACCGCTGAGCAGATGCAGAACGAGAAGGAACTCACTGTAATGGACAAGTGGATTCTCTCCGAGCTCAACAGTCTCGTTAAGGAAGTTACTGCTGCTTATGAGGAATACGAACCTACCCGTGCCGGCCGTGCTATCCAGACCTTCGTCGTTGATAATCTCAGCAACTGGTATGTTCGCCTGAACAAGAAGCGTTTCTGGGGCGAGATCACTCCCGACAAGAATGCTGCTTATTCAACCCTTTACGAATGTCTCCTCACCGTCAGCAAGTTGATGGCTCCTATTGCTCCTTTCTATGCAGACCGTCTCTATAAGGATATGTGCGATGCTTGCGACAGCGTTCACCTTGACAAGTTCCCCGTATGTGATGAGGCTGCTATCGATGCTTCTCTCGAAGAGCAGATGGCACTCGCTCAGAAGGTAACTTCCATGGTTCTCGCACTCCGCAAGAAGGAGAAGATAGGTGTTCGTCAGCCTCTCCAGACGATTGCCATCCCTGTTACCGATGCTCAGTTAAAGTCTGATATCGAGGCACTTCAGCAACTCATCCTCGACGAGGTAAATGTTAAGGGTATCAACTTCGTGGAAGGCCAGATGGTCCAGAAGCAGGTGAAGCCTAACTTCCGCGTCATGGGCAAGAAGTTCGGTAAGCAGATGAAGGCTGCTGCTGCCGTTGTTGCTGCGCTCAGCCAGGAACAGATTTCTGCTCTCGAAGCTGGTGCGCTCAATATCGATGTTGAAGGCACTACCTACGAACTCGTTCGCGAGGATGTTGAAATCATCGCTGAGGATATGCCCGGATGGAGCGTTACCAGCGAAGGTGCTTTGACCGTAGCCCTTGACATCACCATCTCTGATGCTCTCCGTCTCGAAGGTCAGGCTCGTGACATCGTTCGCAGTGTTCAGGTTCTCCGTAAGAACACAGGTCTTGAAATCAGCGACCGTATCAACCTCACTCTCCCCGAGACTGCTCGTGAGGCTGCTGAGGCTTATCGTGAATACATCTGCGGTCAGGTGCTTGCTCTCTCTCTCGAATTTGCAGAGATTGCAGAGCCCCAGATTGCTAAAGCATAAAAATAAGAATCATTATGGAAAAGACTCGATATTCAGACGAGGAACTTGCAGAATTCCGCGCACTGATCACCGAAAAGTTGGAAGTTGCTACAGAACAGTACAACGAAATCATGGATACCATGGCAAAGCGCAATGACAATGGTATCGATGACACCCTCCCCACTTACCATACGCTGGAAGAGGGAAGTTGCACCCAGACCCTCGAGGAACAGATGGTTATGGCCCAGCGCCTTCAGAAGTTCATCACCGGTCTCAAGGCTGCGCTCGTTCGTATTGACAACAAGACCTACGGTATTTGCCGTGTTACCAAGAAACTTATCCCCAAGGAGCGTCTCCGTGCCGTTCCCCATGCTACCCTCAGCATCGAAGCTAAACTCCAGCAGGGAAAATAAGTTCATCTTTTCAGAAGTAAATTTATGAAACTTCGTGCCTATCTTTCTGCTGCCATTATCATCTTTGTGCTCGTCGCAGACCAGGTGATTAAGGTGGCTGTCAAGACTCATATGGCCCTATACGACCGTATTCATGTCTTCGACTGGTTCTACATCTATTTTGTAGAGAATCGTGGTATGGCATTTGGAATGGAGTTTATAGGAACAGCGATTCTGACGGTTTGCCGTCTTGTGGCAATCTGTGCATTTATGTACTGTCTTGTCCGCTGCATTCGCAAGAAATATCCTATAGGTTTCATCATCTGTCTGGCAATGATCATCGCCGGCGCTTTCGGAAATATCATCGACAATTGTTTCTATGGTCTTTGCTTTACTGAAAGCCAGCCGGCCAATCCCTTCTATTCTACGATCGCCCATAGCGTTCCCTTTGGTGAAGGCTATGGCAGTTTCCTGAGTGGCAAGGTCGTCGATATGTTCTACTTCCCCCTCTGGACCTGGCCCGAGTCCTGGCCCATGGTGGGAGGCCATACTTTCTTCGGTGCTGTCTTCAATTTCGCCGATGCCTCTATTAGTTGCGGTGCCGTTGCTATGGTACTGTTTTACTATAAGAGACTCGCCAGTCTTTCAGAGAAGCAAGGTTAAGGATTTGTAGAGACCATAAAGTTTAAGACATTTGAAACAAGTACTTTATATCTTCGCTTTTGTGTTCCTTTTGCTTTGCACCGCTTGTGCAAAGAAGGACCGTAATGGCATTCTCTCCGAGCGTGCCATGGTCGATGTTTTGTATGATTACCAGTTGGCGCTTGCGCTGGCAGACAATTCTACCAAAACCTCCGAGGCGGCGCAAAACGAATATCTCTATACGAAGGCTGTTTTCAAGAAGCATGAGATTACCGAGGAAGAATTCAATCTCTCCGTTGCTCACTATGCCCGCGATCCCAAGAAGATGTTGGCGATAACGAAGAAGGTGAGCGAAAAACTCTCCAACGAGGTTAGCAAGACGCAGGGAAATATGGAAGACTCCTTTAATGGTACTCGATTGTCGAGCGATACCGTTGTTGTTTGGCAAAGTAATTCGGATATTGTTTTGTCGGCGAACGGCGACAATTACCACGAGTTCAACATCCCTGGCAAGAACATCGGCAGTGGTGACCGTCTCGTATTTGGATTTAAGTCCAATTGGGCTTATCGTGAAGGTTCCAAGAACGGTTATTTCGTTATGCGTGTCATCTATGATAACGATTCCGTTGCAGTTAAGACCGATGCTATCCGTGAGTTTGGCAGCAGCCAGGGCTTTGGCATTCCTCTTTCCAAGACGCGTAAGGTCAAGAACGTCAATGTCCAGCTCTACCAGATTGCAGGTTGGCGCACTTATCCCCAGATTCTCTACCTCCGTGACTTTGTTCTCTGGCGCATGACCACCAAGGAACTTCCCGCCGATGCGAAGGAATAGAAAAATAATAAGAATAGAATGAAAGAAAAAGCCTCAGGACCCGAGTCAGGTCCTGAGGCTTTTAACTTTTCTCTTTTAACTTCTCACCCCAAAATTCTTTGATATTCCTGTTCGAAATTGGGGGTGAAGAAATTTTGGTCCATTTTATCGAGGATTTCGGCGCGGGAGAAGAAACGGCCACCATCCAACTCTTCGCTGGGCTGTGGCTTGGTGTCGGTCACCAAACGGAAGACATTGACCAATTCGCGTTCACGTGGGCTCTCGAATACATAACTCGTCAGGAATTCGGGGATGTCCTTCGCGACATTGATTTCAATACCGATTTCCTCGCGCACTTCTCGTTTGAGCGCCGTGGGGAGATCCTCGCCCCAGTCCACATGGCCACCGACAGCGGTATCCCAACGGTCGGGCTGGATATCCTTCCACGCAGGACGGTGCTGAAGGAACAATTCACCTTGCAGGTTGAAGAGGTGGAGATGAACAACAGGGTGGAGCGGTTTGCCGTCAACACCTGAATGTGCCTCACCACGCGTCGTCTGGCCTATGACTTTGCCATCTGCATCTACGACGGGGAGCAGTTCTTTTGCGTTATCTTTCATAATTATTTCGGGCTAAAGTCCTCACACCGGAACGGAAAAATTAAAAGTTGTTGCTATTTTAGTGCGTCGTAATTCAATACCGAGGAATCACCGTAGCTTAGGAAGCGGAAATCGTGGGCGAGGGCATATTCATAGATTGGCTGCCAATCACCGCGGACGAAGGCGCTGACGAGGAGGAGCAGCGTGGACTGCGGCTGATGGAAATTCGTGACAATCGTGCGTACGATATGATAACGATAACCCGGTGCGATGATAATCTGCGTCGCCGTTGAGAGCGTGTTGTAATCGTTGGCATCGAGATAGCGAAGGATAGCCTGAAGAGACGCTACGGGCGAAATCGGTTCTGGACACAACTCCTCTACTGTATATTCCTTGCTCGCATCTTCACTCGCTTCCGTGTACGGCAGCCACTGAGGAACATGCAAGTCCTCGGCATGGATTTCATTCAACGCATGACCTTCGGCCTCCAAACGTGTTATCGTCAATCCAATATAGTACAGACTTTCCAGCGTGCGGACACTCGTTGTGCCTACGGCGATGCAGCGAGCATCATGATCCAGAAGACGTTCGATGACACGGCGCGGAACGGCAATCCATTCCGAGTGCATTGTATGGCCTTCGATTTCCTCACTCTTCACCGGTTTGAAGGTTCCTGCCCCCACATGTAGGGTAAGTTCGGCACGTTCAATGCCCTTCTCATCCAACGCTCCCAATACTTCCGGGGTAAAATGCAAACCTGCGGTAGGAGCGGCAACGGAACCCTTGATTTTGGAGTACACCGTCTGATAAGTCTTTAGATCGCTCTCCTCAGTATCACGATTCAAATAAGGAGGAATGGGGAGTTCACCGATAGCATCCAGCACCTCTGCCCAACTTACTCTGTCGTCATTCCATGAGAAACGGATTTCGAATCCCGTGCCACTAACACCCATACGTTCTGCCGTCAAGGTGATATTTCTGTCACTACCTTTCAGGGTGATTTCACGGGTCAGAGCCCCCTCTTTCCACTTTTTGAGATTCCCCACGAGACAAGTCCACGTCACCGATCCTGTTGTGGCAAAAGACTGCTGGTAGTCCAAGGGCGTATGCGGTTCGAGGCAAAAAATCTCTATCAGCGCACCCGTTGACTTGTTAAAGTGGAGGCGCGCCTGAATGACTTTAGTATTATTGAACACCATCAAAGCACCGGCAGGAAGATAGTCGGGCAGATGATGAAACACCTCCTCTGCAATCGTGCCGTCGCTGGCTCTGAGGAGAAGTTTTGAGTTGTCGCGCTGTGGCAGCGGATATTTTGCGATTCGCTCGTCCGGGAGCAGGTAGTTATAATCGCGAATCTGTATATGTTTTGGATGGAGCATGAGCAAATGTTAATTTTGAATTTTGAATTACCATGCGGCATACATGCACCGCGCCAGCCCTAATTCAAAATTCTTAATTCTTAATTCAAAGAGTCGTCGGCCTTGAGGAGACCCGGCAGTTGGAGAGGAGAGATGTCACTGATAGAGCAGGCGATGCCGCTGAGCCCCTCGTCAAGGAGAGCGACGATGGACGATGGCGTGAAGGAAGTCCCCAATGCAACGACCGGTGTGGTAAAACTGCGTTCACGGACCGCCAGAAGCAGTTCCTGATGTCGTCCTAAAGGCACTTGTATGAAGTCAGCCCCAGCTTTGGCAGCAGCAACAGCATCTTCAGGCCTTTCAACAAAGACCCCGATAAACTGCGGCGTGTCTTCGCCTAGGACCGCCCGAGCCGCATGGATTGCCGTCGTCACAGGACGAGGCTGCTGGAGGACGATACCGCTGGGTTTTGGCTGGGCAGCAGCAATGCCTTCGATTCCTTCGAGAGATAGCAATACACCGTCCGCTGCCGTTTCCTTGCATACTTCAACTGCATCTTGCACGACGAGGAAACAGCCTGCTGCATGGCAGTCATGCTTCAGCGAAGAGATGTCATCATCGCACGATGACAGTTCAATCCAGCGACAGCCGGCAGCCAGTGCGGCATCTACATCCTGAGAAGAAACAATGTACTGAATAGGTACCATAATCTGTGATTTTGAGGGCAAAGTTACGCACAAAATCGCAGAATCCTTGCTTTTCATGCTAAAAAACGCCAAATTGCTTGTGTTTTCCGCCTTTTTTAGGTATTTTTGCAGACCCTATTGACAAAAACTAACAACCACAATAATGAATAAAATCGTTCTTAAGGAGCAGTTCTCTGAAAAGGTTTTCAAATTTGAAGTTGAGGCTCCGCTGATTGCCAAGGCACGCCGTGCCGGTCATTTTGTTATCCTTCGCCTCGACGAAAAGGGCGAGCGTATTCCCCTCACCATTGCAGATTCTGACGTTCAGCGCGGTACCATTACCCTCGTTGTTCAAGCCATCGGTGTTACCACGAGTCGTTTGTGTAAGATGGAAGTCGGAGACTATATTCAGGACGTTGTCGGTCCCCTCGGCCGTGCAACCCATATCGAAAAATTTGAGAATACCGTTCTCTGTGCTGGAGGTGGTGTTGGTGTTGCTCCTATGCTCCCCATTGTCCGCGCCCTTAAGGCAATGGGCAACCGCGTGGTGACGGTTCTCGCAGGCCGTACCAAGGAACTCATCATCATGGAGAAGGAGATGCGCGAGTCCAGCGACGAAGTCATCATCATGACCGACGATGGTTCTTATGGCAACAAGGGTGTCGTTACTGTTGGCATGGAAGAAGTCATTCAGCGCGAGAAGGTCGATAAGTGCTTTGCCATCGGTCCCGCTATCATGATGAAGTTCTGTTGCCTGACAACCAAGAAATACGATATCCCCACCGATGTTTCACTCAATACCATCATGGTCGATGGTACTGGTATGTGCGGTGCCTGTCGTATCACCGTTGGCGGTGAACGCAAGTTTGTATGCGTTGATGGTCCTGAGTTCGATGGCCATGCTGTTGACTTTGACGAGATGCTCAAGCGTATGCGAGGTTTCTCTGATGAGGAGCGTGCAGCCTATGCCCGTTACCAGGAAGCACAGGAGGTTAATGAGGTTAATAAGGTTAATGAGGTTAATAAGGTTGATGCGGCTCAAGAGGTTCAAGGCAGCATAGCTGCAGTTCAAGAGGTTCAAGGGGTTGAAGATCCCAGCCGCGATGCAGAGTGGCGCAAGGAACTCCGTACTGCTATGAAGCCCAAGGAACGTATGGCTATCGAGCGCGTGGCAATGCCCGAGCTCGACGGCAAGACCCGTGCCCGCCTCTTCCGTACCGAAGTAAACCAAGGTCTCTCTTTTGCCCAGGCACAGCAGGAGGCACACCGTTGTCTCGACTGCGCCAATCCCGGTTGCCGTCAGGGTTGTCCTGTAGGTATCGACATTCCCCGTTTCATCAAACATATTGAGAAGGGCGAAATCATGGAAGCCGCTGCCACCATTAAGGAAACCTCATCACTGCCTGCTGTCTGCGGTCGTGTTTGTCCTCAGGAAAAGCAGTGCGAAAGCCAGTGTATCCATCTCAAGACCGGTCATAAGTCCGTTGCCATCGGTTATCTCGAGCGTTTCGCTGCTGACTATGCACAGGCCCATGCCGAAGAGGCTGTCGCACCCGTTGTTGCAGCCAAGAACGGTAAGAAAGTTGCCGTTGTTGGTTCTGGCCCTGCTGGTCTCTCCTTCGCTGGTGAGATGATCAAGAAGGGATTTGAAGTAACTGTCTTCGAGGCCCTCCACGAAATCGGTGGTGTGCTGAAATATGGTATTCCCGAATTCCGTCTCCCCAACAGCGTTGTGGAAACCGAGATTAAAGGTCTTGAAGCCCTCGGCGTACAGTTCGTCAGCGACTGCGTCATCGGTAAGACCATTACCGTTGCCGAACTTCAGGCAGAAGGTTACGATGCCATCTTCGTTGCCAGTGGTGCCGGTCTTCCCAACTTTATGGGCATTCCCGGAGAGAACCTCAACAGCATCATGTCTTCCAACGAATACCTAACTCGTTGCAACCTTATGGACGCTTCCAACCCTGCCAGCGATACCCCCGTTATCTTCGGAAAGAACGTCGTTGTTGTCGGTGGTGGCAATACCGCTATGGACTCCGTCCGCACAGCACTCCGTCTGGGAGCAGAGAGCGCTACCATCGTTTATCGTCGTTCGGAGGAAGAGATGCCAGCGCGTATCGAGGAAGTTCATCATGCCAAGGAGGAAGGTGTAAACTTCATGACCCTCCACAATCCCATCGAATACCTTGCTGATGAGAACGGTGCCGTTAAGCAGGTTGTCCTCCAGAAGATGGAACTTGGCGAGCCCGATGCCAGTGGTCGTCGTCGTCCTGTTGAGATTCCCGGAGCGACCGTAACCCTTGACTGTGATCTTGTCATAGTTGCTATCGGTGTAAGTCCCAACCCCATCGTTCCCCGTTCAATTGAAGGTCTTGAATTGGGTCGCAAGAACACCATTGCAGTAAACGAAGATATGCAGTCCAGCATTCCCACCATTTATGCAGGTGGTGACATTGTCCGTGGAGGCGCGACCGTTATCCTCGCCATGGGTGATGGTAAGCATGCCGCAGAAACCATGGCAGAAGCATTGTTGAAGTAATACTCTTTAATAATATAGATTAGGTCCGAGGCGTTCGTCCCGGACCTTTTTTGTGTACTTATTTCTTTGGCGCATAGAAAAATAGTCGTAACTTTGCACCCAAATTATTATGCTTCAACTATTATGAAAAACAAACTCTTCTGGGGATGGCTGTTCGCCCTGTTGATAACGGCTATTCCTATGTGGGCTGAGATTTCAGTTTCCACGACAGAGCCAGCCTCTGGTAAGCCAGAACATCTCTACACGATGATGAACGGCAATAACTACTATTGTAATCTGTACACTGCTCCCACGCAGACTGATAAGAATAAGGCGCAGTTTGCCTTCTATGCTTCTGATACTGAAGGCCAGTATTTCATCTATAACTTTACGAAAGGGCAGTGGCTGGACTACACCCAGGCTGATAGTTTTGACAACAAGCAGGGCTTCTTGGCCTTTTCCGATAGTAAACCTACTAAGGCAAAGTTTGCAGTTGACAACTACAGCGGAGACTGGTATCAGCTTTCACCTATTACAACTTCTGGCACCACGGATAAGTACCTTAACTGGTACCAGGGTGTGAACGGTAAGGTGGACGGTCAGCAGACACTCGGTCTCTGGCAGGATAATGGTACACAGGATGCTGGTAGCCGTTGGACCTTCGAAGAGATCATTGAGATTGAAGGCTATACTCCTACCTCTCCCGCTATTTTGAATGAAAAACTCAATACATTTGGTAAAACAGCTTACACGATTGCGAAGGTTTATCCTTTGCAGCAGGACCATGTGGGTACAGCTCAGTTAGATGAAGAAGACGGCGTCTATACCCTCTATAACGATGTTCTGGCTGCTTCCTTCTTCACAGATAACGGCCACTTGTTCTTCGGCGGTTCAAATGCGATGAACCTTGTAGGTCCTACAGAACTCTTTACTATTGGTTTCGGTAGTGGGACAAAGGTATCCGCAAGTGCGATGACGCTTGTCAGCGTTGAAACCGAGAATCTTTC
Source organism: Prevotellaceae bacterium UBA1746 (assembly GCA_002314875.1). Classification (GTDB taxonomy): domain Bacteria; phylum Bacteroidota; class Bacteroidia; order Bacteroidales; family Bacteroidaceae; genus Alloprevotella. The sequence continues at coordinate 130,156 of DCHS01000052.1, forward strand.
TCCTGTCACCAATGCTGTCGGTGGTGCCGAGCATTTTGATGGAAAGGCGCTGAAGGCTACCTTCACCTACGTCTATAAGGGTGCGACGCTGACAGCAGAGTGGAAGACCGTTCTTCGTGATGGCAGTCACTATCTGCGTACAGAAATGATATTGACGGGTGATAAGGATATTGATATGTATGATGTCGTTCCGATGATCTACAATGTCGATACCGATGCTGCCGGCAGTACTCCTGCTGTTGTCGGCAATACCCGTGGTGCAGTGCTGATGAGTGATAAGATTTTTGCTGGTCTCGAACAACCCACTGCCTACAATACCGTTGGTGATGCTACAGGCGAAGATAATTATGAGGAAACCCTTTCAGAAGAAACCAGTCTTACCTCTGCCAACTGGACAGTTATGGCCACCGATGATGTTCCTGACCGTCTTGTGGAAGTCACAGGAGCAGCAAAGAATGGCGGCTATGCAGAATATAAGAAGACCAATGTATCTTTGACCAAGAACCAGAAGGTTTGCGTAACTATCAAATATACAAGTGGTAATCATCGTTTGAATTTTGCTGGTGTTGATTTGTTGGAAAGCAGCGGTAGTATTGCCGCCAACGACTATCACAGTGGTTTCAGCGGTTATGAAACCAATAACAACGTCTTCTCGTTCATCGTTCCCAATGACGGAACCTACACCATCCGTGCTATGGTAACGACCACCGAGGATATTGATGCGAGTGCTACCTATACCCTTGCTGTAGCCTCTCCCAAAGAAGGTGCAGTTATCAATACTGATATTGTTGGCATCCAGGGTCGTTGGAGTCGTAACACGACCTTAACACAAGGTGAAAACTGGAAGATCAGTGCCGTTGTCGGTCTTGTTGCCCAAGATGGCAAGCAGAGCGAGACGGCCATCAACAAGACGCAGAAGCGCCGCAGTTTCCTCGCGTATTCTGAGCGCGAGCGTGCAGTGCCTTGGCGTACGAATCCCGTCTATATCTCCTGGTACGAACTGAATATTAACCGCAACAATGCCACTACGGGCAATGAGGCCAGCAATATGCAGGCATCCCAGGTTCTTGATATTGAGCAGCAGTGGTTGGACAATATGTTCAATAAATATGGTGTCGGTCCTAACACTTTCGTTATCGATGACGGTTGGGATAACTACGGTACCTGGACTTTCCATAGCGGTTTTCCCAATGAGATGCGCGATATGAGTGCCCTCGCCAACAAGCAGGGTGCTGGTGTCGGCGCTTGGCTTGGTCCTGTTGGCGGTTACGGCAACAGCGGAAATTACCGCCGAAACTATTGGAGCAGCAAGGGTGGTATGGTATTGAGCAATCCTGCCTACTACCAGGTTTTCAAGGATGCTGCCACCAATCTCGTTCAGAATCAAGGTACCAAGAGCGATGGAACAGAGAGCTTCCAATTCTTCAAGTTCGACGGTATCAGTGACGACTTCAGTGCCCTTGGTCCTGATAAGGATCTTGCCGTTGATGTTGCCAACGAGAATGCCGAAGGTATCATCCGTCTCGAGCGTTATGTCCGCGAGGATTTGAAGCGTGACATCTTCTTCAATACTACCGTTGGAACCTGGGCAAGTCCTTTCTGGTTCCACTATACTGATGCGGTCTGGCGTCAGGAAAATGACTACGATAAGATTGGTAACAACAGCAACCTCCGCGAAAAGTGGATTACCTATCGTGACCGCCTTGTCTATCAGAACTATGTTCAGAACAGTCCTATCTGTCCGATTAATACCCTGATGACCCACGGCTTCATCCTCACCAAGTATGGTGGTCCTGCAGAAATGCCGACCGACTACGCTTCTGTATTGCGTGAACTCCGTTGTGCTTTCGCCTGCGGTTCCGGTATGGTAGAACTTTACAACGACTACAGTCTGATGAACTCCATCAATGACGGTGCCCTCTGGAAGGACCTTGCTGACTGTATCCGATGGCAGAAGCGCAATGCAGATGTCCTCCCCGATGCCCACTGGGTAGGTGGTAATCCCTGGGACGGCAGTAAACAAAATATCTATGGTTGGGCTGCTTGGAAGGCTGACAATAACAAGAGTTGTCTCACCCTCCGTAATGGCGATACCGCAGAGCAGAGCATCACCCTCACCCTCCGCCAAGCCTTGGAAATTCCCGCTGGCGTAAGTGGCAGTCTCGTGCTTTCAAAGGCCTTTGCCGATCAGGTTGGCCTCACAGGTCTTACCGAAGGTGAAGCCATTGACATTGATACCTCGCTGACTTTGACCCTCCCTGCTAACAGCGTATATATCTTTGATGGTGTGGATGCGAACGACTATACCGTCAGCGACGATCCCATCACCGATATCAACGACCTCTCCAATGCCAAGACCTATAACATCACCAGTGCCCGCGGCTACCTGATGAACAGTGCCAATTATGCGACGAAGCTCGCTGGTAGTGCTGGTAGTGGTGTTGAAGACGAAGGAGAAGCCAGCAAGTCCGCTCTTGCCCAGCAGTTTGCCTTCCTCAAGATCAACGGCAATATTTATCTTTACAGTGTCGGTGCCGGCAAGTTTGTCGATGCTGACGGCAACTTCGAAGATTCTCCCTTTGCCGCTGTGACCTTTGTGGCCACCAATAATGCCACTTATCCCTGGCAGATAAAGTTAGGCAGTAATGTCATCAACCAGCAGGGTGCCGGCGGCCGTGCTGAAGGTTGTGTCGTCAACAGTTATTCTACCCTCGACGATGGAAACCAGTTCACTCTCACCGAGGCTTATAAACCTTCCTACATTGATTTGAACGAAGTTATTCTCGCTGGTCTCCGTGCAGAATATGTTGCTCTCGTTGAAGAGATTAACCAGGCTGCGGGTTATGAATATTTCTACCGCGATGCTACCGAAGCCGTAAAGGCTATTCCCGAAACAATGCCGACCACTGAGGCTGATTTCACAACGACTATCGCCGCCTTGAAGCAGCAGGTTGAAGCCCTCAATGCGGGCGAAGTTCTCGGTACCGATCTCGATGGCAAGACCTTCTTCGTTACCAACCTCCTCCATACTGGCAAGTACATGCGTGCTGCCAATCTCGCTGAGAAAAACGGAGGAACGGCAGACGGTACCTATCGTTTGGGTGCGAATACCGAAAAGACCTCTAATAACCTCTTCAAGTTTATCAAGGTTGGTGATGGCAATACCTATTATATATATAATGTAGGAACCGAAAAGTATGTCGGTGCTATCCCTGAGACCAATGATTCCCGTGTTCCCTTGGTAGATAGCGAGGCTGAAGCCTTTGCTTACACTGTGGCTCCTGGCACTAAGAATGGCTATTGCAAGATTTACAATCCAGATGGAACTGCCAATCGCAATGCCCTCCATATGGTGAACTGGGACGGTGTTGTCCGTTGGACCGAAACGGCAGATGCAGGCCAGTTCTTGCTTGAAGAATGCAGTGAAAACCTTGTCAGCCTCGACGATGCCCACTGGTACACCATCAAGAACGATGCCAGTGGTGGTGGCTATTTGAGTCTGAAGAGCGGTTATGTTGACGACAGCGGAAATCTGCTGCTGTCGAACACCACCTCCGATGTCACCACTGAAAGCCTCTGGACCTATGTTGGCAACGAGACCGACGGCTACCGCTTCTTCAACAAGAGTCAGGGGAGTGTCAAAGTTCTGGCCCTCACCGGCAGTGGTGCTAACGGCCGTGCTCTGATGGTAGATGTTTCAGATATCCCCGAAGGCTATGTGACCGTCTTCGATATGGCAGTAAATGGTGCAGGTTTCTCCATTAAGGACCATGGTTCCGACCATAACTATTGGAACAAGCGCGGTGACTACCTCGCTTATTGGGATGACTCAAAGGGTTCTACCGATAACGGTTCACGTTTCCTCTTTACCGATGTTACTCCGCTTTGGCCAAAAATGAGCACTGTGGAGAATCCCAAGTGGTATAAGATTAACTTTGTTAACGGCAATACCTATCTTCAGAGCGTTGACGAAGACGAATTCCTCCAGAACGCAGGTTCTGTCAATTCCATGGGTCAGTATTTCTGCTTCATTGGAACGAAGGAGAATATGAAGATATACAGCCGTGACGGCTACTATGTCGGTATTAAGAATGGTACCGCCACCAATGGTCAAACCTCCAACCTGATCTATTCTACCACCTTGGAAAATGCCACCGACTTCTGTATTCAGGAATCTCCCTCAATGGCAGGAAAGTTTGTGATTTCCAAGACCTCCGACCTTACAACCGGCTTCAATGTCTGGGGTGGTGCCAGTGCTGGCAACAACATCGGTTTCTGGAGTACCTCTGACGTCAACGACCAGGTCGTATTCATTGCAGAAGAAGACCTGCCAGTTGTTGAATATTTCCGTATCAACGGCGGCGAGCGTCCTACCGATATTTCCAAGCACGCCCTTTGGTACAATGTTCCTGCAGCCTCCACCGGTGTCGCTGATACCTGGATGGAATATGCCCTTCCTATCGGTAACGGCCAGATCGGTGCTACCTTCCGTGGCAATATCTGGAAAGACGAACTTCAACTCAACGAAAAGACCCTCTGGAGCGGTTCTCCTACCCACTATGGCTATAACAACCATGGCTACTACCAGAATATGGGTTCACTCTTTGTCGAAGATAAGAGCAACGAATTCTCTCTGAGAGACGACGCTGTTCCCGTCAACAACTACCAGCGCTGGCTTGATATCGAAAAGGGAATCGGCGGTGTGCGCTATGAAGGAGCAACCACCCAGTACGAACGCCTCTATACCGCTTCCTTGCCCGACCACTGTATTGCTGCCAACTATAAGGCAACGGGTGAGAACAAGTTGAATCTCCATTTCTACTTCGTTCCCGACACCCGCATCAATGCCAGTGCTGTGACCTATGCCGATGGTGGTGCAGAATATACCTCCAATCCTCAGACCGTCAGTGGTGCCACCCGTTTCCAGGTGGTCAGCGATGGTACCGTTAAAACCACCTCTGAAGGTGTCTTTGTCAGTGGTGATGCCACCTATGCCACCGTTTACATTGCTGCCGGCACCAACTTTGACGCTGATGCTGAAGGCCGTGTGACCGGAACTGTTGAAGACGTTAAGACGACCGTCAAGGCCCGCATTGATGCCGTCAAGAGCAAGAGTTTCGCAGAAGTCCTCAGTGCAGCAACAGCCAAGCACGAAGAACTCATGGGCGAGACAGCTCTTAATCTGGTTGACAGACCCAGTCCCAAGACTACCGAAGACTTGCTGAAGTTCTACAACGCTTCGGCAGAAAATAAGAACAGCGATGAGGGCAAGTACCTCGAAGAACTTTATTGGCTCTACGGCCGTTACTTCGTTGTCGCTGCCAATGCCGATACCAGAGTCAAGGCTCCCTGTAATCTTCAGGGAATGTGGAACGATCGCAGCAACTCCAACTTCTGGCACTGCGACATTCACGCTGATGTTAATGTCCAGATGAACTACTGGCCTGTTGAGGCTGGCAACCTTTCTGCAATGCACCTTCCCTTCCTCGAATGGATTATTGCCATGGCGCAGCCCGGAGGAAACTTCTACGCTGTTGCCGATAAGATTTCCCAGGGAATAGGTGGTGCAAGTGATGTCCGCGGTTGGACCACAACGACCGAAACTGACCTTATGGGCGGCCTCTCCAGTTGGGAAGGTAACCGACTGAAGACCCTCGGTGCCTGGTATATTACCCACCTTTGGCAGCACTATAAGTACTCCCTCGATAAGGCATTCTTGAAGAGGGCGTTCCCTGTCATGCTCTCTGGCTGTCAGTTTATGATTGACATTGCAACCACGGGAAGCGACGGTACCTTCGAGATTCCCAACGAATATTCTCCGGAACATGGTTCTAGTGAAAACGGAACAGCCTTCGCTCAGCAGTTGGCTCGCGAGGCTTGCAATGAAACCCTCAAGGCATACGCTGTTCTTGGTGCAGAGAGCGGTGCCAGTGAGGACGTTATTACTGAACTCCAGAATTTCTACGATAAACTCGATACTGGTTTGAAGACGGAGACCTTTACCTATAATGGCAGTGATGTCACCCTTCTCCGCGAGTGGAAATACACCAACCAGAATACTGTCAGCGACTGGAATTCTCATCGTCATCTTTCTCATTTGATGTGTCTCTATCCTCTTGGTCAGGTCAGTGCCTTTACTGATGATGCAGAGGCAAAGACTCTCTATGATGCTGCGGTGAAATCGCTCGAACTCCGTGGTGATGCAGCAACGGGATGGTCCATGGGTTGGAAGACGAATCTCTGGGCTCGCGCTCTCGATGGTGATCATGCCCGTCAGATACTTTCCAATGCTCTCAAACACTCCACCTCTTACACCATTCAGATGGGCGGTTACGGTGGTTGCTATTACAATCTTTTTGATGCCCATGCTCCTTTCCAGATTGACGGAAACTATGGTGTCAGCGCTGGTGTGAACGAGATGCTCCTACAGAGTTACGACGACTGCATCACTCTTGCTCCCGCTATTCCTTCGGCTTGGCAGAAGGGTAGTGTGAAGGGTTTGAAGGCTCAAGGCAATTTCACCGTAGATGAAGAGTGGGACTATAACGGTGATGTCAAGGTGCTTTGTGCTACCATCACCTCCAATGCCGGTGCTCCTCTCAGCCTCCGTACCGTCCTTGAGGATTGCAGCATCACCATCACCGATAAGAACGGCCAGCCAGTGAATATCGAGAATGAGATTGCAACGAATGTGGGTGATACCTTCACCATCCGCATTGCTTCACACACCATCGGACGTTTGGCCAAGCGCATCGCCGATGCCTTAAGTGATGACAACATTACAGAAGAGGAGTTGGACGCCATCAACACTTATGCCAATAAGATCATTGTGAAATAAAGCGTAATATGCTATAGAAAAGAAAAGCCTCGGGACAATCGTCTCGGGGCTTTTTGGGTCCAAGTTTACCGGTATACTTGGTATATTTTCTTCTCCCCCCTCAATAAAAATTTCAAAAAAATTATCTTTTTTCTGTTACAAAATGATTACTTTTGCGTCTAATAGATAAAACAACGATAAAAACATGCAACAAAACAACTTCATATCTGTCTTTGAGCGAGGCCGTCGGCGCTTGCTGGAGACAGCACGCTCCTTCCTCGGAAGTACAGAGGATGCCGAAGATGTGTTGCAGGACGTTTTTATTAAACTTTGGCAAAACCGCCTCGATGTCCAGCCAAGAGAGATGGAAGCCTTTATCTCCCGTGCCGTCCATAACCAGAGCATCGATGAACTCCGACGACGACGGAAACGAACGGAAGGGGTGGTGGAAATGTTTCCCGATGTTGAGGAGAAAGAAGAACCGGATATCTTTCCCGCCGTTCAGCAGATCATCGAATCTGCCCTGACCCCTCTTCAAAAGGATATTCTGGAAAGCCACGATGTGAATGGCGAAAGTTATGAGGAAATTGCAGAAAGACTGGATATGCAGCCCCCCGCTATCCGTATGCAGTTATCCCGGGCACGAAAGACCGTCCGTGATCAGTACCGACAATTAAACATGCAACACGATGAACAAATATTACGATAATTTGATAGAACGCTACTTTGAAGCAGAAACATCGGAACTGGAAGAACAGGAACTCCTGCAGTTTCTCCTCTCTCCTGATGCCGAAGATGAGCGTTACGACGAGGTCCGTGCGACGATGGGCTATGCGCTGACCGCCCGCAAGCGCAAGGAGGCAAAGGCACCTCGGAAGGCGGCCTTCTCCCACCGTTGGGCTGCCGCAGCATGCATCCTTCTTGTCTGCGGTACTGGTTTCCTGAGTTATCATCTTTATAGTCAGCAGGAAGACTGCGTGGCCTATGTTTATGGTGAAAAGATCACCGACGATGAGACCGTTAAAAACTACATGGTCAGCACGATGTCAGAAACCCTTGCCAGCGGTGACGACGACATCTTGGAACAGCAGTTACAAGACATCTTTGATGTAAAATAAAAATATAGAATAGCAATATGAAACGCATTTTAATCTTATTCATACTCGTTCTCGGCGGATTCGTCATCACTCAGAGCAGTTGGGCGCAGGATACTCACTTGCAGATCGGTAAGGTGATCCAGAAGTTGACGGACGAAGACAATACGGTGTGTGTCACGATGAAAGGAAAGAAGGTAGCGCAGTATAATCTCACCTATTTCAAAAGCATCGCCATTGAACACCCGAACGCTTATCAGATAGAACGCATCGAGCAGGCGATTCGCAAGGATGCCTCTTCCATCACGAATCGAGAGGAACGCACGTCTGGTTCCCACATCGCCTATGGCTTCTATTGCCTTACCCCTAATGAAAAAGGCCAGAACCGCTATGTGTTCTATACAAACAATTCCCTTTTAGGGAAAAGCGGCTATAAAGTCACCCTCATTTATCTCGAAGGCAAGGCCACCCTCACCGAACTCAAAAAACATTTCAAAAAATAACATTAATCTTGAACCATTATGTACCGTCTTAATAATAATATCATTATTTCCATCATTACCTTTATCCTATTTTTGCTGACTGCCATGAAGGCAACGGCACAGGATGAAACTTCTTTCGCAGAAATCACCGACAGCACCTCGACGATTGTAGTCGCTGACAGTATTAACGACATCGGCTGGGATTTCAGCATCCTCTCTTATTCGGCAACAAAGAACAAGAACAAGAACCGCCGCACCATTGATGTCTGTGTTAGTCCTACCCTTGATGCCGGTTGGTGCTGTCCCCTTGGTGCTCCCGATGCAGCAGGCTTTAAAATTCGCAGCAGCATAGATTTCTCTTTCGAACTGTGGAAGATCCGTTACCGTTCAGCTTATAGCCGCAATGTCGTCAGCCTCGGTTTTGGCTGGGACTGGAAACACTATGGTTCAAAGGTTTACTCCTGTTATGACAATGATGTTGTTCTCTTTGGTGACTATCCCGAAGGCGTTGAAAAGCCCAAGACCACAATGAGTTGCACCTATTTCGTGTTCCCCTTGGCCTATATCCACAAGTTCCGTCGTTCACACCAGCAACTGGGTTTCAGCGTCATCCCCGGTTTCCTTCTTCGCAGTAAGATTCACAACGAGTATAAGACCACAGCGGGTAAGGCGGGTGATATCTTCGATGTCGATGCTCGTCAGTTCAGCCTTGATCTTCGTGCAACCTGGTATCCTATCGATCACTTCGGAGTTTTTGTAAAATATTCTCCCCTCGCACCCCTGAGCAAGCCGAGTCCGCAGTTCAATCCACTCTCTTTCGGCTTCAGCATCGGCTTCTAAATCCATATTCTTTTGGAACAATACAAATTCGTCGTAGGACGAATGTATGTTCGCCCTAGGACGAATATTCTGTCGCCCGCGGACGAATGTATATTCGCCCTACGACGAATTTCTTTTGTATTGGATTGAGGACGAATAAGAGGTGACAGTGCAAGGTACTTTTTCTACTTCTGAAATTGTTTTCTCATGGCAATCTTTTTGCTTTACAATTAGCAAATTTCGAGGGTCATGAAGATTGTATGCAAATATTATGAGAAGAAATTTTTTCAGTTCCTTTCTTTTTACTAATTTTACCCCCGAATTATGACCAGCGGGGATTTTCTCCGCAAAAAATTCCAAAAGAATGACTGAAAATCGCAGTTTAGTTAGCATTGCAGGCCTCAGCCGTGAGAAGATTCTTTATCTCATGGAAATGGCCAGTGAGTTTGAGCGTCATCCTAACCGAAAGATTCTGGAAGGACGCGTGGTAGCAACCCTGTTCTTCGAGCCTTCAACACGAACGCGCCTCTCTTTTGAGACAGCCGCTAATCGTCTTGGCGCTCGCGTTATCGGTTTCGCCGATCCGAAGATTACATCAGGAACAAAGGGTGAAACGCTGAAAGACACCATAATGATGGTCAGCAATTACAGTGATGTCATCTGTATGCGCCATTACCTTGAAGGTGCTGCTCTCTATGCAAGCGAACTGACACGCGTGCCCATCGTCAATGCTGGCGACGGCGCCCATCAGCATCCTTCACAGACTCTCCTCGACCTTTATACCATTATCCAGACGCAGGGTACTCTTGAAAACCTCAATATCTACCTCGTCGGTGACTTGAAATATGGTCGTACGGTTCACTCCTTGATTATGGCGATGCGCCATTTCAATCCGACTTTCCACTTCATCGCTCCCAAGGAACTCGCGATGCCTGAGGAATATAAGCAGTACTGCCAGGAGCACAATATCAATTTCGTGGAACATGAAGAGTTCAACGAAGATGTCATTGCCGGTGCTGATATCCTTTATATGACGCGCGTGCAGCGTGAGCGTTTTTCCGATTTGATGGAGTACGAACGCGTGAAGGATGTTTATCTCCTCAATGCCTCTATGCTCGGTAAGGCAAAGCCCAATATGCGTATCCTCCATCCGCTGCCCCGTGTAAACGAAATCAGCCAGGATGTTGACAATACTCCCTATGCTTACTATTTCGAGCAGGCCCTCAACGGTCTTTATGCGCGTGAAGCCATCATCTGCGATGTGCTTGGCATCACCCTCGAAGACGTCAAGAACGACACAACCATCATTGATATAAAAAAGTAAGAGACTATGAAAAGAGAACAATTAATGGTGGCTGCCATTGAGAATGGCACTGTTATCGATCATATCCCCAGCAATCGCTTGTTTGAAGTCATTCGTTTGCTTCATATCGAAGAACTCGACCACGACACCGTGTTCATCGGTTTTAACTTGAAGAGTGAGGCCATGGGGCTCAAGAGCCTCATCAAGATTTCCAACCGCTATTTCTCAGAAGAGGAACTCAATCATCTCGCTGTTGTGGCTCCTAATGTTACCCTCTGTATCATCAAGGACTACGAAGTCATAGAAAAGCGTTGCGTGGAACTCCCCACAGAGTTGAGAAATATCATTCATTGCAATAATCCCAAGTGCATATGCAACAATGAACCGATGCCTACTCGTTTCGTTGTTTCTGGTCACACTGTAAAATGCTTCTATTGCGAAAAAGAACAGCAACTTGCAAATGTTAAACTTGTTCATTCTTTACATCCCGAAAATTGACTCCCTACTAACCGCTAAATAATTACTATTAAAATGGATCAGGAAATTTTTTCTCTTATTGATGCTGAACGTCAGCGCCAGATGCGTGGTATTGAACTTATCGCTTCTGAGAACTTTGTGTCCGACCAGGTTATGCAGGCCATGGGCAGTGTTTTGACAAACAAGTATGCAGAAGGTTATCCCGGCAAGCGCTACTACGGTGGTTGCCAGGTTGTTGATAAAGTTGAGCAGCTCGCCATCGATCGTATCTGTAAGATTTTCGATGCAGAATATGCAAATGTTCAGCCTCACTCTGGTGCTCAGGCAAATGCTGCAGTTTTCCTTGCAGTCCTCAAGCCCGGCGATACTTTCATGGGTCTTAACCTCGATCACGGCGGTCACCTCAGCCATGGCTCAAAGGTAAATACCAGTGGTTTGATTTATAACCCCATCGGCTACAACCTTAACCAGGAGACCGGTCGCGTGGACTACGACGAGATGGAGCAGTTGGCCCTCGAACACAAGCCCAAGCTCATCATTGGTGGTGGTTCTGCTTACAGCCGCGAATGGGACTATAAGCGTATGCGTGAAATCGCTGACAAGGTAGGTGCTATCTTCATGGTCGATATGGCACATCCTGCAGGTCTTATTGCTGCCGGTGTCCTCGACAATCCTGTGAAGTACGCTCACATCGTTACCTCTACCACTCACAAAACCCTCCGTGGCCCTCGTGGCGGTATCATCCTTATGGGTAAGGACTTCGAGAATCCCTGGGGCCTCAAGACTCCTAAGGGCGTGACGAAGATGATGAGCCAGTTGCTGAACAGTGCTGTATTCCCTGGTATCCAGGGTGGTCCTCTTGAGCATGTCATCGCAGCTAAGGCTGTTGCTTTCGGCGAAATTCTCCAGCCCAACTGGAAGGAATATGCAACTCAGGTTCAAAAGAATGCTGCCGTCCTCGCTGAGGAACTCGTTAAGCGTGGTTTCACCATTGTATCTGGTGGTACAGACAACCACAGTATGCTTGTTGACCTTCGTAGCAAATATCCCGAATTGACCGGTAAGGTAGCAGAAAACGCTCTCGTTGCTGCTGACATCACCGTGAACAAGAACATGGTTCCCTTCGACAGCCGCAGTGCTTTCCAGACCAGCGGTATCCGTCTCGGTACTCCCGCTATCACCACCCGTGGTGCAAAGGAAGACCTTATGGTTGTCATTGCAGAACTCATCGAGACTGTCCTCAACGATCCTGAAAGCGAAGAAGTAATCGCAAGCGTTCGTGCTCGTGTTAACGACATCATGAAGGACTATCCATTGTTCGCTTGGTAAATAAACACACTTGAAGCGAGTGCTTCAAACACATAGAAAAAAAGAGCCGGCCCTTGCGAGGGCTGGCTCTTTTGCTATTTAGAGAACGGCTTACTTCTTGATGATGGAGTTAGCGGGAACGAGGGTTGTCATGGGGACGGAGGTGCAGTGTGCAGGAGTGAGGTCCATCATAGGGACTACTGCAGGAAGGGGGAGAGTGGTGCACTGCTCGGGCTGGATGACTTCGAACTTCTCGACGCCCTGCTTGCGGTACTTCACCTGGGCAGCATCCCAATAGGAAGGCCAACCGTTGAAGATGCCTCCGACGAAGAGGGTCTTGAGCTGGTGTTTACCGGCACGAAGCGCAATCTGGGTACCTTCGTAACTCATACGAGGGATGAAGACCTCGCGGTTATCAACGAGCATCTGGCCATCGAGCCAGAGAGCGGAATTCAAAGTGAAGAATTCATAGATGCCGTCTTCAGGGATTTCTACGAAACATTCTGCAGTTACAGCGTAGTTGCGGACATTGCGGACGCTGGCGGGAACATCTTCCACGGTGCGAACGCTTTCGAGCTTGGGAGCAATGCTATCGATACTCCAGGCGTTGCAGGGAACATCACCATTGAAAGCATAGTCGCCATAGGCTACACGCAGACGAACACCCTGAACGGGTTCGGGACGCTTGGGAGCCTCTTCAACCACCTTTGCCTTCTTGCCCTTCTTTACGGGCTTAACCTCTGCCGTTTCCTTAGGACACTTGTTACCGCAGCACTCGGGCATAGCCTTATGCCATACATCCTTATTTATATTAAAGGTGCGGACAGCGCCAAGTTCACCGTTGGGAAGAACGACGCGAGCCTTGACGATGGCCGTGGTCGTGAAGGTCAAAGGCTGGGTGTAGGTAGGAGAGGTAACGCTGGGATCAGAAGTATCGAGAGTATAGACAATGCGCTCGGGACGTGTAGTCTTGAGCTCAAGGGTATAACTGTCAACGAAGGCGATATTGTTGCACTGAGGACCAACCTGTTCGGGAACGGGGATGTGGTAGTTGATGCCATGAGCATCAAGACGGAGAGCAGCATCGCCGTCAACACGACGCTGGAAATCAGCGAAGTCACGGGTGGGTAGTGTACTCCAGGCAATTTCGGAGAGTGCGAGAGCACGAGGATAGAGACGGTACTCGAGAACTTCGGGGTTGTGAATGTACTCGCTCCAGTTGTTGGCCTGAACACCGAGAACATACTTATCTTTCTGATCAGCCTTGAGGGCATCGGGAACGGGATCGTAACTGTAAACCTTCTCGAGGGTAGAGTAGCCACCGATAGCATTCGGCTCTGTGATAGGATCACCCTGGAAATGGTCGAAATACAAACCACGGCTTCCGGGAGTCATCAGCACATAGTGGTCTTTCTTGGCAGCTTCAATACCACCGTCTTCGCCGCGCCAACTCATCACGATGGCAGAGGGATCGAGATTACCACCTTCGAGGATTTCATCCCAACCGATGATGGTCTTGCCCTTTGTACCGAGGTACTTCGCCATACGCTCGATGATATAGTCTTGGAGTTGAGCCTCCTTGGTGAAACCCTGTTCCTTCATACGAGCCTGGCACTTGGGACATTCCTTCCATTCCTGACGGGGACTCTCATCGCCACCGATATGGAAATACTTGTAGGGGAAGAGTTCAACGAATTCATCGATCTCGTCTTGCAGGAAAGTGAACATATCTTCCTTACCCGGACACATCACGATGTCTTCAACACCCCAGATAATACGGGGAGTGATGGCCTCACCCTTGCAAGAGAGATTGGGATAGGTTGCGATAGCCGCCAACTCATGGCCCGGCATTTCCAATTCGGGAATAATCTCGATGTGACGCTCCTTGGCATAGGCTACGATGTCACGGATTTCAGCCTTGGTATAATAGCCACCGTGAATAGAGCCGTCACCTTCGGTACGATAAGAGGCAATCTTGTTGAGTTCAGGATGCTTGGTACTTTCTACGCGCCAGCCTTGGTCATCGGTGAGATGCCAGTGAATGCGGTTGAACTTATAGGTAGCGAGCATGTCGATCTGGCGCTTTACAGCCTCTGCGGGAAGCCAGTGGCGACAGGGGTCGAGCATGATGCCGCGATAGCCGAAACGGGGAGCATCCTTAATGGCTACACCTTCTACATTCCAAGCAGCAACACCCTTTGCTCCGCCACACTTTTCAACCGTGGGAGGAAGAAGTTGGAACAAGGTCTGAATACCACGGAAAAGACCATCGGCAGTGCTTGCCGTCAAGGTAATGCCGTTTGCATTGACATCAAGATTATAAGCCTCCTGCTGGCAGTCTGCATAAGACAGTGAGGTAAGGCCGTTATTGAAAGCAGGGTCAACGACGAGGCGGATTCCCTTCTTGGCTTTCTTGGCAGGCGTAAGTGCGAGGTTCCAGCCCGTTGAGGCGTTGACCTTTCTTAGGAAAAATTCAGCTACCTGCTCAGCACCTTCACCCTGGGCGTAAACGGGCGTAGCAGCGTTGAAGACGAAAGCAGAGGCATTTGCACCTTGGGTTGCCTGAACGGGTTTCGGGATGAAATTGAAGTCGTCGGCATAACTTGTGGCAGCCGTGAGGCTCATCGCGAGGAGAGCACCATAAATGAACTTGTTGTTTTTCATAGCGATATGGGGTTTCGATTATTTCTTTTTATAGATTTTATCAAGAAAGAAAAAGAGCTTCAGGATTTTTGATTATTTCTTTTTACGGAGGAGGTCGGGACGGAGTTTCTTCGTGCGGGCGAGAGACTGTTCCATTTCCCATTCAGCGATTTTGGCATCGTGACCAGAAAGGAGAATATCGGGAACGCGCCAACCTTTGTATTCTGCAGGACGCGTATAGACGGGCGGTTCGAGGAGGTTATCCTGGAAAGAATCAGAGAGCGCACTCTGCTCGTCGCCGATCACACCGGGGATGATGCGGACGATGGCATCCGTCATGCAGGCCGCAGCGAGTTCGCCGCCGGTGAGGACATAATCGCCAACACTGACTTCCTTTGTGATGATGTTCTCACGGATGCGGTAGTCAATGCCTTTGTAATGGCCGCAAAGAATGATGATATTCTCTTTCAGCGAGAGTTCGTTGGCCATAGGCTGATCGAACTTCTCACCGTCGGGAGCCGTGAAGATGATTTCGTCGTAGTCACGCTCAGCCTTTAAAGCGGCGATGCAGTCGTCGATGGGCTGGCACTGAATCACCATACCGGCGGCACCACCATAGGGGTAGTCGTCCACGCGCCGATGCTTATCCAAAGTGTAGTCGCGAAGATTATGCACATGAATCTCGACGAGCCCTTTCTTCTGAGCACGTGCGAGAATGGAAGTGTTTACAAAACTGTCGAGCATCTCGGGAACGACAGAGATAATGTCTATTCTCATATAATAAATTTTGTGTGCAAATTTAATGTTTTATTTCGGAAAAATATGTAACTTTGCCCCGAAAAATAGAAAAATAATGGAAACGAAAGATAGAATCTTGCAACTCCGTGCAGAATTGCACCAGCATAATCATCGCTACTACGTAGAGAATGCTCCGATTATCAGCGACCAGGAGTTTGACCACTTGATGCATGAACTTATTGCACTCGAGGCCCAGCATCCTGAGATGTACGATCCGAACAGTCCGTCGCAGCGTGTAGGAAGCGATTTACAGAGTGATTTTGAGCAGGTGGAACATCAGTATCCCATGCTCTCGCTGGGAAATACCTATAACCGCGATGATGTGCGCGATTTCTATGAAAGAGTGGAGCAGGGCCTCGAAGGCCAGGACTTTGAAATTTGCTGCGAATTGAAATTTGACGGTCTGAGCATTTCCCTGATTTATGAGAACGGTTCCCTCGTTCGTGCCCTTACCCGTGGTGATGGTGTGAAAGGCGATGATGTAACCTCCAATGTTCGTACCATTGCAACAATTCCCCTGAAACTCCAACCAGCAGAAGGTGCTCAGCCCTATCCCGAGCGTTTTGAAATACGCGGTGAAATTCTTCTTCCCTGGAATAGTTTCGATCGCCTCAATGCCGAGCGCGAACAAGACGGCGACCCGCTTTTTGCCAACCCAAGAAATGCTGCTTCTGGAACTTTGAAGAGCAAGAACAGCCGCGTTGTAGCTCATCGCAAACTTGATGCCTACCTCTATTATTTATTAGGGGAGGGCATTCCAACCGTGAGCCATTACGATAATATGCAGCATGCCAAGTCCTGGGGCTTCAAAATCAGCGATGCCATGAAGGTGGCTCATTCGCTGCAGGATATATACGACTATATAGACTTTTGGGATGAGGCCCGTCATTCTCTGCCTGTTGCTACAGACGGTATTGTGCTTAAAGTAAACAGCCTCCGTCAGCAGGAACTTTTGGGTTATACTGCCAAGAGTCCGCGTTGGGCCATTGCCTATAAATTCCAGGCAGAAAGAGCCTTGACGCGATTGAATGCAGTTACCTTCCAGGTTGGCAGAACAGGTGCGGTGACTCCGGTAGCCAATATGGATCCCGTCCTTCTCGCCGGTACTATCGTCAAGCGTGCCTCTTTACATAACGAAGATATCATCAAAGGACTTGATCTTCACGTCGGCGATTATGTCTATGTTGAAAAGGCCGGCGAGATTATTCCGCAGATTGTTGATGTTGAAACTTCCAAGCGCGATGAAACGCTCGGAGAAAAGGTGGAATTCATCAAGACCTGTCCCGAATGTGGTGCTCCGCTTATTCGCTATGAAGGTGAGGCTGCTCACTATTGTCCCAACGATGCCGCTTGTCCTCCGCAGATCAAGGGAAGAATCGAACATTTCGTCAGCCGCGATGCCATGAACATCATGGGTCTCGGAACGGAAGTCGTTGACCGCTATTTCCAAAACGGTCTTATTCACGACGTTACCGAACTCTATACCCTCGGTGAGCGGGCAGCAGCACCGATGGATTTGTTCAGCCAGAGCGACGAAGATGTTCTCTTGCATGATATTTTCAGCAAGAAGAGTGGGCTCAACATCCTTAAGGCCATAGAAGACAGCAAGCAGGTCCCCTTCGACCGTGTACTCTATGCGTTAGGTATTCGCTTTGTTGGAAAGGTGGCTGCCAAGGCCCTTGCCAGCCAGTTGAAGACGATGGAGAATTTGCGTCATGCTTCGAAGGATGAACTCCTCGCCGTTGAAGGCATCGGAGATATCATTGCCCAGAGCGTTCTGGACTATTTCGCCAATCCCAAGGATGCAGAACTCGTTGATAAACTTGCCGCTTTCGGTCTTCAGATGTCTATGCCCGAACAGCAGCAACTCGGCTCATCGCTCGAAGGTCTCTCTATCGTTATCAGTGGAACCTTTTCCCATCATTCGCGTGAGGAGTATAAGCAACTTATCGAGCAATACGGCGGTAAGAATGTCAGCAGTATTTCCAAGAAGACTTCCTTCATCCTCGCCGGTGAAAACATGGGTCCCTCGAAGTTGGATAAAGCCCAGAAACTCGGTGTTAAGCTCATGAGCGAAGACGAGTTCTTGGAATTGATAAAGTAACAGAATAGCCTAAAAATAAT
The DNA here is from genome assembly GCA_002314875.1 of Prevotellaceae bacterium UBA1746. Lineage (GTDB taxonomy): Bacteria > Bacteroidota > Bacteroidia > Bacteroidales > Bacteroidaceae > Alloprevotella. Next base: position 148,021 of record DCHS01000052.1, read on the forward strand.
AAAGCCCGAATCCTTTCGATCCGGGCTTTTATCGTTGTTTTTATTAAACTAGTCTTTGTCCTGTTTTTCCTTAAAGACCTTCATGAAGGCTTTGGGCATAGCAGTCTCGAAATGCATATGTTCGTTGGTGATAGGATGGTAGAAATCGAGGCGGAATGCATGGAGACAGAGACGACCGCAGGGATCGTCGCCATTACCGTATTTAATGTCACCGCAAACGGGGTGGTGAAGATCCTGCAAGTGTACGCGAATCTGGTTCTTACGACCTGTTTCCAACTTCAGTTCAACCAGACTGTAATTGTCGTTCTTGCGAAGGGTGCGGAAATGGGTGATAGCGAACTTGCCACCGTTATCTACGGGAGAAGAGTAGGTGAAGTAGGCTTTGTTGTCTTTTAACCAGGAAGACACCGTTCCGGAATCTTGTTCCATTTTTCCGCTGGCTAATGCAACATAGCGACGGTCGGTGACGATGTCTCGCCAGTTGTTTTCGAGAATCTGCTCGGCTTCAATCGTCTTGGCATAAACCAACAATCCGCTGGTGTCACGGTCCAGACGGTGAACGACATGAGCGGTGCAGTTCTGGCGGCTCTTGCGGAAATAATCATCGAGGATGGTCTTCACACAGAACATGTGGTGATCGGTCGCCATGGAGAGAATACCGATGTTCTTCTCGATGACACAGAGGAAACGGTCTTCGTAAACAAGTTTGATAAACTTGCTCTCCAGTTTCGTCGTATTCTTACGCTTGGAAATTTCAACTACCATACCAGGTTGGAGAGGGTAGTCGAACTGGGTGATATTTTTGTGATTGACACGAACACCACCACCGCTGAGCGTTGCTTTTGCCTTGGATCGGCTGATACCGTTGAGGCTCTTCATGATGAATTCCATGAGGGTTGTTGCCTCCTTTACTTTGAAAGTGGTGAATCGTGCTTCTTTGGGATTGTACATATCGTAAAGGGTTGATGTAAATTTGTCGGTTTACTTTTAGACTGCAAAGGTACGATAAAAGCAGCAGAGGGCAAACAAAAAGTAATGTTTTTCGCAAGGATTGTAGACAAATATTGTTGTTTTATGTTAAAATCTGTGCATTTTAGCAAAATCACTTGCATAAAATAAGGCCTATTTCGCGAAAAGTCCTTAAATTCGCAGCATCAAAAAGCAACGAGGCAATACAATTTGCCATGAAAATGTAATCAACCTCAAAAACGAAACTGATATGAAAAAGGTACTACTCTCTCTCCTTGCACTCGGATTTGCTTCCGTAGCTGCATACGCACAGGACGATGTTTATTTCGTACCGACCAAAAAGGCTATCCTCAAGGAGCGTCAGGCACAGCGTCAGGCTGAACAGAAGGCTGCTGCTTCTTCCTACGATCCTATTGAGGTTCTCACTCCGAATTCAGATTATGACAACTGGGCCGACAATAATTCCAATGGCACATGGGATGTAGATACTTACAACCGTCGTGGCAGTGGTCTGCTCGTTGATGTTACAGCCAAGGACTCTACGATTGTCGATACCGTTTATTCTGATTTCAACGCAGAAGAATATAGTCCTACGTCACGCATCGTGCGTTTCCATTCTCCCAGAGGCGTTGTGATCGCTTCTCCCTACTACTCTGACTATTATTACGATCTCGCTTTCTACGATCCTTGGTACTACGGCTCTTTCTATGATCCTTGGTACGATCCCTGGTATTACGGCTCTTTCTATGATCCCTGGTATTATGGTGGCTGGTACGGATGGCACAATCCCTGGTACTACTCTTCTTGGGGTTGGGGCTATGGTTACGGCTGGGGCTGGAACCACTATGGTTGGAACCATTGGGGTCACGGCTGGTATGACTATGGCTGCCATGGTGGCTTCGCAAATTACAATGGCGCTCACTCCGGTCGTTCCAACGGTCGTTTGAGTGGTCACAACTTTACTCGCGGTGGTGCCCAGATGGCTTCTCGCAATACTGGTACCCGCAGCACGGGTGGCCGTACCTATGGCACAGGTTCTTCACGCACCTTCAATAATGGTCGTGGAACCGCAGTGAATGGTTCTCGTTTCAACGGTACCAGCAGCCGCACAACGACTTCATCAGCAACTACTGGCAACCGCACCTACTCTCGTGGTGGTTCAAGCGCAACTTCCAGCGGCCGTAGTTTCTCCAGCAGCAACAACAGTAGCTATAACAACGATCGTTCATCCAGCTCAAGCAGTTCATCCAGCCGCAGTTATTCTGGCAGCAGTTCTTCAAGCAGCGGCCGTAGCTTCAGCAGCGGTAGCAGTTCATCCTCTTTCAGCGGCGGTGGTAGCCGTGGTGGAGGCAGCTTCTCCGGTGGCGGCGGTGGCGGTAGCCGTGGCGGCGGTGGTGGCGGTCGTCGTTAATCACCCATAGATAAAGGGGCTTCGGCCCCCTCCAAACTTCAACTTTTTTAGAATTTATTCAAGCAATGAAGAAGATATTTTATTCTTGTGCAGCCCTCGCCTTCCTGGGCGTTGGATCACTTCATGCACAGGACATCTATAAGGTAGAGATGCTCTCTGGTTCAGACCTCGACGGCGATGCCCGTTATGTAGGTATGGGAGGTGCGATGAGCGCATTAGGTGCAAACATCTCTGCCATGAGTACCAACCCTGCTGAAACAGGTCTTTATCGCCGTAGTGATGTTTCTTTCACTGCAGGTTTGGTAGCAGAACCTACTGGCGAATCTCCTGTTGCTAACGGTCATTCAGTTGGCCCGGGCCGAGCTCGTGGCTCTTTCAATCAGGCAGGTTTCGTGTATTCTCTGAATCTTGAAAATGATCGAGGTGTTAAGTTCTTCAATGTGGGTTTCAACTATAAGAAGAACCGCAATCTCAAGGGACTTATCAGTCTTAACGGCATCAACACCAACGGTGGAATGTCTCAGAGCTGGGAATTCCGTGATCTTGCAGCAAACCTTGAAGGTAACTGGTTGGATTTAGGTTATGATAATGACCGCGATAACACCACTCCTTCCACCGTTCTCGCTTATGACACTTATCTCATCGACGCTGTGGATGAAAATGGTGAGTCTGTTGGCGAACGTGATGTTAAGATTGCTGATTATGTAGCTAGCAACGCTAAGAATTATAGCTATCATCGTACACAGTGGGGTAGTGTTCAAGAGTATGATTTCAACTTCTCTATGAACATCAACGAACGTGTTTACCTTGGTGCTACCATGGGCGTTTACAATGTTGATACTCACAGTGCTCTCGTTTACGATGAGTTACTATACGATAACACAGGTGCTACTGCGAACTATCAGATGCAGCAGAGTGAAAGTCTGACGGGTGTAGGTTACGACGGTAAGTTTGGTATTATTGTTCGTCCCATGGAGGAGAACCCTCTCCGCATTGGTTTGAGCATCACCACTCCGACAGCATTCGACCTCGAAAGCCGTAACTATGTTTATATGTCTACTCCTTATGAAGGTGGCTCTACTCAGGATGTCGATATTAGAAACAGTTATCGTATCCGTACCCCTTGGAAGTTGAATGTCAGTGCAGCAACGACCATCGGCACCCGTATTGCTCTTGATGCCGAATATGAATGGCAGAACTATGCAAGCGCAGCTGTTCGTTACAGTGATGGTGATACTGATTACAACAATGCCGGTGATTGGAGTACCTATAATACCGATGTTTACCTCCAGCAGGAAATTGACAAGTACATGCGTAATGTCCACACCTTCCGCGTAGGTGTTGAAGGTCGTATCACAAACGAAATATCAGCTCGTGTCGGTTATAACTTCGTAACCTCTCCTTTCGAGAAGTCCGCATATCTCAATCCCTATGTTAATGGCTCAAGCTATTACTACATGACCAATACGGACTATGTGAACCTGGGTAACATCAACCGTGTTGCTGTAGGTCTTGGCTACTCTCACAAGCACTTCTATCTCGACGCTGCTTTCCAGCATCAGATGCAGAATGCTGATGTCTATGCTTTCCACTATAATGCAAATGAACGCATGGGAGTTCAGAACAGCCTCGCTGCTCAGAGCATGACCCTCCATCGCAACAGTTTCCAGGTTACGATGGGCTTCAAGTTCTAAACTTCTAACCCGATAATAAAAAGGCTCAAGGTTTCCTTGGGCCTTTTTATTTTGTCGCAAAAGTTAACTCTATTGTAAGTTATGACACCTTTTTTATGTCCGCGCGCGAAATAATGAACTTTTTTTTTGGACAAAAGACACTTTTGCAGTACCTTTGCAGTTCGTAAATTCTATCTAAAATATGCCTCAGATATCTGAACGCGCCGTCGAGATGCCCCAATCTCCTATTCGTAAACTCGCTCCGTTAGCAAATGCCGCTAAGGAACGAGGCGTAAAGGTGTACCATCTCAATATCGGCCAGCCCGACCTCGAAACTCCAAAGGAGGGTCTCGATGTCCTTCGTAACATTGATCGTCATATCCTCGAATATAGTCCTTCTCAGGGTTTCAAGTCTTACCGTGAGAAGCTCGTTGGCTATTATGCCAAGTACAACATTAACCTCACAGCAGACGATATCATTATCACCAGTGGTGGTTCGGAAGCGGTGCTCTTCTCTTTTATGAGTTGCTTGAACCCCGGTGACGAAATCATCGTTCCAGAACCTGCTTATGCTAACTATATGGCTTTTGCTATTTCTGCTGGAGCAAAGATTCGTACCATTGCGACCACGATGGAAGAGGGTTTCTGTCTGCCTAAGGTGGAGAAGTTTGAGGAACTTATCAATGAGCGAACTCGTGCTATTTTGATTTGCAACCCCAACAATCCCACGGGTTACCTTTATACCCGTCGCGAGATGAACCAGATTCGTGACCTCGTGAAGAAGTACGATCTTTATCTCTTCTCCGATGAGGTTTATCGTGAATTCATCTATACGGGTTCTCCCTACATTTCCGCTTGCCATCTTGAAGGTATCGAGAACAATGTTGTGCTTATCGACTCTGTTTCTAAGCGTTACAGCGAGTGCGGTATTCGTATCGGTGCATTGATTACCAAGAATGCTGAGGTTCGCAAGGCGGTGATGAAGTTCTGTCAGGCTCGCCTCAGTCCTCCTCTCATTGGCCAGTTGGTGGCTGAAGCCTCTATCGATGCCAGCGAGGATTATATGCGTGATATCTATGACGAATATGTGGAACGTCGTAAGTGTCTCATCGACGGTCTGAACCGTATCCCTGGTGTTTACAGTCCTATCCCTATGGGTGCTTTCTACACCATGGCACGCATTCCTGTTGATGACGCAGAGAAGTTCTGTGCTTGGTGCCTCTCCGAATTCAATTACGAAGGCGAAACCGTAATGATGGCGCCTGCTGCTGGTTTCTATACCACTCCCGGTGCTGGTCGTGATGAAGTTCGTATCGCCTATGTATTGAAGAAGGAAGACTTGAGCCGCGCTCTCTTTGTCCTTCAGAAGGCCCTCGAGGCTTATCCCGGTCGTACGGTATAAACCTTATAACCCCTTTGAACCTACTTTGAGCCTCCCTTGAACCAGGCGAAGCCTTAAACCCTATAACCCTTTTTAACCTCATCCCCTTGTCTTTCCCCTTTTTCATTGCACAGCGCTTCTTCCGCAATATCGGAGCGGACAAGAAGAGCGCTTCAAATCCTACGATAACGATAGCAACTGCTGGCGTGGCTGTAGGACTTGCTGTGATGGTTATCACCGTTTGCGTGATTCTGGGTTTCAAGCGTGAAGTTAGTAGTAAGGTCAGTGGTTTTGCCAGTGATATTGAGGTTTTGGATTATCGTGCGATAACGAGTCCGGAAGGATTTCCTATTACCGCTGATTCTGCTTATCTGGCAGATGTTAAGAAGTGGCCCGGTGTCGTTCGTGCTGACCGCATTGCCCAGAAGATGGGAATCTTGAAGACGGAGACTGATTTTCAGGGAGTCACCCTCAAAGGGCTTCCCGTTGCTTACGATACCACATTTATTGCAAATGCTGTTGAAGAAGGCCGTCTTCCCAGACTGAACGCCGAACCCGATCCTGAAACAGGAGCTACAGGCAGTAACGAAATTATGGTTTCCCGCCGACAGGCTGATGATTTGGGATTGAAAGTAGGTGACCGTGTCTTTGCCTATTTCTTCGAAGAAACCATCCACATGCGTCGTCTCAAGATTTGTGGTATCTATTGTACGAATCTTGGTATCTTCGACAATAATGTGCTGATAACGGATTTTGAGACCGTTTCACAACTTAACAACTGGAATGCTGACCAGTGCAGTTCTGTTGAAGTTCGTCTGACGAATCTTGACCATTTGGACCAGAGCATGGATGTGGCAGACCGCTACAACGCTGAGCATCCTGATCCTACAGCTGTTCCGCGTCGTGCATTGAGCGTCAAGGACCACTTCGGACAGATTTTCGCATGGCTGGACTTGCTCGACTTCAATATGTATGTCATCCTGATTTTGATGATTTGCGTGGCTGGTTTTACCATGATCAGCGGACTCTTGATATTAATTTTAGAGCGTACACAGACTATTGGCGTTTTGAAAGCATTGGGAGCAACGAACGGAAAGATTCGTCGTATCTTCTTGAATTTTGCAGGCTTTATCACTTTGCGAGGATTACTCATCGGTGATGTACTTGCCCTCGGCTTAATCTTCGTTCAGAAGCAATTCGGCTTCATTCATCTTGATCCTTCCAGTTATTATGTTGATACCGTTCCCGTAGAAATTAACTGGTGGGCAATCCTTCTTTTGAACGTCGCAACGCTGATTCTCACGACTTTGGCCCTCATTGCACCCAGCTATGTTATCAGTCGTATTCAACCTGCCAAAGCTATCCGCTACGAATAAATGTAGCGAATTATTTGGTAAATTGGGAATTTCGTTGTACCTTTGCATCCGCTAAGAGAAAAGTATGGTCTTAGACATATACTTTTGCGGCCCAAAAAGACTAACCAAAAGCATCGAATGTTTATCATTCGAGCCACTCGGGGTGTAGCGCAGTCCGGTAGCGCACCTGGTTTGGGACCAGGTGGTCGCAGGTTCGAATCCTGTCGCCCCGACAATCCACAATTAAAGGACTCGTCCAATCAAGGATGGGTCCTTTTGTTTTCATTGCGCTTTCAGTTTGCGCGCGGAAAGGAAATACTATGGAAGTTGAAATTCAAAGAACAGCAGACGGCAGTCAGACGCTCTTTGTGTGCGAAATGGATGAGCATTACCACTCTGTGAAAGGAGCGGTAACAGAGTCAGCGCATATTTTCATTGGCAATGGTCTGAATTATTGCGAGGCAAAAGAAGTGCGTGTTCTCGAAGTGGGCTTTGGAACTGGCCTCAATGCCATTCTTACGCTCCAGGAGGCAGAAATACAGCAACGTTGCGTCCGTTATACCTCCTTGGAGAAATACCCGCTCTCCCTTGATATAGCAGAGCAATTGGAATATCCCAGGCTTGTAAATGCCGAGTATGCAGATTACTTCATGGCTTTACATCGTGCAGTGTGGAATGAGTGGGTGAATGTTACTCCTCATTTCTTTCTGCGAAAATTAGAAACGGATTTCACAACGCTTGAGATCAAAGGAACCTACGATGTCATCTATTTCGATGCCTTTGCTCCTGAAAAGCAGGCCGAGATGTGGAGTCAGGATATTTTTCAGCGAATGTACGATTGTCTTGCTCCTCAGGGAATCCTCGTCACTTATTGTGCGAAAGGAGTAGTGCGTCGCATGCTTCAAGCGGTAGGCTTTACTGTAGAGCGACTGCCTGGTCCTCCCAATGGAAAACGTGAAATACTAAGAGCAATAAAGAAAGGGCAAGAGGTTTAAAAGGTTTATAGGGTTTATTGGTTTATAAGGGTTTAAGGTTTATTATGATTACTGCAGAACGATTAAAAGGTGCTTACAGCGAAGGCGAGGCACTAGCCATCTATAACGAAGTTAAGGAAACTGGTGATTTCATCGGTTTCGCTCAGCAGTTTATGCATAATGAGGATTATCAGGTGGCACGCAATACCTTTTGGGGGCTGACAAAGGCAACGAATAAGGAATTGGCGCAGTTGCAGCCCATTCTTCATGAACTGATTGATCTTGCGATAAGCGTAGAGAACTCTTCCGTTCGTCGCCTTTCGCTGAATGTCATAGAACGCCTGACCTTTGAAGAAGATGATTTGCGAACAGACTTCCTGGACTTTTGCTTGGAACACATGACTTCCTATGAGGAATATCCCGGCATTCAGTCGATTTGTATGAAGATCGCTTACCGTATTTGCTCGTTCTATCCGGAATTGCTGGAAGAATTCTACCGCACAATAGAAGGCATGGATTTGGACTATTACAAACCAGCAGTCAAGTCCATCCATCGCCGATTGTTGGCAAGGAAGAAATAAAAGATAAAAACTCCCTTACCAAAATGGTGAGGGAGTTTTTATGTTCGTAAGTTCTAAAAGAATCTGCTTGTTCGTTGTAGTAAGGGGCGATTTAGTGCTTGATGAATTCTACGCGACGGTTCTTGGCACGACCTTCCTCGGTCTTATTGTCGGCAACGGGTTCGTGAGAGCCCTTACCAACTGCTTTGAGGTTCCATTCGTCAACACCAAGAGCAACGAGAGCCTTAACGATTGCCTCTGCACGAGCCTGAGAGAGGGGGTCGTTAACCTTGTCACTTCCCTGATTGTCGCAATGGCCCTGAACTTCGAAACGAACGTTGGTGTTCTTCTTCATATAGTCTGCTACCTTCTGGATTTCAGCCATTGACTCAGCTTTCAGATCTGCCTTACCAGTTTCGAAGAGGATGTTGTTGGTGACGAACTTACCAGTTTCTGCCATAGCCTTGCTGATGGCATCTGCATCGGTTGCATTCTGACCATAAAGTTCCACAGCACCCTTGGCAATACGCATATTGCTGATGCAAGAATAGGGATAATCATTACTATCGATGCTGCCATACTGTATATAGCGTGGTTGAAGCATGCTGGGAACATTGCAGATACGTACACCATTGACGTAGAGTTTGAATGCACGCTTATTGAAGGAGATAGCGAAGTGGTTCCATGCGTTTGGCTTGATGTTGGTCTTGCTGTCTGTTACTGAATTCCCAACAGAACCATCATTAGGTTTCTGACAATGCCAGCGAATACTGCTAGCACCATCGCTAGGACGATACCAAATTGTAATATATCCAGCATACCTATTCCACTCATTTACACCTTCTTCGCGGGTCATCAAACCAATTTCGTGTTCCATATTTCCCCAGTCATCGTTTTTCTTGCTGATATAGACATCCCATTCGATGGTGAATTCATCAGTCAGATAGTTGTACTGATCCTTCTTCATCAAAGGACGAATAGTACCGTTCTCCGTCCATTGTGGAACACTGCGGCCACCGATGTTTGCCATTTCAACGGCGCCCTCTTCAAGATCCCATTTTGAAGGGAACTCGCCTAACTTTTCACCAGCAAAGTTATCCTCGAAGATAACGATGCTGCCAGGCACGAAGTCGCTCTTCTGATTGCTGGTAGCAATATCGTGAGTTTCTTCGCTCTCATTGTTTGTGACCTGAGCTTGCTTATCTGCCTTTTCTGTTTTATTCTTTTTACCGTTGAGTACAGCATCAGCAGCATTGCTGACTTTTTGCTCAACTTTCTCTGTCACCTTTTCCTTTACTTTTTCTTTGGCTTTATCTGCTAGACCTTTGAGAAATCCTTGTGCCTGTACTTCTGGTGTGAACGCTGCAAAACCAATAGCGATTGCAGCCATAATGATACTCTTCTTCATAGTATTTCTTTTTAATTCTTAATTATTATACCTTGATTTGGCAAAGGTAGCAATAATATCCGAAAATTCAACCTTTTTTGGGGATTATTTTTGGTATTATTTACAATTGGGCACAAAAAAACTCCCTTACCGAATGGGTAAAGGAGTATTTTATATTCGTAAGTCCTTTCGGATTACTTGCGGCTGCGAGCGTAGCGGCTCATGAACTTATCAACACGACCAGCGGTGTCGACGAGCTTGCTCTTACCAGTGTAGAAGGGGTGAGAAGTTGAAGAGATTTCAAGCTTTACTACGGGGTATTCTTCACCTTCGAAGATAACGGTGTCGTTAGTCTTGCAAGTAGAACGAGAAAGGAACATGTCGCCGTTGCTCATATCCTTGAATACAACGGGACGATAATTTTCAGGATGGAGACCTTGTTTCATTGTGTGGTTTTTAGCTTTTGTTCGTTTATTAATAGTTAACGCTCCTTGCCAAACATCACCCGAGCGAACACGGTTTCAGTCTTTTTTCTGGCAATTTACGCTGTCTTTCTTTTAGGAAAAGACAAAAATTACTTAAATCGGGTGCAAATTTACGGCTAATTTTCTTTATGACAAACTTTTTCTGCGAATATTTGAGAGAAAAAAGTTCAGTTTTTCAGCTTTTGCTTTCTAAACCTATGATTTCTGCGAGTTTGCGGGCTTCTTTGCGTGCTGGTTTCCCCGTTTCGGTAAGTGGAAGAGTCTCTACCAAGAAGAAATGCTTGGGAATTTCATAAGCCGTTAACCTACTTTTAAGGACTTCCAAATCAAGCGGTTTCTCTCCTGTATAGAGGAGCGTTAACGCCTCTCCGAGATGCTCATCTGGTATGGCGGTTAGTTGATATGGAACACCGATATCGCCGAGTTTTGCTTCAATGGTTTCAAGTGATAGTTTGATGCCACCACTACATATTATATTGTCTTTTCGCCCTAAGATTCGGAATTCTCCCTCGCTGTTGATTTCGCAGAGATCATGGGTGTGGAGCGGAGTGGAGCAGAGAGACGGCGCATTGATGCAGAGACAGTTATCCTCGTCTTGCGAAATCTGAATCCTGTCGAGGACATGGTACCATTCCGACTGTGACGCTCCGTTAAGTCTTCGCATGGCAATGTGGGAAAGCGTTTCCGTCATGCCGTAGGTGCTATAAACTTCTCCCTGGCATGCTTGCAAAGCGTTATGAAGCGTTGTGCTGATGCTGCCGCCACCGATGATAATCTTGGGAATTTGTATGAAAAGATCTTTTTCTTCGGGTGTTTCCAAAGTTGCAAGGGCTTGCATAGGTGTTAGGGCGATAAACTTCGGAACAACGGTGATATCTTTCAGAGGGTGGGTTGAAGGAGCAACGAGACGAAGTCGGAGATGTCCGATTATGGCACGAACAACCATCATTTTTCCCGCAATATAGCGCAAAGGCATGCAAAGCAGGGCAGTGTCGTTTTCTTGCAAATCCAGGAATTTCAGCGTCATGCGTGCGCTGGCTTTCATTCGCTCTTTCTCAACACGGATGGTCTTCGGAGTACCGGTACTACCGCTTGTATTGACTTCAATGGTTGGGTCGTCAGAATTCCATTCTTGTAAGAAGTTTCGATAGTCTTCCCAAAATTCGCGGTCTTTATCAAAACCACACCAAATGCGGTCACCTTTGATCTCCAAATGGATAGGCGTGTAATTGTCCACGAACAATTGGCCAGTTCCCAAACCTTGTGGCATGGTTAACTCCTTAGAACCCGCCCACTGCGCAATAGCGTTGAGGCCCACATTACTTTCCAATGCGGAGGTCGCCCAATAACCGATGCCACGTTCCTTGGCCATTTCAATCCATTCTACACAGCCTTTCAGACCGCCGTGGAGAGAAGGTTTCAAGATGATATATTGAGGACGAATGGTATTCAGGAGTCGTGCTTTCTCTTCTGGATCATTTATGCCAATGAGTTCCTCGTCAAGGGCAATAGGAATGGGAGTTTCCCGGCATAGAGCAGCCATCGTTTCCCATTGTCCTTGACGAATAGGCTGTTCGATACTGTGAATATCGTATTGGGCGAGTTCGCGTAAGCGCGACATCGCTTGTTCCGGCGTAAAACCGCCATTGGCATCAACTCGGAGTTCAACGACTTTGCGAGGATAATGCTGGCGAAGTGTACGGATGAGTGAAATTTCTCGTTCCCAATCAATAGCCCCGATTTTAATCTTTACACAACGGAAACCTTGAGCCAGTTTCTCCTCCATGCGTGCTTGCATTTCTTCGAAGGTTCCCATCCATACGAGGCCATTGATAACGATGCCTTTTTCTCCACGACTGAAAGCGTTTTCGAAAAGATGGTAGGGATTACCTGTTGTTGCACAAGCCTTAAAGGAAAGGAAGGCGGTTTCTAAGCCGAAGAGAATGCTGGGATAGTCTTTGAGTAGATGATAAGGGATTTCCTCAGAGGCCTCAGCATATCTGCACGCTTCTGCTAAAACTTCCTCATATTCAGGAACATCGTCGCAACTTAACGCAGGAAGAGGCGCACACTCTCCGATACCGAAACTATCTTCTCTCTGGATGATGATGTACCAAATTTTGCGCGTACGGTAGACGCCGCGAGAGGTTCCCGCGGGTTGTTTGAACTGCAAAATATGGGGGAGAACGGAGATCGTCATTACGGAAGTTTTGGGAATTTGCTCCAATCGGGCTTGCGCTTTTCAAGGAAAGCCTGGCCACCTTCGTGAGCCTCATCAATGAGGTAATAAAGCATGGTGGCATCACCAGCCAGTTCCTGAATACCAGCCTGGCCGTCGAGTTCTGCATTGAGACCGGCCTTGATCATACGGAGAGCAAGGGGGGAGCGTTCCATCATGGTCTTTGCCCAACTTACCACTTCATCTTCCAACTGATCGAAAGGCACGACTTTGTTGACCATACCCATACGTTCTGCCTCTTCGGCAGTGTACAGACGGCACATAAACCAGATTTCGCGTGCCTTTTTCTGGCCGACAATGCGAGCAAGGTAGCTGGCACCGAAACCAGCGTCGAAAGAACCTACTTTAGGACCTGTCTGTCCGAAATGAGCATTCTCGGAAGCGATAGTCAAGTCGCACATCAAGTGAAGTACATGACCACCGCCAACAGCGAAACCGTTGACCATAGCGATGACGGGTTTTGGAAGCGAACGAATCTGCTTCTGAACATCCAAAACATTGAGGCGGGGAACACCGTCGCCACCAACATAACCACCACGACCCTTGACATGCATATCGCCGCCAGAGCAGAAGGCTTCCGTCTTCAAACGCTCCTCTTCGCTCTGACCTTCCACCTTGGGACTGTGAGCGCCCGTCAGTACCACCACGCAGATACTAGGATTTTCGCGGCAGATGTGGAAAGCATCGCTGATTTCGCTGACTGTCAACGGTGTGAAGGCGTTGCGGTAGCGAGGACGATTAATGGTAATGCGGGCAATGCCCTCGTAAATATCGAAAAGGATTTCTTGGTATTCCTTAATGGTTTTCCAGGTTCGCATATTATTGGATATTGATTTCAAAAAGTACGGGACGGTCTGATGGCATTTCTTTCAGTTTTGCAAGAAAGTCTTCATAATCGTCGTCTAAATGGTTTGTAGAAGCCTGAATGTAATTGCAGTGGTAGCTGTCTGCGATACCGCGAGCAGAATTGCTATGACCAGCGGCAACGAATTCGTCAAGCGCAGGAGATGCTGTCAGGCCGGGAAGTTTGTAGAAGATATCTCCTCTATTATTATTAATAAGGAGAATGCGAAGATTGCCTTTGAGATGTTGGTTCCAAAGGGCGTTGCAGTCATAGAAGAAACTTAGGTCTCCGAGAACGCAGAGGACAGGATGATCAGTGACGAGGCTGTAACCCGCTGCTACAGAGAGAGAACCTTCGATGCCGTTTGTTCCGCGGTTGCAATAGACTGCGTCAGCAAGATTTGAAAGTTTGCGATTCGCCCAACGCACACTGGTGCTGTTTCCTAAGAAAAGTGCCTCCCACTCGTGAGGGGTAGTCATTATTTGCAAAGGAGGAAGTTTGAGGGCATCAGCAATCTGGTTGAGAGCCATTTCCGGGTTGCAACGAACCTTTGCTGTAAGGTGGCAGAATGTATCGGGGAGTTCGTCGCTCTCGTCAATTCGGATGACCGATATATTTTGTGTGCGTAGCCAGAGTTTGATGTTCTTTTCGACCAAAGCCCCTCCGAGGTGGAGCACAAAGTCAGGAACTGTTTCTGGTTCAAAGAAAGCAGCCTCACTTTGGTTGCTGATATTTTCTGCATAGATCTGCCAGCCAGCCTTCTTCAAACGGAGAAGCGCTGACATGGCGGCATTTTCATATTGGCCAATGATTACCAGCGGGTGTTTTGCGTTGCAAATTTCCTGAAGAAGCTCATCGGGGATGGGCTGAGAACACTGCGGCTGATATTGACGGATCACGCTGACTTCTGGAAGTTCCGGGGTTGAGAATTCGAAGAGTGGCTCAGTAATCGGAACATTGATATGAACCGGTTGTCCTCCGTTGTTTTGCGTTGCCAGAATCGCTTCATTGATCAAGCGGTTGCAGTACCAGTCATCTTCTTCATTCTCTGTGAGTTGCCAACTCTTTGCATAAGGATACAAGGCGTTAGGCTGGGGGAGCGTCTGGCCGTCTAACTGGCCAATCCAGGCTTCGGGGCGGTCAGCGGAAATAACGATGAGCGGTATGTGGCGGTAATAGGCTTCTGCAACACCGGGAAGTGTGTTCAGCAAGGCACTGCCACTTGTCACACAAATTACGACAGGCTTGCGGGTTTTCAACCAAATACCGATAGCGACGAAAGCAGCAGAGCGTTCGTCTGTAATCGGATGCAGGCGAATTTCCTGACATTCGTTGAGGTTATGGACGATGATGCCGTTCCTACTGCCAGGGCATACCACAGCGTCCTTAATGCCGTGGGCAAGAAGGAGAGCCGTCAGTGTATTTACATGATGCTTATTGCAGAACATTGAGCATGGTCTTTAATTTTCGTTGCGTTTCTATCCATTCACTTTCAGCGTCGCTTTCAGCGAGAAGTCCGCCACCGGCATAGAGATGGGCAGTGGGACCTGTGAGTTGCATGCAGCGAAGCGTAACGAAGAGATGAGTTCCTGCCTCCAAATGAATGGGGCCAGAAAATCCCGCATAGTAGAGGCGGTTGTGATGTTCGATTTGGTTGATGAGCGAAGCCGCTTTGACCGTAGGGAGGCCACAGACTGCGGGCGTAGGATGAAGGGCTGCGATGATCGGACCTATATCGGGGCAGTCGTCCATACTGAAATCCGTACAGAGATGGACCAACTGACCAGCAATCTTTGTGTGAACAGCAGAGAATTGGTGGGGGATTCCGAGTTCTTCCAAACGGTTCTCAATATATTCTGCCACAATACGCTGTTCCTCGCGATTCTTCTGCGACCATTGAGCCGGTTTGAGGTGCGCCGCTTCCTCTATGCTCATCGTTGCAGCAAGTGCCATTGTCCTCAGTGTTCCTTCTTTTTCCTCCAGCAGAACTTCCGGCGTTGCGATGAGCCAGTTTTCTTGATTAGGCGTCTCAATCAGCGCGACATAACTATGAGGATAATGGTGACATGCTACGATGAAAAGGTTATGCAAATCATCAGCATCAAGGATGGAATCCATCTGCAAACGCAGACCGCGCGAAAGCACTATCTTCTTGATTTCCTGGCTTTTCAGACATTTGATGCACGCCTGAAACTCTTCGAGATAGCGAAGGCGGCGTTGGGAGTCATCGCTGGTATATTCAATATGTCTAGCAGAGAAACGATTCGGAACTATCCACGAGAATTCCTCGTCGGGTATAAAGAGCAAAGTCGGGCATTTTCCTCCAACGGAAAAGGGCGCAAAGACATAGCCTGACTGTTTGCCAAGTTCTCTGATATGATTGATGGTCAGCACTTTGCTGCACCTCAACTCATGAACGACCTTTTCTTCAGGAAGACGGTAGAGGATATTCATTCTCTCTCGAGTTTCTTTGCTTCTTCCCAGATTTCATCCATCTCGGCCAAGGTCATATCCGTGAGTTTACGGCCTTGCTTTAAGGTATGTTCCTCCAAATAGTTAAAGCGGCGGATGAACTTCTGGTTGGTATGTTCCAATGCGTTATCGGGATTGATTTTGAAGAGGCGGGCAGCATTGATCATAGAGAAAAGCACATCACCGAATTCCTCTTCGGCCTTCTGCTTATCCATATTCTCCACCTCTGCCTCGAATTCAGAAATCTCTTCTTTCACCTTGTCCCAAACCTGGGAACGATCTTCCCAGTCAAAACCTACATTACGGGCTTTGTCCTGAATGCGGTAAGCCTTGATGAGGGTGGGCAGAGAAGAGGGAACGCCGCTGAGGACGCTCTCATTGCCGTCTTTCTCTACCTGCTTGATCTTCTCCCACATCTTCGAAACATCGGTTTCATTCTTAATGTCAATCTTGCATCCAATTTTCTCACCTGCCGCTTCGATGTCAGCGGGAGGGAAAACATGAGGATGGCGGAAGATGAGTTTGTCGCAGAGTTTCTGGCAGACATCAGCGATATCAAAAGCCTCCTTCTCGCTGCCAATCTTAGCATAGAAAAGGACATGGAGAAGTACATCACCTAATTCCTTACAAATCTCTTTGTTGTCGCTTTTCATCAGCGCGTCACAGAGTTCGTAAGTTTCTTCTATCGTGTTGGGACGCAGCGATTCGTTGGTCTGCTTTCGGTCCCAGGGACATTTTTCACGGAGTTCGTCGAGCACATCGAGAAGACGGCCGAAGGCTTCCATTTGTTGTTCGCGGGTATGCATTGTTACTTATGTTGGCGTTGAACAAGTTTCTCAATTTCTGGAATGATGATGTGTCCGCGACTAAGATAGATGAGGTTGTCTTCCTTCAACTTATTCAGCATTTTAGACACATTGAGGCGGGTAGTTACCAGTTCGTTTGCAAGTTCTACCATCCCGATTTCCAATTCCTTATGACCTGCGGGACGAGTGGCACGGGCAAGGATGAAATAGACAAAGCGCTCCTCGAGAGGATCAGGAAGTTTTTTCCATAAGCGTCCTTCCCAAACTTGTTTCGCTGAGCAGACAAAATTGAGATAGTTGATGTGGAAAGTAATGTAGTTAAAGAGAATATCCCTGACCTCGTGCTTGGGAACAATGAGGATACTCGTTTCCCGGACAGCACGGAAAGTTGCGCTGTAATACGGGCGACGACCGAAGAGGCGGTCGGGTTGCAGTACAGTCGGTTTGTCCGAGATTTCCCGGAAGAGATAGCTACCATCATCTGCACGCATCTCCTTGGCAATGACACCGGAGATGATACAGATTAAATCTCCACAAGCCTGATCTGCGCTCACGATTGTTTCTCCCGGCTGGAAAGTACGGAAGTCAAAGTGAATCTTTGAGGCAATGCTCATGAAGTCGTCGCGGCTTATTCCTTGAAATAGGGGAATGCCGACAAGGCGGTTAAAAAAGTTGCTTTCCATAAATTATAGTGTTCAGCAAGACTGAAAGATTATTTTACGATATATCTGGCAAAGCCTTCAGACTGCCAGGTTTGCAGATTGCCGTTCTCGTCTGCATAAATAAGGTAAACCTGAATGTTTGAGTGCTTACTAGCAAAAGCTTTAGCCTTTTCGAGACCCATTACCATAAAAGAGGTGGCATAGGCATCGGCGAGCGCACAACTCGGAGCGATAACCGTTGCCGAGAGCAGGCTGTGATTAACAGGGTAACCTGTGTGAGGATCAATGGTGTGTGCTACCTTCTTACCTCCTTTATAGTAGAAATTGCGGTAGTTTCCGGAAGTTGCAATGCCACAATCTGTAAGACTGATAATCTGCTGTATCTCATTATTCACATTGGTAGAATCGTCCACGGGCTTGTTAATGCCCAGCGTCCAGTTTTTGCCGTCAGGATTTTTTCCTTTGACGACAACCTCGCCACCGATTTCCACCATGTAGTTTGTACAGCCTTTCTTTGAAAGCATACGGGCAACGCAGTCCACACCATAGCCTTTGGCAATAGCGCCACAATCCAGCGTGGTGCGATTATCTTTGCGTTCGAGTTTCTTTCCTTTGAAAGACAATAGGTTATAACCAATGAAAGGACGGATGGAGTCTATCATTTCAGGGGTTACATTGTCGCTGTTCTTAAAGCCGAATCCCCAGGCATTAACGAGAGGAGCAACGGTCATATCAAAATCACCGTTCGTTTCCTCGCTGACTTTTAAGCCGAGTTTTACAACTTCAGTAAAGAGAGCGTTATCTTCGTATTCCTCTCCGCGGTTAAAGCGGGAAAGTGTACTGGAATCGTTAAACATGGAGAGGGCATTGTCAACATCCTGGAGACAATCCATGATGTCGTCGCTAAAATCCTCTGTTGCAGCGTATTTGATGTGATAAATTGTGCCGAATATTTTTCCTTCGCTGTCGCGGTATTTACTTCTGGAGAGCGTGAAGGCTGTTCCCGCAATCAAAGCGATGAGAAAGAGTATTGAAAGAATACGTTTCATTGTAAATGAGTTTTGTTCTTGATTCTCTGAACCTTCCTGTTTTAAAGTTCAAAGATAACATTAAAAGAACCACCGAAGCAGGAGGAAGAACTGCCATTCTTGCCATAACCAGGGATGTAGAACACATGTCCAGGTTCTGCCATAGATTCGTGGAAACGGGCTTTATAGCGCACCGTCCATCCTAAATGGATAAATTTCCAAAGCTGAGACTGGATGCCAAAAAGGAGTTCGCCCCAATGCGCCGTTCCTTTGGCGCCGTCAATTTCGTAGGGATAGGTCTGTCCCCAGTAATCGTCTGTAACTGAAGGACCTTCCAAATCATAGGTAAAAGTACTGAAACCGTAGCGAACACCAAGGAAGTAGCGGTTACGGGATTGTCGGTCTTTGTTCAGATTATAGTCCATACCGACGCGGAAGTAGGGTGAATGTGTCTTGAAATGGATATTTGTGCGATCGCTGGTGTAGTTGGACTGACCGATACCAACCTCCACTGCAGGATAGAACTTTCGTTTCAGACCAAAGTGAGCGCCTACTTCGTATTGTCCCCATTTTGCAACATTAGCCATAGCGAGACCTGCGAGATCTGTGTATATTCCATAGCCCGAGAAAAGCGGAATGGCTTTCTTCGAGATTGTTACCTTCTGGTATTGCACGCCTACGAAACTATCATTCTTTGGCACAGTGTCGTTGACAGCAGCAGGTACAAAGTTACTTGCGGTTGCTGTCGTCGGTGTCAGAATCAGGAGTGCGAAGATAAAGTCGGATATTTTCAACATCGTTATAGTCTACTAATGGACGGATAATGCTCACACTGTCAATGACAACGGGGAACGTTTCCATGGAGTGCGTCGTAAAATGTGTCGAGGTAATGTTGTGGAAAACAGACCCCGGACAGTCCATGGCCTCAAAGTGAGCAAAGTTGGTGTGGTCGATATAAAGCGTGTCAGTTGTGATCAGGTCGTCAGCGCTGAAATGCAAATACAAAGTATCTGTAGGCGAAGCAATGCTCATGGGTAATTCCATAGAAGCAATCGCCGTTCCCTTGTTATAAAGCGTGCCGGCACCTGCTGCATCAACGGTCAGAACGCAAGGCAGATTCATCGAGGTCTCGGCTTGGCTGTCATAGAAGGTCATGGTCCAGACAACGACAGTGTCCAACGGACAATCTATGCCGGTACAGGAGGTTAATCCAAATGCCATTACCCCAAGAACTCCTTTGATTGCTTGTTTCTTAAAAGAATGTTTCATTTAGATTTCCTTCTCAATATGATAATCATTACGACCAGCAGAATTGCGGCTGATCAGATCTCCGAGGAAACCTGCTACAAAGAGCTGGGTACCGATGACCATCATCGTCAGAGCGATGAAGAAATAAGGAGAGTGGGCAATGAGAGGAGCCGGAGTACCTGCGATGAGTGCTGCAGCCTTGATTCCACCTACAACGAGGCAGGCAATGAAACCAACGAGGAATACCAGAGTGCCGAGGAAACCGAAGACATGCATCGGCTTCTTTCCGAAAGTTCCGAGGAACCAGAGGGTCATCAAATCCAGATAGCCGTTGACGAAACGGTTCCAACCCATAAACTTGGACTTGCCGAACTTACGAGCCTGGTGATGAACGGGCTTTTCACCAATCTTTGCAAAACCGGCAAGTTTAGCAAGATAGGGAATAAAGCGGTGCATTTCGCCAAAGACCTCGATGCTCTTGACAACATCCTTGCGATAAGCCTTCAGACCGCAGTTGAAATCGTGAAGATTGAGGATACCGCTGACCGCGCGGGTTGTCGCATTGAATAGTTTTGTGGGAATAGTCTTGGAAAGAGGATCACCCTGACTACGGTTCATCTTGTAACCGCTAACGAGGTCATAGCCGTCCTCTTTGATCATTCGGTAAAGTTCGGGGATTTCATCAGGACTATCCTGCAAGTCAGCATCCATTGTGATGACAACATCACCCTGGGCAGCGCGGAAACCGCAGAAGAGACCGGGGCTCTTTCCGTAGTTGCGGCGGAACTTGATGCCGTGGACATTGGTGTCCTTTTCCTGAAGTTCTTCAATGATACTCCAGGATTTGTCCGTTGAACCATCATCGACGAAAATGACTTCGTAGGTGAAGTTGTGTTCATTCATCACGCGCTGAATCCAAGCGTGAAGTTCAGGAATAGATTCGTCTTCGTTGAAGAGGGGAACGACAACGGAGATATTGATAGGATTTGTTGTAGCCATATTATTGTGTTTTATTATTTAGCATGGTAATGAACGCGACGCATCGTGAAAAGTCCGATAAAGATGGAGATAATAGGACTAACGAGCATGTAGGTGTAGATTATGGCAGCCGCCCAGTTGGCAGCGCCGAAGGAGCGGAGCGCGTTGATGATGTCTATCGGAGTCTGGCCGTCATAAGCCTCAGTAATCTGCTGCCACAAACCACTTTCTTTCAGTGCCTTCATCGTTTCAGGCTGAGAAATGTTGTTGACAAAGCAGTCAAAGACATATCCCTTATCAAAGAAATACATATAAACAAATGCTGCAATGGCAGCCCAGACAGCGGCATAGAGTAGGGTAAGAAAAGCGTGCATAAAGCCACGGCTGAAAGGGAAACTTACATCGAGGCCAACAATGCGTCTGAAACGCCAGGTCAAGAACCAGGTTACTACGGGAATGCCAAGGAGCATGAGGATGTAGATATTGGAAACTATGGGCTGGCTAAGACTGATTACGAAACAGGCCTGGCATACGATAGACCACAGACCGAGGATAACGCCATTCTGCATGGCATACGCATTCGTCTGGCGGAAATTGGCCTGACGCTGGCGGATTTGTTCGTCTTTATTCATTTCTATTTTTCTTTTTTGAGACCGAAGTCTGCGGGCACCTTGATGATGGCTGCAGCAAGGAAGGTTAAGGGGATAAGACAAATCACAAGGATGAAAAAGTTGTAATATCCCAGAGAATCAGCGAGTTTACCTGCAATCATACCCGGAAGCATCATGGAGAGTGCCATGAATCCCGTACAGAATGCATAGTGGGCAGTCTTTGAGGGACCTTGGGAATAATAGAGCATGAAGAGCATGTAGAGTGTGAAGCCGAAGCCATAGCCGAATTGTTCAGTTCCAATGGCGAGGTCCACCCAGAGCATGCTTTCCGGCTGGTAATAAGCAAGGAAAAGATAGACGCAGTCAGGGATAGTAATAGCAAGAACCATGGGCCAGAGCCACTTCTTGAAACCACCTTCTGCAATACAGAAACCACCCAAAATACCACCAATCAAAAGACCGATGACACCAATTGTTCCTTGTGCCCATCCCACTTCGCCGGGTGTAAGGCCAAGACCGCCCTTGCTCATCTTATCAAGAAGGAAAAGAGGACAAATCTTTGTCAACAAGGCCTCTGGAAGACGATAGAGGAGGAGGAAAAGAATGGCGATGTACCACTGGGGCTTCTTGAAGAAGGTCAGGAAGGTAGTGAAAATCTCCTGGAAGTCAACCCTGTCGGCTTGTTTTTCTGCATCTTCTGAAGGTTTCGGAAGGATAAAGAAATGGTAGGCAGAGACTAACAGGAAACAAACCGCGGAAGCAAGGAAAATCCACTTCCAGGCTTGTGCAGGCTGACGGAGATAGATTTCCAGTTTTTCTACTAAAAATAGGAGTAAGGCTTGGCCTGCAATCATCGCGATTCGATAGAAGGTAGAACGGATGCCGACGAAAAGTGACTGCTGGTGCTCATCAAGGGCAAGCATGTAGAATCCATCCGCAGCGATATCGTGTGTCGCACTTGAAAAGGCCATGAGCCAGAAGAACGCCAGTGTCCACTGCAAATAGTGGGAGGTGGGGAGCGTGAAAGCTACACCCGCCATTGCCGCTCCGACGAGGAACTGCATGGTGACAATCCACCAGCGTTTGGAACGAAGGGTATCCACGATAGGGCTCCAGAAGGGCTTGATGACCCAGGGGAGATAGAGCCAGGATGTATAAAAAGCCACTTCGGTATTGGAAAGTCCCAGACGCTTGTACATCACAACGGCAATCGTCATGACAATAACGTAGGGAAAACCTTCTGCAAAATATAGTGAGGGCACCCAGGCCCAGGGATTACGGGATTTCATAAGGTTTAATGCGTCTTAGAAATTCATGATTAAAGCGTCTTGGCAATGTCTTCGACTTCCTGCAGACTCAGTGTCACTTCCTGCAGAATTCCAACAGCCATTTCCGGTGTCAGGCGCTGGAAATCTGTTTCACGAGGGGTGATGAAGAGACCTGCCATATCGATGCTTCCCGGAGAGATGATATACTGGTTTTCACCCTCTGCAGTGTAGCAGTCAGGACGATGCTTGCGGCGAGGGAAAACGATGACAACATATTCGAAATCAGGAGAAACAGGGAGGATGCTGGTGTCGTGCAGCCATCCAATGATATTCATATCAGGTTCGGGCTGTCCTTCTGAAACGGGAAGATGAGCAATGAGGTGTTCAAGAGCAGCCTTGACATCTTCTTTCTTGTTGCTTGTGATGTAGAATGCAGGACATGCGTAGGTATCCAAGATTCCCACTTCGGCCTTACAAGTTGTCTTTAAGATGCATCCGTCGAGATGGTCCCATTGGTTTACAAGGGGAACATTGTCGGAATTTCCTGCTTGGAAATGAGCGTGATCTGGAGCGGAGGCGCCACAACGTGCTCCATTATAGAACACCATATCGCCTTCAAAATCCTGAACAAGGTCGAGGAACGTATCGATGTGGGGAAGGAATAGTTGAGGCGTGTGGGCAATCGTGGGTATGGTGTAGTGGCGGGAAAGAATGGGGTAGGGATTCACAAGAATCTGGAAGCCATTTTTATAGGGGTAGTGAACTTGTTCTTCCGGGCGGTTGTGGTCGCAGAGGAAACACGGGCGCTCAGCAATGTGTTTCTTTTCGATATTTGCACCCGTTGAAACCATTCTTGCAGGATTGAACTGCGCACGAAGATTAATCAGGTGGTAGGGAATTCCCTTTGCGGTCTTTTCGATGATGTTGCAACAGTTGATTTTGCGAAGTTGTACTTTCTCATGCAGATCATCATAGCGCTTTGCACAATCCTCCCATGTCGTCATTTGATGTTGAAACATCTCGAAAATCGTCGAATAGGGATTCTTCGGACTGCGATGAAGTTGCTGACGCGCTTGGATTTCTACTGTACGTAGCTGGTCCTTGTAGGCATTGTTCTTATTGATTTTCTCGAGGCTTAAAGCTGCATCAGAATTGCCTTCCCAACGACGGCAGAGATAAAGTTCGTCAAAGATGCGTCCAATGCGGTAGTGACGGCTGATGGCCAGACCGAGGGCGTAGTCTTCACCATAACTGGTGTTGGGGAAACCGATCTCGCGGAGAATAGCAGTATCAAAGGCACGAGGCGCACCGAGACCGTTGATTCTCAAGGCATTATTGCGGCCATTGTCAGGAGTCCACTCGCTGTGGGCGATGAGGCCGGGAGGTAAAGTTTCGAGGGAGAAGTTCACCATTCGGTAGGCACCAATGACCATTGCGGCATGTTCTTCGCGGAATTTGTTGACGATGCGCTGCAAGGTGTCAGGACCGCTGTAAAGGTCGTCGCTGTCAAGCTGAACGGCATAGCGACCGCAATGCTCGGAACGGATGGCCATATCCCAGCAACCACCGATACCCAAGTCTTCGCGTTCGGGACGGATGAGAACGACGCGTTTGTCTGCGGCAAAACTTTCTACGGCTTCGCTGGTTCCGTCTGTAGAATGATTATCGACGATGATGACATTATATTCAAAATCAGCCTCTTGGCTTAGAACACTCTCAATAGCATCCTTTATCGTGCGAACGCGATTGCGGACGGGGATAATGACGCTGGCTTCAACAGGGAAACCACTGCGATCAACGGGTGCAAAGGCAGGGTCTTCGAATTCTGCAGGAGAAAGATAGGCATTAATGGCTTTGAGGTGTTCCGTTGCCACTTCTTCCATTTCAATCTGAACCTCGCGAGCCGAAGGAGAAACATAGTCAAACTGCTTTTCGCCGCTTTTACGCAGATCTTTTTCGGATTCCGTATAAAGGGGTTCGCGTAGATGGACGATTTCGCCATGACGACTTAGGAAAAGACGGAGATCGTAGGCGGCAGCGTATTTATGGTTGGTTTGCGATTGTTTTGCCCATTCGCGGAATAATTCGCCATGAACCAGCCATAGACCACCGAAATCGAAGTCATCACGAATGGCGCCAAGCTGGTAGTCAATAACGGGATGAAGGGTAGGGGATGAGAGCTGACCGTCTTCCAAACGCTGTTCCCAGCGGTCTGCATAGACCATGGCAGCGCCTGTATCTTCGGCAATGTGAAGCATACGCTCGAAGCAACGGTAGGCAGGCGTGAAATCCGTATTCTTTAAGAAAAGGGCAATGTATTTTGAATGACTCTCTTCGGCGGCATGACGCAGAGTTTCATCAGCACAGCGAAGTTCGCCAGTGAGAGTGAGGTCGGTAATAGTTTCTAATTCTTTCATGAAAAAACGAGATGTTTGCGAATTTGCGCACAAAGTTACAACATTTTTCTTAACGCGCGTATAATAAGAGGGAAAAATTAACTAAATTTTTAACTTTTCAACTCCATTTAGGTTTTTCCTTGTAACCATTATATTTTTGTTTCAACTAAGAAATGTTGAGCAAATCCTAACAAAAAAGTATTTATTGTTGTGAACAGATTTGACTAACAGTACCCTCGGAACTAGCAGAGGAGTAGCGTTGGAATTATCCGATTTTCTGTTCGCTGGCTTTTCTGCGCTGCAAGAAAAACTCCCCCAGCAGGTAGTTTGAACTGCCTGCTGGGAGAGTTTAAACTACCTGCTGGGGGAGTTTTATCTATAACGCCGAGAAAAAGTCTATCTATTTATAATAAAATTATAAAAGAGGAGAGCAATTATCCTTCGGCAAAGCCAAATTTTATGAGGTTTTCCATCGGAATACGGACAATAGTACCAATTTTGCAGCCTTCCAGATCAGCGGCTTCACGGATTTCGGGCTCAAAGACGGCGGCGATGGATCCGACAATATTTACACAAAGGTCTCCCCGCTCGTAAATAACGATATTTCGGGCAAAAAAATGTTGAAACTCATTGATGAGTAACTCGTGAATTTTTCGGTCACTTCGATGAGCGGAGAGGAAACGGGTGAACTGAGCAAGATAGCGGCTGGGAGCATTTGAGCGGTAAACCTCCTGAATCACGCTGGAGACATCTACTTTGTATTCCTGGTAGAATGCCTCGATAATATGACGCGGCAACTGTTGTTTGAAAATGTCGCCTAATAGACGACGACCTAAAACGGCACCACTACCTTCGTCACCGAGGATAAAGCCGAGACTGGGAGTCTGCTTAATGAATTTCTCTCCGTCATATACAGCACTGCCGGAACCCGTGCCAAGAATAGCGACGATGCCTTCGTTCCGACCGCAAAGTGCATGGGCTGCTCCCAGCAGATCACTGGCAACATACGCCTTGCCAGCATTGAGATATTGGCAAAGAAGCATCGCCATACGGTCAATCTGATCCGGTCGGCAACCGGCACCGTAAAACCGGATGTAGTCGATATTGGCAGTGATAACCTGTGGCGCAACCTCCATAGAGAGCACATGGATAATCGCATCATCCGACATCAGGCAGGGATTGAGGCCAACGGAAGAAAAACGGAGTGGGGCAGTACCTGTTTCTGTGTCAATCAGAGCCCAGTCTGTCTTCGTAGAACCGCTGTCAGCAAGCAGTATTTTCATATTTTCGTAATTATAAACGGAGAAATCGTTAAAATATCGCTGCAAAATTACAATTTCTTTTTAGAATCTTGACGAGAAACGGGAAAAAATTCGTAATTTCGCACCCAAAATATCATGTGCGCGCAGCGAGCGCACACTAGTTTCTAAATACAAAATTCAAATTAACATGAAATTTCGCCATATACTTACCGCTTGTGCAGCTTTCCTAAGTCTTCAAGTCAGTGCACAGGTAAATTTTGACCAGTGGTTCAACGACTCCACCCTCCGTGCGGATTACATTTTTACGGGAACAAACCGTACCCAGACCATCTCCCTCGATGAACTCCGTTCTTCAGCGGGTTGGTATGGCCGTCGTGTGAACCTCGACAGTGTTGCCGTTCGTGCCAACAGCCAGTTGACGATGACGGACGCTGAGACTGGAACGACTATCTATCGTGCCTCTTTTAATACACTGTTCCAAGAATGGCAGACCAGCGAAGAGGCGGCGTCACTGACAAAATCTTTTGAAAATATTTTTCAGATGCCGATGCCGAAGAAGGATGCTGATGTAAAAATTACTCTCTTCGATACCCATGCCCGTGTCTGTGCTGAATTTACACACCGTGTAAAGGTAGGCGATATTCTCATCCGTCCCATCCTTGCCAATAATGTGGCAGATCATCGCACGCTCTTCAAAGGTGGCGACAGCAAGGATTGTATTGATGTGGTGATTCTTGCAGAAGGCTATACCAAGGCCGAGGCAGATGTTTTCTATGCTGATGCTCAGGTGGCTTGTGATGAACTCCTCAAATATGAACCTTTTGCTACCTATAAACAGCGCTTTAATGTGACGGCTGTCGCTCTCGAAAGCATTGAGAGTGGGGTTAGCATTCCCCATCTTGGTGTTTGGAAACAGACGGCGTTGAGTTCCAGTTTTGATACTTTCTACAGTAATCGTTATCTGACGACTTTGCGCTTGAAGCAGTTGAACGATGCTCTCGCTGGTATTCCCTACGAACATATTATAATTATTGCCAATACCGACAACTATGGTGGTGGTGGCATTTACAATAGTTACACGCTTACGGCAGCTCATAATAGTCGCTTCAAGCCTGTGACGGTTCACGAATTCGGCCACTCTTTCGGTGCTCTTGCTGACGAATATGCTTACGATGATCAGTACGAAGAGTATTATTTCCCCGAAATAGAACCTTGGGAGCAGAACATCACCACGCTCGCTGATTTTAACAGTAAGTGGGCAGATATGCTTCCTGCCGGTACTCCCGTTCCGACTCCGACGAAAGGTCTTTCAGAACAGGATATGACACATATTGGTGTCTATGAAGGTGCAGGTTATCAGACTCATGGCGTTTACCGTCCCTTTGTGGATTGTAGAATGAAGACGAATGAAGTTCCGGAATTCTGCAAGGTTTGTGAACGCGCGATTACCCGTATGATTCAATTCTACACGGAACAAAATTAATAACATCACAGAACTATTATCCTTTAAGTATTTATGGCCAAGAAAACACCCGTTGTAAAAGAAATTTCAACGGCAAAGAAAAAGAAGAAATCAAGCAAGAAGCAGTCTAAACTGCGTTCGGAATTGAAGAGTGTGGCAGGTGTTGATGCCCGCCGCGACCTCGTCCGTATCGGTATAGCTGCTGTTCTGCTTCTTATTACCATTTTCCTATATATAGCTCTGATCAGCAACATCTTCACGGGTTCAGAAGATCAGGCACAGGTGATGGCTGGCGCTATTACAAATCCTGCAAATAAGGCTGGGATGTTGGGCGCTATTAGTTCCTATTTCCTCATGAACCAGCTTTTCGGCGTTGGTTCTATCATGATTCCTGTATTCCTGACTTGTCTGGTCCTCAAACTGATGTTGAAGCAGGCATGCCCCATTCGTCTTTGGAAGGCATTTATCCACCTCTCTATCATCATGGTGCTTGTATCCGTAGATGTTGCTTTCATCCAGGACCATATCCTTCCAGATTCATTTACGGACCTTTTCGGTTTCGAGTTGGGCGGTATGCATGGTAAGGAAATCGTTGGCTATCTCGTAATGTATGTTGGTGAGATGGTGGCAATGGTAATCCTCGGCTGTATCACTGTGGCTTACATCGGTTACTGGTTCACTCAGGTCTTTATCTGGATTTTCAAGGGCTTCCACAAGTTGGGTCACCTTATCTTCGGCAAGCCTGAGGAAGAAGAGGAGGAAGACGAAACCACTGATGACGAAGAAGCTTCTGACGATGAATCTGCAGAAGATGAAGAGTCTGAAGAATCCGGTGAATCTGATGAGGAGGATGACGATGCTGAAGACGACAGTGAGTCTGATGACGAAGACGATACCGAAGATACTGAAGGCAAATCTGCAACAATAGACTTTACCGTTCCTGAGGGAGCTGTAGACGCAGAAGGTGTAGCAACACCCTTAGCCGTTATCGGCCCCGATGGCAATCCTACGGATGATGGTGTCACCGTTGATCCAGAATCCGGCGATTTGAATTTGGATATCAACGAAACGACAGAGGAAACCGAAGCAGGAACAAAGACCCTCGTTGAAGACGAAGAGGCGTTCAAACCCTACGATCCCAAACTCGATCTCGAGCGTTATAAGTATCCTACCCTCAACCTCTTGGAGCGTCATGATTCTGGTGCGCAAGAGGTGGATATGTTTGAGCAGAACGAAAACAAGGAGCGCATTATCACCGTTCTCCGCAACTTCGGTGTAGAGATTACGGCTATTCAGGCGACTATCGGTCCTACCGTAACCCTTTACGAGATTACTCCAGCTCCTGGTGTCCGTATCGCTAAGATCCGCAATCTTGAAGATGATATCGCTCTTTCTCTTAGTGCGCTCGGTATACGTATCATTGCCCCCATTCCTGGTAAGGGAACCATCGGTATTGAGGTTCCGAATAAGAAGGCAAAGATAGTCTCTATGGAGAGCATCATCAATACGGCAAAGTTCCGCGAGACAAAATATGACCTCCCCATTGCACTCGGTAAGACTATTACGAATGAGATGTTCATGGTGGACCTTGCCAAAATGCCTCACCTCCTTGTTGCTGGTGCTACCGGTCAGGGTAAGTCTGTTGGTCTGAATGCCATCATCGCCTCTCTCCTCTATAAGAAACACCCCGCCGAACTGAAATTTGTCATGGTGGATCCTAAGAAGGTAGAGTTCTCCATGTACAATCCCCTCATCAATCACTTCCTCGCTCAGGTGCCCGACAGCGATGAGCCAGTCATCACGGATGTTCACAAGGTCGTTCAGACATTGAAGTCTCTCTGTCAGGAGATGGACGAGCGTTATGATCTTTTGAAGACGGCGCATTGTAAGAATATCAAGGAGTACAACGCGAAGTTCTGCAACCGTCAGTTGAACCCCAACAACGGTCACAAATATATGCCTTATATTGTAGTCATCGTCGACGAGTTCGGTGATTTGATTATGACAGCAGGTAAGGAGATCGAACTTCCGATTGCTCGTATTGCCCAGTTGGCACGTGCAGTCGGTATCCACATGATTATTGCTACCCAGAGTCCTCGTGCTACTATTATCACTGGTAAGATTAAGGCAAACTTCCCAGGTCGTATGGCCTTCAAGGTAGCTCAGCGCGTGGAAAGTCAGACAATCCTCGATCGTACGGGAGCAAACAACCTCATCGGTCGTGGTGATATGCTTTTCCAGGCTGGTAGCGAAATCACCCGTGTTCAGTGTGCTTTCATTGATACTCCTGAAATTGAACGCATTGCAGACTTTATCTCCAAGCAGCAAGCATATCCTGGTCCTTTCGAACTGCCTCTCGTCAGCGAAGAGGGTGGTGAAGGACTGGAAGGCATCACGAGTACGGATGGTAACAGCACCTTTGAACAGGTGGCTCGATTCGTTGTCAACACACAGATGGGTAGTACCTCCAAGATTCAGCGTACTTTCTCTGTCGGCTTTAACCGTGCTGGTCGCCTTATGGACCAGCTTGAAGATGCAGGTATTGTCGGTCCTCAAATGGGCTCCAAGCCTCGTGAGGTCCTTGTACATTCCGAAATTGAACTTGCTCAAATTCTCCAGGCCCTAAGAGATGCTGGCAAACACTTTGAATAATAATTCGACTTGGTCGTTCTTGGCCAAGTCTCCCACGAAAAATATAGCAATGAAAAACAAAATTATCTTATTGCTCTTTGCCCTCTTCTCTTTGGGCTTGAGCGCACAGACGGCTAAATCCGTTCTCGACAAGACGGCTGCACTCTGCAGTTCCGGCGCAGTTCAAGTGAACTTTACGGCAAAAGGCGCCAGAGGAAACTCCAGCGGTACCTTGGTTGCCCAGAACAACAAATTTACCCTCCAGAGTCCTCAGGCAAACATCTGGTTTGACGGCAAGACAGAGTGGAGTATCGTTAGCGGCTCCGACGAGGTGAATGTCAGCAATCCCTCAGCAAAGGAAATCGCTTCCATGAATCCGATGAACTTTGTCAATCTCTATAAGAAGGGTTATAAGTCTACTTTGAAGACTGTTGGAAACAATTACGAAGTTCACCTTGTTGCCACCTCAAAGTCACAGGCTATCAAGGAAATGTACATCTATATCAGCAAGACCTCTTCCAAGCCCACCCTCGTCAAGATGCGTACGGGTAGTAAGGATTGGACCTCAATCGTTGTCAATTCCTTCAAAACCCTTGGAAAGCAGTCTGACGCCGCTTTCAAATACAATGTCAAGGATCATCCTGGCATGAAGGTCATCGATCTCCGATAACAAATAAAACTATAATACCAAATGGAAATTTTAAGAACTCTTATTCTCGGTAGTGGCCCTGCTGGCTATACCGCTGCAATTTATGCTGGCCGTGCAGGTCTTAATCCCGTTGTATACGAAGGTCTCCAGCCTGGTGGCCAGTTGACACAGACCACCGAAATTGAAAACTTCCCCGGCTATCCCGAAGGCGTTGATGCCAACGAGATGATGGACGACCTTCGCAAGCAGGCGGAGCGTTTCGGTACTGAAGTCCGCAGCGCAGTTTGTACTAAGGCGGACCTCAGCGCTCATCCTTTCACCCTGACCTTCGACGATGAAAGTGTCGTTCAGTGCCATACCCTTGTCATCGCAACCGGTGCAAGTGCAAAGTACCTCGGTCTCGCTGACGAAGAGAAGTATCGCGGTCAGGGTGTTAGTGCCTGCGCTACCTGTGACGGTTTCTTCTATCGCAAGCGTGTCGTTGCCGTTGTCGGTGGTGGTGATACCGCTTGTGAAGAGGCTACCTATCTTGCAGGTTTGGCAAAGAAGGTATATCTCATCGTTCGTAAGGACTACCTCCGTGCTTCCAAGGCAATGCAGGATCGTGTCTTCAACAACGAGAAGATTGAAGTTCTCTTTGAATGCAACACCCTTGGCCTCTTCGGTGAAGATGGTGTAGAAGGTGCTCATCTCGTTCGTCGTAAGGGCCAGCCCGATGAAGAGAAGTTTGATATCGCTATTGATGGCTTCTTCCTCGCTATTGGTCATCGCCCCAACTCTGAACTCTTCCGCGGCCAGTTGGATTTGGACGAAATCGGTTACATCAAAACCGATGGTCCTTCTCCCCGCACCAATATCCCCGGTGTCTATGCTGCTGGTGATGTCGCTGACCCCTACTATCGTCAGGCCATCGTTGCTGCCGCTTCTGGCTGTAAGGCTGCTATGGAGGCTGAAAAGTATCTTCAGGCAGAAAACCTTTGATGAATAGGGTAGCCTATTATCCAGCATCGAAGGTGCAATAATCCTAATAACCTTTAAGTTTCGCGAAAACTTAAACTATTATGCAAAACACTTTGAGCGCAAAAGAAGATCTACGCTATCTGACTCTTCTCTCGCGCGATTTTCCCAATATCCCTACGGTGACGACGGAGATTATCAATCTTCAGGCAATCTTGCAGTTACCGAAGCCGACCGAGCATTTCCTTGCGGACCTTCATGGAGAAAACGAGGCTTTTCTCCATGTTCTCCGCAATGCTTCCGGTCGCATCAAGCGCCGTGTAACGGAGATTCTCTCCAAGAACGGACCGCTACGTCCCCAGGGAGTAAAACCGCTGAATAAGCAGGAGCAACGAGAATTCTGTTCGCTAATCTATTATCCCGAACAGAAACTCGAACTCCTTCATCAGCAACAGGAGGTTGACGATGATTTTTATCGCCGAACCTTATATAATCTCGTCCTTATTTGTCGCAATTTCTCCGCGAAGTATACACGTTCGAAGGTTCGTAAGAGCCTTCCCCCTGAGTATGCCTATACCATTGAGGAATTGCTCCATGAGAGCATAGATGACTTATCGAAACGTGCTTACTATGAGGGCATTATTGATGCCATTATAGAGACGCGTCGTGCTGACCATTTCATTGCTGCCCTTTGTAATGTCATCCAACGACTCGCCATCGAACGCCTCCACATTCTTGGCGATATCTTCGACCGCGGGCCTGGAGCGCATTTCATCATGGATCGTCTCTGCGAGTACCATCATCTTGATATTCAGTGGGGTAATCACGATATTCTTTGGATGGGAGCGGCTGCTGGTAACCGCTGCTGTATCGCTACTGTCCTCCGTCTTTCTCTGCGCTATGGCAACTCTGCCGTTCTCGAAGAGGGCTATGGTATCAATCTCGTGCCGCTTGCTACTTTTGCCTTGGAAACCTATGGTGACGATCCCTGCGACATCTTCATTCCCCACTACCTCCGCCGTGGTAAGGAACCTGGTGAGAAACAACGTCTTCTCGACGCCCGTATGCACAAGGCCATTTCTGTTATAGAATTCAAACTTGAAGGCCAGATGGTACAGCGTCATCCAGAATGGAATATGCTCCACCGCGACCTGCTGAGCCAGTGCGATTTCGAGAAGGGAACGATTACTCTTGAAGGTAAGGAATACGAACTGACCGACAAAAACTTCCCCACGATTGATCCCGCTGACCCTTGTCGCCTGACACAGGAGGAACAGGAACTTGTGGATAGCATTCGTCGTTCCTTCCGTATCAGCGAGCGTCTCCAACGCCACATCAGTTGCATCCTCTCCCGTGGAGCGATGTATAAGATTACCAATGGCAATCTGCTGTTCCATGCCTCAGTTCCTTTGAACGAGGACGGAAGCATTAAGGAGGTCAAGATTGGGGATGAAATGCTTGGCGGCCGCGAATTGATGGATCGTGTGGAGCAGATTGTCCGTATGGCTTACGACGATGCTGCCGCTCGAGAAGAGAAGGCTGCAGCCCGCGACTATTTCTGGTATCTGTGGAGTGGTCCCGAAAGTCCACTTTTCGATAAGGGAAAGATGGCGACTTTCGAACGCTATTTCATCACAGATAAGAAGACCCACGAAGAACCCAAGGGCTGGTATTATCGTCTCCGTGATGATGCCAATGTCATCGACGGTATCCTCGACCATTTCGGAGTGGAAGGCGAAGACCGCCATATCATCAACGGTCACGTTCCCGTCCATGCTTCACGTGGTGAAAATCCTGTGAAGGCAGACGGTCGCTTGCTGGTCATTGACGGCGGATTTGCCGAGGCTTATCACCGTACTACAGGTATCGCAGGTTATACGCTTGTTTATCACTCACGTGGATTTGAACTTGTTCAGCATGAGCCGTTTAAATCCCGTACAGAGGCCATCGCCAAAGGTTCTGATATTGTTTCCCAGCGCCAGATTGTGGCACGAAGCAATCATCGCCTTCTCGTATCGGAAACCGACAAAGGCCACGAAATAATGATTCAAATAGAAGACTTGAAGCGTCTGCTGAGAGCCTATCGTAAAGGTTATATAAAGGAAAGATAAAATTTATTGTATATGAAATCGCTGAAAGAACTTTTTCGTGTTGGCTACGGCCCCAGTAGTTCGCACACCATGGGACCACGTGCTGCTGCTCAGAATTATCTCGCGCGCCATAGCGACGCTGCAAGATTTCGTGTAACGCTCTATGGCTCCCTCGCTTCAACGGGAAAGGGACATTTGACAGATGAGGCAATCCTCACAGTTTTGGGAAATGAACGCACCGAAGTAGTTTGGTGTCCTGAAATAGTTCTTCCCTTCCATCCCAATGGAATGAAATTTGAAGTAAAAATGGAAGACGGAACCCTTGTTGATCCTTGGGTAGTTTACTCCGTCGGCGGTGGTGCGCTCGCCGAAGAAGGTGAATCAGCCATCGAGACTCCCGAGGTATACGAGTTAGACCATTTAATGGACATTATGAATTGGTGTGACGAACGTGGTATGCACTATTGGAACTATGTCGATGAATGTGAAGGTCCTGAGATTTGGGATTATCTCGATTATGTATGGGAAGTCATGGAGGCTGCTGTTGAGCGCGGTCTAGAGGCAGAAGGCGTTCTTCCTGGTGGTTTGAATCTTCAGCGCAAGGCTCCTCGCTATTATATCAAGGCTTTGGGTTACGGTAAGAATCTCCAAAGCCGAGGTCTTGTTTTTGCTTATGCTCTGGCAGTCAGCGAAGAGAATGCTTCCGGTGGTCAGATTGTTACTGCTCCGACCTGTGGTAGTTGCGGTGTCGTTCCCGGTGTGCTCTATCACATCGTTAAGAGCCGTCAGGTTCCTCGCATCCGTACATTGCATGCACTTGCAACAGCAGGTCTCGTTGGAAATGTTGCAAAAACTCTTGCAAGTATTTCCGGTGCTGAGGCTGGTTGCCAGGCAGAGGTCGGTGTAGCGTGTGCAATGGCTGCCGCTGCTGCCAATTATAGTTTCGGTGGTGGTCTCGCGGCTACGGAATATGCGGCGGAAATGGGTCTCGAA
This sequence comes from Prevotellaceae bacterium UBA1746, assembly GCA_002314875.1. Taxonomy (GTDB): domain Bacteria; phylum Bacteroidota; class Bacteroidia; order Bacteroidales; family Bacteroidaceae; genus Alloprevotella. Next base: position 182,812 of record DCHS01000052.1, read on the forward strand.
CACCATCTCGGAATGACCTGCGATCCCATCTGCGGTCTCGTTCAGATTCCTTGTATTGAGCGTAATGCCCACGCTGCGGGACGTGCCCTCGATGCCAACATCTATGCTACTTTTGCAGAAGGTGTTCATCGCATCTCTTACGACAAGGCTGTGACCGTGATGGGTAAGACTGGCCGTGATCTTCCTTCACTCTATCGTGAAACCTCTGAAGGCGGTTTGGCATCTCTTGTAAATAATCCCAAATAAATTCGTTGATATGAAGAAATTGAGAAATGCTGTCCTGATGGCCATGTTGCTTCTTACCAATGTGGCCTTTGCAGTAACTACATCATCAAAGCATACATTCGAAATCAAAGGCGGCAATTTCGTTTATGACGGAAAGCCGACAATGATTTATGCGGGTGAGATGCATTTTGCTCGAATTCCCCAAGCCTATTGGCGTCATCGTTTACAGATGATGAAAGCCATGGGTCTCAATACGGTTGCAACATATGTATTCTGGAATTTCCACGAGGTGGCTCCAGGAAAATGGGATTGGACCTCTGACGAACATAACATCCGCAAGTTTGTTCTGTTAGCGCAGGAAGAGGGTATGCACGTCATTCTTCGTCCTGGTCCCTATTGCTGTGCAGAATGGGAGTACGGAGGTTATCCTTGGTGGCTCCAGCAGACACCAGGCTTGGTCATTCGTTCTAATAATCAGCTGTTTCTTGATTCTTGCCGTGTCTATGTAAATCAATTGGCTGATCAACTACGTGACCTTCAGGTAACTCATGGTGGTCCTATTGTCATGGTTCAGGCTGAGAACGAATTCGGTTCTTATGTGGCTCAGCGTAAGGATATTCCTTTGGAAGAACATAAGAAATACAGTGCCTCTATTCGTCAGATTTTGCTCGATGCCGGTTTTGACATTCCAATGTTCACGAGCGATGGTTCCTGGCTTTTTAACGGTGGAGCAATCGAGGGTGCACTTCCTACGGCAAACGGTGAAGATAACATCGAAAACCTGAAGAAAGTAGTTAACGAATACCATGGCGGTGAGGGCCCGTACATGGTTGCTGAATTCTATCCTGGGTGGTTAGACCACTGGAATGAGCCCTTCCAGAAAGTTTCGACGGAATCTGTTGTAAAACAGACTGCCAAGTACCTTGAGAATGGGGTAAACTTCAATTTCTATATGGTACATGGTGGAACGAACTTCGGTTTCTGGGCTGGTGCTAATTACAACAATGCCACCAATATCCAGCCAGATATTACCTCTTATGATTATGATGCACCTATCAGCGAGGCAGGTTGGGCTACCGAGAAATACATGGCTGTTCGTAATCTCATGCAAAAGAGCGTGAATTATGAACTTCCTGACATTCCCACGCAGATTCCTGTCATTTCTATCGCTGACATGACTTTCGACCGTGTAGCCGATGTCTTGAGTGAGTTGGAAAAGACAGAGGCTGTAGAAAATGACCAACCCCTCAATTTTGAGGATCTCGGTCAAGGTTTTGGCTACGTGCTTTATCGTCGTCATTTCAATCAGCCTATTTCGGGTTTGATGAAAGTTCCTGGAATCGCAGACTTTGCTACGGTATATGTCAATGGCAAGAAGGTCGGCGAGCTCAATCGTCTGATTGATTGCGACAGCATTTTTGTTGATGTTCCTTTTAATGGAACCCTTGACCTCCTCGTTGAAAACTGTGGACGCATCAATTATGGTGCTCGCATTGTGGAGAATCACAAAGGCATCACCCAGCCCATCACCATCAATGGAAGTATGATTTCTGGCAATTGGAAAATGTACCATCTCCCGATGAATGGCATGCCTTCTGTTTCGGCTACTTCTGCTTATCAGGTAGGAAGACCGGTGCTGTATCATGCACAATTCTCCCTCTCGAAAGTGGGTGACACCTTCCTTGATATGGAAAAGTGGGGCAAGGGTATTGTCTTCGTTAACGGGCACAATCTGGGCCGATATTGGAAGGTTGGTCCTCAGCAAACCCTTTATCTTCCTGGATGTTGGCTGAATGAAGGTATGAATGAAATCGTTGTTTTTGAACAAATCAATGATAACCGCAAGTACTTCTTGTCCAGTGTAGAAACACCGGTTCTCGATAAATTGGGTACGGGTGAAGTAGAACAAGATTCTCCAGAAAAAATCATTGTAAAGCAACTTGAGGAAATCTCTATTCTTCGTGAGGAAAACAAGGCACTTCGTGAGGAAAATACTTCCTTGAAAGAGGAAAATGAGAGCCTCCAAAAGAAAATGCAGTCAATGTCTAGAAAGAAACGAGTTCGTTGACTTCATAGTTTCGTTCGAACTACACCTTTTTAAAGGGATATAATAAGTTTTATTTTTCTGAAAAAGTTCATCATGGCTTTGTATATCAGAAGTGCTCAACCGAATGATGCGGAAGCGATTCTTGCTATTTATGCTCCTTATGTGGAGAAAACGGCGATTACTTTCGAATACGAAGTTCCCGGTGTGGAGGAATTTCGTCTGCGCATTCAGAAGACTTTGAAACAATATCCTTATCTTGTTGCAGAAGATGAGAGTGGGGTAGTCGGTTATGCTTACGCTGGTGTTTTTAAGGCTCGTGCCGCTTACGACTGGTGTGTGGAGACCACTATATATATAAAAGAGGAGTGCCGTGGAAAAGGCATTGGCAAAGCACTCTATTCAGAACTCGAGTCCCGTTTGAAGGCTCTGGGGTTCCTCAACCTCAACGCCTGCATCACCTGGCTGGATGAGCCAAATGAATATGTGACGCATCAAAGTCCGGATTTCCACGCCCATCTTGGTTTTGAGAAGTGTGCCCACTTCCACCGTTGTGGCTATAAGTTCAGTCGTTGGTTCGATATGATCTGGATGGAGAAGCGACTCGCCGATATTTCTCATCCTCAACGCCCATCTTGTTTATAAGACTAAAAAATCGGGGTTACGCTAATGGCGTAACCCCGATTCTATTTTTCGGTGTTATTCTATTGAAAATAAGAGCGGAAACTCTTGAAGATTTTATCCTTGATACTTGTTGAAGGTTTAAGATTGGGGCTTTCCTTCATTTCCGTAAAGGCCTTCTTCTCAGAGTTTGAGAGGTTTTCAGGGATATAGACACTGATGTTGATAACGATATCGCCGCGGCCATAACTGTATCCGCTGCTGCTTACCTGGGGAAGACCCTTTCCGCGAAGACGCATACGAGTTCCGGGCTGCGTTCCAGGCTTGATAGTAACACGGGCGTGGCCATCGAGCGTGGGAATTTCAACGGTATCGCCGAGTGTTGCCTGACTAACCGTAAGGAGCAGATTGTAGATGAGGTCATTCTCATCACGGATGAAGTCATTGTTTGGCTCTTCTTCGATGAACACTTGAATGTCACCGGGAATACCATTGTGCTTGGCAGCATTACCCTTACCCTGAACGGTAAAAATCATACCCTCCTGTACACCTGCGGGAATCTGTACTTCTACAACTTCCTCGCCGCTGACGGTTCCCTCACCATGACAATGAGGACATCTGTGGGTGACAATCTTTCCTTCGCCACCACAACGTGGACAAGCCACCTGTTGCTGCATGACGCCGAATATGCTCTGAGCCTGACGGATAGTGTAGCCGCGACCTTGACAGTCGGGACAAGTTTCAGGGTTATGGCCCTTTTCGGAGCCACCACCACCACATTCGGGGCAAGTTACCTGCTTCTTGATTTTAAACTTCTTTGTAGCACCCTCAGAGATTTCCTTCAGATTGAGGCGCACCTTTACGCGTAGATCACCGCCACGATAACGCTGCTGGCCACCACGGCTGCTGCCACCACCGAAACCAAATCCACCTCCGCCGAAATGTCCGCCGAAGATATCACCAAATGCAGAGAAAATATCGTTGAGGTCAGTGAATCCACCACCGAATCCGCCGCCGAAACCACCAGCACCCTGAGCGCCAGCCTTTCCAAATTGGTCATAGCGGGCACGCTTATCCGGATCACGGAGAACATCGTAGGCCTCTGCAGCCTCCTTGAACTTTTCTTCCGCTTCCTTATCACCGGGATTACGGTCGGGATGGTACTTGATCGCGACCTTCTTATATGCCTTTTTGATCTCCTCAGCGCTGGCATTCTTGTCAACACCAAGAATATCGTAATAACTAGTATCTGCCATTTTAATTAAAAATTAAAGATGAATAATTAAAAATTAAAATGATGGCTTATTGACCAACGACAACCTTTGCATGGCGGAGAACCTTGTCGTTCAACAAGTAGCCAGCCTGTACAGTGTCAATAATCTGATTCTTCTTGTCTTCGCCCATAGGAAGAATGGCAACTGCCTCATGGAAATCTGTATCAAATTCTTTCTCTGCCGTCTCCATCTTCTTCAGACCTTGCAATTCGAGAACACGATTCATCTTCTGGAAGATCATGTTCAGGCCCTCACGAGCCGTTTCAATGTCATCACTCTTTTCTATGTTCTGCTGAGCACGCTCCATATCGTCAAGGATGGGGAGAATGCTCTCTATCACCTTCTTTCCGCCATTGACAATAAGATCGGCGATGTTCTTCTGCTGTTGACGGCGATAGTTGGTAAAGTCAGCAACCTGACGAAGCAACTTGTCTTTGAGATCAGCGATTTCTGCTTCGGCTTGTGCCAACTTGTCAGCATCCGTCATTTCTGCAGACTCCTCAGTACTTTCTTCTGCAACATTGGCAGTTTCTTCAGTAACTTCAGTATCTACGGTAGCTTCGACTTTTACTTCTTCAGTCTGTTCGGGGTTCTGTATTTCTTTTTCTTCCATAATAGTTTTATTATAATTTGCTCCTCGCTTAGCAAATATCGTGCCGAGAGAGGAGCAAAGTGTCTTGAAGGACGGAGCCATTAAACTTCTCCGTACATTTTGTGACGGATTTCTTTGATGCGGTCATCGTGGATATAATCCTCGTAGGTCATCAACTTGTCGATGATACCGTTCGGGGTAAGCTCGATGACACGGTTGGCTACGGTATTGATGAACTCGTGGTCATGGCTGGCAAAGAGAATGTTTCCACGGAACAACTTCAAGTTGTTGTTGAACGCCTGAATGGATTCCATATCGAGGTGGTTCGTCGGAGTATCAAGGATGAGACAGTTCGCATTGCGGAGCTGCATGCGGGCAATCATACAACGCATCTTCTCACCACCGGAGAGAACGGGCACCTTCTTGAGGATTTCTTCATCTTTGAAGAGCATACGGCCGAGGAATGCCTTGAAATAAACTTCATTTCCTTCTCCGAACTGCATGAGCCAGTCGAGCATGTTGATGTCTTGCTTGAAGAACTCTGTGTTGTCGAGGGGAAGATAAGCCGTTGTGATTGTCTGGCCCCACTTGTAAGAACCTGTAACAGGTTCCTGATGACCATTGATGATTTCGAAGAGGGCGGTCATCGCACGAGGGTCGTGGCTAATGAAGACTACCTTTTCCTCCCGCTGGATTTGGAATTCAACATTGTCGAAAAGAACAGTACCGTCTTCAGCAACTGCCTTGAGACCTTCCACTTCAAGAATCTGGTTACCCGGTTCACGTTCCATCTGGAAGATAATTCCAGGATAGCGGCGGGTTGAAGGCTTGATGTCGTCAACGGTAAGTTTTTCCAACATCTTTTTACGAGAGGTTGTCTGACGGCTCTTTGCTACATTGGCACTGAATCGGCGAATGAATTCCTCGAGTTCCTTACGCTTTTCCTCTGCCTTTGCCTTCTGATTCTGAGCCTGTCGGAGAGCCAACTGGCTGGATTCATACCAGAAAGAGTAGTTACCAGAGAAGAGGGTTACCTTGCCGAAGTCGATATCGACGGTATGTGTACAAACCTGATCGAGGAAATGACGGTCGTGAGATACAACGAGGACGGTGTGTTCGAAGTTACCAAGATATTCTTCCAACCATTCAACAGTCTCAAGGTCGAGGTCGTTGGTAGGTTCATCGAGGAGGAGGTTGTCGGGTTCACCGAAAAGCGCCTGTGCCAACATGACACGCACCTTCTGCTTACCAGAGAGAGACCCCATCAACTGATAGTGGAGATCTTCCTTTATACCGAGACCGGAGAGGAGGGTAGCGGCATTGTTCTCGGCCTCATATCCCCCCATGGTTGCAAATTTGTCTTCAAGTTCAGCAACAAGGATACCGTCTTCATCGGTGAAGTCCTCTTTCGCATACAGCTCATTACGCTGCTGCATGATGTCCCACATTACAGTGTGGCCCTGAAGAACGGTGTCAAGAACGGTCTGGTCATCAAACTTGAAGTGGTCCTGGCTTAATACGCTCATGCGCTCGCCGGGAGCCATTTCAAAAGTACCCTTTGTAGGTTCCAGTTCACCACTGATGACCTTGAGAAGAGTAGACTTTCCGGCACCATTGGCACCGATAATACCGTAAATGTTACCATTAGTAAACTTCATGTTAACATCCTGATAAAGGATGCGCTTGCCGAATTGAACTGCGATGTTTGAAAGTGTTATCATGCGAAAGAATTTGTTATTGCGAAATAGGAGAAAGATGCCCTTTCTTTAAGATGTATGTACCATTATTCTTGTAATCGGGCTCGAAATTACGAAAAAATAGGGAATTGTTTTTGCTAATGTGAAATAAATCGTACTTTTGCCGCCGATTTAACAAGACAATGACAAACCGACATACCAAAGACCAACTCCTCTTTATATTAAGGGACGGAGGAGAGATGTCCCGCAGCGAGAAACTTCGTCTCGTTGCGTTGTTGAGTGTACCTGCTATGTTGGCCCAGTTATCGACCATCATCATGCAGTATATAGATGCAATGATGGTTGGCGCTCTGGGAGCTGAGGCGTCGGCCAGCATCGGTCTTGTGAGTACGACAACCTGGCTCTTTGGAGGTCTGTGCGGTTCTATCGGAACGGGTTTCTCCGTCCTTGTGGCTCACCATATTGGTGCAAAAGAGAATGGTAAGGCTCGCGATATTCTCCGCCAGTCCCTTTTCTTTTGCCTCTGCTTTGCCTTAACTGTCAGCCTGTTCTGCGTCAGCATCCACTCCTATCTTCCCGTTTGGCTCGGAGGAGCCCCAGAAGTCGTTGGACTGTCTTCGCAGTACTTCTTGATTTGGGCATTGACACTGCCCGTCATGCAGCTGTATTTCTTATCAAATGGTATGCTGCGTTGCTCGGGAAACATGAAGATTCCTAGTATTATGGGTGTGCTGATGTGTATCCTCGACATTATTTTCAACATCATCCTCATCCCTCGCTATGGTGTTCCTGGAGCCGCCCTTGCAACGACTCTATCGGCTATCGTCGTTGCCGTTTCCAGTCTTACCTATCTGGTGACAAAGAGCAAGGAACTGAGTCTCATCGGTCATTCTTGGCACTTCCTTCCGCGTAAGCACGATCTGAAACGGGCGATGAAAATCGCTCTCCCTATGGCAGTTGAACATGTCATCTTCTGCGGTGCCCAGATTACCAGTACCCTTATTGTTGCCCCTCTTGGAACTGTTGCCATCGCCGCTAATGCCTTCGGTATTATCGTAGAGAGCCTGTGCTATATGCCAGGCTATGGTATCGGTGATGCGGCGACGACCTTGATAGGCCAGAGTATTGGTGCCAAGCGTCAGGATCTCGTTCGTAGTTTCTCTGCTATTACAACCGTTGTCGGTATTGCTGCTATGAGTATTTTAGGTGTTCTAATGTATATTCTCGCTCCCAATCTGATGCAGATGATGACACCTGATTTAGCTGTGCAGGCCGAGAGCGTTACCGCACTCCGAATCGAAGCCTTTGCCGAACCAATGTATGCTGCCAGTATCGTTGTTTATGGTGTTTTTGTTGGTGCCGGCGACACTCTTATCCCTTGCTGCATGAATCTCGCCAGCATTTGGTGTGTCCGTATCCCCCTCGCCGCCCTTCTTGCCCATCCCTATGGCCTCGCAGGTGTATGGATAGCCATGGCTATTGAACTTACCGTTCGTGGCCTTATTTTCCTCTTCCGTATGGTCTTCTCTCGCAAATATCTCGCTTTTTCTCTTCCCTTTGGCACAAATCGTGCATAAACCTTAGAAAAACTAATTAATATGAAACTGATTTCTAATGAAGAGTTCGGCGGTGAACGCCCTCTCTATTGTGAACATGATTTGGAGTTAGATAATGTGACGATTCACATTGGAGAGTCTTCTTTGAAGGAAACCTCTAACATCTTTGCCCACGACTGTCGCTTTGAAGGAAAATATGTCTTTTGGGAATGCCAGTACTTCAAAATTGATAACTGTTACTTCGCTGAGAGTGCTCGTAGTTCTCTTTGGTATTCCAAAGAAGTCGAAATGAGCAACTGCCACGTCGATGCCCCGAAGATGTTCCGCCGTATGAAGGGAATCAAACTCCATAACTGCTTTTTCTTCAATGCTCTCGAGACCTTCTGGGACTGCGATGACATCCACATAGACAATTGCACAATAAAGAATGCAGACTATCTCTTTATGCATAGCCACGACATAGAGATTTCTGACTACCATCAGGACGGAAACTATTCCTTCCAGTATGCCAAGAATGTTGTTATTCGTAATGCAATCCTCAATTCCAAGGATGCACTCTGGGAGGCTGAGAATGTCACTATCTACGACTCGGAGATCAATGGTGAGTATTTGGCATGGTATAGCAAGAATCTCCACCTTGTCCGTTGCCATATCACTGGTGAGCAGCCTCTTTGTTACTGTGAGAACCTCGTCATGGAGGACTGCACCATGGGTGACGACGCTAATCTCGCCTTTGAATACAGCACTGTCAAGGCTACTATTAAGGGTGATGTCGTCAGCATCAAGAATCCTACTTCTGGGTGTATCCATGTTGAAGGCAACATCGGCGAACTCATCTGGGACGACAACCAAAAATCTCCAGCCGACTGCAAAGTGACTTCCGGTGATTAATAATCCCCCTTTGGCCCCTCGGACATTTCAAAACAACAGTAAATAATCCATAAAAATTCCTAAAACTTAAATTAAACAGCCGCAAAGCCGATATTTTTTCGTATCTTTGCGGCTGTTTTCGTTATTATTCATTTCTCTCACATTCAAATTGATGCGACTGACCACAATATTTCTCACCATTATCCTGACTTTCCAGATATGCCTTTCTGCTACAGCCAACGATTCCAATGACAAGCGGAAGAAGGGCAAGGAAGGTGAGGTTACTCAGGCTTTGGGGACAGCTCCTGATGCCATGCCAGGGGTTGCGCATAAGGAGAGAACATATACGGTCAGTACTCCGATGAAGGTTCCAAAGAATGGTACCGGATATTGTAATAACCGCTATCTTGAGGGTATCGATGTCTCTCACTATCAATCTGTCATCGACTGGCCGACGGTAGGTGCCGAGGGTGGTGTCAGTTATGTCTATATCAAGGGAACGGAAGGCAGTGATCTCGTCGACGATTGCTATGAACGTAATCTCAGGGGGGCGCGTGCCGCGGGTTTATCTGTCGGTGCCTATCATTTTTACAGACCGGCTAGGACCGTTGAGGAAAATTTCCGCAATATGATCTCCACCATTAAAAAGGAGGATCAGGATCTTGCCCCCATGGTTGATGTCGAAAATGCTCAGGGTGTCTCCATAGAAAAACTTCGTAAGGACCTTGAGGAGTTTTGTAAGAAGGTAGCGAAACATTATGGACGCAAACCTCTGCTCTATACGGGGCAGAACTTCTATAACAAGTATTTCCAGGATTTTATGCCTGGTCATGTATGGATGATTGCCAAATATGCCGATACTCCTCCCATCCTCGAGGATGGTACTAGTTGCTATATGTGGCAATATACCGAGAAGGGTCGGGTGCCAGGGATTCGCGGAAACTGTGACCGTTCTTGTTTGATGTATGGTAACGCATTACGTACCATCCAGATGTAATCCCCATTTTTTAGAAAGATCAAAAAGCTCCGGAAGAGATTGAAACTTTCTCTTCCGGAGCTTTTTATGCTTATTTCTTTGCTATTCGAGCGAGTTGGTAACTATTCCAAAGATTATGGAATACACTGTAGAAGCCCCCGGCAATGCTGCTGAGTGGGTCAAAGAATGTGTAGCCGCACCAGATGAGGAATACGGTATTCTTCTGTCCTAACGCCTGTCCCGCAGTGATGGCATCCTCATACCGATGGCCTATTTTGCGCCCTGCCCAGAATTGGAAAAGGCAACTCAATCCACTGATAATGCAGATACTAGCCAAAACCCATAGCGCTGCATGACTCTCCCAAATGCTTTTTACGCTGACCATAATAGCAAAGGTGAGACCAAAGGCCCAGAGATAGAGAGCAAGGTCCTTGATATGCGTTATCTTGTGTAAGAGTCTCTCGCTGGTATAGCGTACTACAAGGGCAAGGAGGAAGGGGCAGAAAAGTAGAGGGAACACTTTCCCGATGATGAGAAAGAAACTTTTGATGAAGCCCAAGTCGCTGTCAGGATTGAGGAGAGGGACGAAGGTGGGGATGATAATTGCTACGATAAAGTTGATGAGAATCGTATAAGTCGTATTGTTGGTAATACTTCCACCTAGTTTTCCCGTGACGACAGCCGCCGCTGTTGCGGTAGGGCAGATCAGACAAAGCATTCCGCCCTCAATGATAGAATGCCATGAGTTCCATTGTGTAACGCTGGATGGTCCGCCCATACTGGCGAAAAGAATGAGGGGGAGTGCGAGGATAACAAAGCAGCCTACCTGGATTAGGGCTAGCCACAGCATCCAGGGGTTGAATTTGAGATCCTTGGGATTCACCTTGCAGAATGTCACGAAAAGCATGGTGAAGATTAGCCAGGGTTGGATGAATTTGACGATTCTGAAAGTGTCCTCTTCGTAGGGTTTTAGTTGGGGGAACCAGATAAAAATGCAGAACAGCAAGGTTCCCATCAGGATGCCAATCGCCAGCATCCAAGTGCGTATGAATCGTATAAAAGATTGCATGATAAATCAAAATCAGAGCACCCAAGTAATCAGGGTACGCCGTTATTTGCCGAGCTGGGCCTCGAGTTTGAGCATTTCATCGCGGAGGATGGCAGCAGTTTGGAAGTCGAGGGCGGCAGCGGCTTTCTTCATAGCTTCACGTAACTGCTCTACGCGGTTGGCAAGGTTGTAGGTTTCCTCTTCCTCTGCAACGTTTTGGGCATTTCCAAAGTCTTGACCATTTTCTGCGTAGGCGGAAGGATTGGCGAGTTTGGGGTTGATAACACGGGGAGAAAGATGACGGAGGTCCTGATTGACTTTAAGCAATTCGTCGAAGTTGAGGGCGTGACCTTGCTGGCGACCATCTCGGGCTTCTACGCGGGCCTTGCCGATAGAAGCAAGGTTGCTGCCTATTTCCTTACGAATCTGTGTGGGGACAATACCGTGGGCCTCGTTGTAGGCCAACTGCTTCTCACGACGTCGATTAGTCTCGTCGATTGTAAGTTGCATGGAGCGGGTTATCTTCTTAGCGTACATGATAACGCGTCCATTAACGTTACGGGCTGCACGGCCTGCAGTCTGAGTCATACTACGTCGGTCACGGAGAAAACCTTCTTTGTCGGCATCGAGAATAGCAACGAGAGCAACTTCGGGAAGGTCGAGACCCTCACGAAGAAGATTGACACCGACGAGAACGTCATATTTACCAGCACGAAGATCTTCCATAATCTGTACACGTTCGAGTGTGTCGACATCGGAATGGATGTAAGCGGTGTTAACGCATTTGTCAAGAAGATATTCTGATAGTTCCTCCGCCATACGTTTTGTCAGCGTTGTTACTAAAACACGCTCTTCGCGACTGATGCAATAGCGGATTTCCTCCAATAGGTCATCAATGGGGAAATCACTGTTTCTGACCTCAATAGGAGGGTCGAGGAGACCAGTGGGACGAATGACCTGATCAACATAGACACCGCCCGCTTGACCGAGTTCGTAGTCATCGGGGGTAGCGCTGACATAGATAATCTGTTTGGCGAGTTCATTGAATTCGTCAAACTTTAAAGGACGGTTGTCGAGGGCTGCGGGGAGACGGAACCCATAGTTTACGAGACTCTCTTTACGACTGCGGTCACCGCCGTACATTGCACGAATCTGTGGGACACTGACGTGACTTTCATCGATGACTAGGAGGAAGTCATCAGGGAAGAAATCCAGAAGGCAGTAGGGACGAGTGCCAGGGCTGCGGCCGTCGAAATAACGGCTGTAGTTCTCGATGCCGGAACAATGACCAAGTTCGCGGATCATCTCAATATCATAGCTAACTCGCTGTTCGAGGCGTTCTGCTTCAAGGTCTTTTCCCATCTCTTTGAAAAGAGCGACCTGTTCCACGAGATCATCTTGGATCTGGCGGATGGCAGCTTCTTGGGTTTCCTTGGAGGTGAGGAAGAGGTTTGCGGGATAGATCTTGTAAGTATCAAAAGATTCGATTTTGGCACCGGTAAAAGCATCCACCTCTTCGATGGAGTCGATTTCATCTCCCCAGAAATTGATACGGAGGACGTCATCGGAATAGGCGAGGAAGATGTCGAGGGTGTCGCCCTTAACTCGGAAATTTCCGCGTGTGGGAGCAACGTCATTGCGCTGGTAGAGGCTGTCTACGAGACGGCGCATGAGTGTGTTGGGTGATATAAACTGTCCCGTATTCACCTGAATAACATTCTCATAGAACGCAGAGGGATTGCCCATACCGTAGATACAAGAGACCGATGACACGACGACAACGTCCTTGCGACCAGAGAGAAGGGCAGAGGTTGCGGCAAGACGCATCTTATCGATATCGTCATTAATGGCGAGGTCCTTCTCTATATAGGTGTCGGTGGAAGCGATGTAGGCTTCGGGCTGGTAATAGTCGTAGTAGCTTACATAATACTCAACGGCATTATCAGGAAAGAATCCTTTCATCTCGGTATATAGCTGAGCGGCGAGAGTCTTGTTGTGGCTGAGTATGAGGGTGGGTTTGCCAATATTCGCGATGACATTGGCAATGGTAAAGGTTTTTCCAGAACCTGTAACTCCTAGCAACACTTGTGCGGGTTCGCCATTGCGGACGCCCTCCGTCAGCTGACGGATTGCCTCAGGTTGGTCACCAGTCGGTTGGTAAGGAGAAGATAGTTTATAGTCTGCCATAAATCAGGGGGTATATACGTAAAAGGCTCTATATCCCATAGAGATGCAAGCCGTATGGGATATAGAGTCCTTGCGTCCGTATTTTCTATCAGTTTAGAAGATGCCCCAACGTTTTTTCTTGGGCTTTTCGATGACGCCGTTTTCGCAGAGGTACTGTTCGAGGGACTGGTTATTATTGCAGATGAGAGCGTAAATGGTACCCCAGTCAGGTATGCCGCCTACATTGCGGTCATCGATGAAGAGATCACATTTCAGCTTGCGGGAGAAGTGGCGTCCGGAACCGTCTTCTTCCTCGAATTCGCGGTTATGAGCATAGAAGGTTACACCGCGTTCCTTGCACCACTGAACGGCATCATCGAGAAGCTGGCCTTCACGGCAACTCCAGAGGATGAGTCGGTGGCCGTCGTCGATGAGGCGGCGAAGAGTGGCGGTGGCGAAAGGACGCTCCTTACCGATGGCGGGATAACGGTGTTCTACAATTGTTCCGTCAAAATCTACTGCGATAGTCATATCGATTATGAGGTTTGTACGCTTTTGCGTATAGTTAGAGATTAGTATTCTAGCAAACGCGGCCTCCGGAACTGATGACTTCCTGGGTTGAGCGTTTGGGTTTTTCAATAACGGGTAGAGTATAGGAATCGGCTTTTCCCTTTGCCTTTACAGTGTGACTCTTGCGCCGAGAATTTCCGAAGAAACCAAAGGGGTCGAAGAAGGGATCGTAAGAGTTGTCGTTCTCATAAATAACGAAGCTTGCATCAAACTGTACTTCTGGGAATTTTATATTTCCTACTTCGTCGCTTCCTACAACGAAACTCTGCCAGAGTATGGCATAATAGATACCTTTTGAGAGTTTTACGCGTTGTTGTTGGCGGTTGTTGATGTCTATCGTGCGGCTATGACCTCCCTTAACCTTTATGGTCTTCGTCGTACAGTTTGCGCTTTCGAAAGGTTGGTCGCAGTAGAGGACGAGGTTGACTTTGATGCTATCGCCAGCAATGATGTTCTCCTTCGCACATTCGTATCGTGCAAAGAACTCTACCTTGTCAGTAGCGAATGTACTCAATGAAAGAAGGGAGAAAAGCGTGATGAGGATATGTTTCATTGCTTTTACAAATTCTCGAGGTTTTCACATTCTTTCAGCCATTCTGTGCTGGCAGCGTCAGAGGGCATGCGCCAGTCGCCGCGGGGTGAAAGAGAACAGCTACCGACCTTCGGACCGTCAGGAAGGCAGGAACGCTTGAACTGCTGGTTGAAGAAGCGACGGAAGAATGTAGTAATCCATTTGCGGATAGTGGCTTCGTCATACTGTGGGCCTCCATTGCGGCCATCGAAAGCGCGGACAGCCATACGGTACACCTTGGTAGGACGGAAACCGAAGCGAAGAACTTGGTAGAGGAAAAAGTCGTGCAATTCGTATGGACCAACAAGGTCTTCTGTCTTCTGGGTGATATTTCCTTTGTCATCAGCGGGAATGAGTTCTGGGCTGATGGGGGTATCTATGATGTCCATCAATGTGGCGCGACTGCTATCATCTGCAACATTGAGGGCTACCCAGTGAACGAGGTGCTTCACCAAGGTCTTGGGAATCGAGGTATTAACAGCGTACATTGACATATGGTCGCCATTGTAGGTTGCCCAACCCAGGGCAAGTTCGGAGAGGTCACCTGTTCCGACAACGAAACCGCCTACTTGGTTAGCAGCGTCCATGAGGATTTGAGTGCGTTCACGAGCCTGACAGTTTTCGTAGGTTACGTCGTGAACTTCGGGGTTATGGCCTAAATCGCGGAAATGAACGGTAACTGCTTCTTCGATATTGATTTCACGAATCGTAATGCCTAAAGACTTCATCAGGTCGATGGCATTGGTATAAGTGCGGTCAGTAGTGCCGAATCCAGGCATGGTGATACCGACGATGCCACGACGATCTAAGCCGAGGCGGTCGAAAGCGTTGACGCAGACGAGGAGGGCAAGGGTGGAGTCGAGTCCACCACTAATACCGATAACGACAGATTTTGAATGAGTATGGGCGATGCGGGTTGCCAGACCTTCAGCCTGGATAGCCAAAATCTCTTCACAGCGAGCCGTCAGTTCTTCGCCCTGAGGTACGAAAGGCAGAGGATCGAAGGTTCGGGTAAGGGTTGTGTCGTCGTGGCTGAAAGGATTTGCATCGATGTTGACGATAATAGGTTTGTGCTGAGCAGAGAAGATCTCCATGCTCTTGCCGAAAGTAGTATTCACACGACGCTCTGTACGTAGTTTGTCGATGTCCACTTCGGAGACAATGAGTTGGTTATCAAAGCTAAATCGCTGGCTTTCTGCAAGGACATGACCATTTTCAGCAATCATCGCCTTGCCACCATAGACAACATCCTGAGTGCTCTCGCCGTAGCCACTGGACGTATAGATATAACCGCAGATGCAACGGGCACTCTGGTTAGCTACCAAAGAGCGGAGATAGGCATGTTTGCCAATGAGGTCGTTGGAAGCAGAGATGTTGAAGATGAGATCAGCGCCGTCGAGGCTTAGTAGGGAACTCGGAGGAATCGGTGCCCAAAGGTCTTCGCAAATCTCTACACCAAACTGAATTTCGTGGATCGTGAAGACGAGGTAGGCGCTTACGGGGACGTTCTGACCGCAGAATTTCAGAGTGCATCCTTCTGGAACTACTGTAGAGGAGGCGAACCAGCGTTGCTCATAGAATTCTTTGTAGTTGGGAAGATAGGTTTTGGGAACGAGGCCGTGGATCTTTCCGCCTTGGATGACAGCGGCACAATTAAGAAGGACGCCATTATAGCGGAAGGGTACACCTACTATGACCGTAACGCTGAGGTTACGGCTAAGTTCGATGATCTTCAGCAATGCGCTTTCGGCTTCTTCAAGGAGGAGTTGCTGACCGAAAAGGTCTTGACAGGTGTATGCAGTCAGGGCAAGTTCGGGGAATGCCAGGATTTCAATACCCATACCGTCGGCACGGGCCATGATGTTTTCAATTTCCTGGGTGTTAAAACTGATATCAGCCACTTTTACGCGTGGTATGGCTGCTGCGACTTTAATAAATCCGTCTGTCATAGAATGACTGATTTTTTATGCAAAGTGGGAGGACCGCCTTGAAAAAGGGGCCTCCCATTCGTTGTTTAATCTAATTATTGGACACGATGAAGCGTCATGGAAGACGCGATTTTAACAAGTTTGTTGCCCCCTTGAACCTTGCGGATGGCATTTCCTCCAGTCGCTACGTATTCAAAGGTGTTTTCATCGAGTTGGGTCAGTGTTATATCCTGGGAGTCAGAACCAATATCGTTCGAGAATCTCAGTTTGGCCTTGTTACCCTCAACTTTGAAATTGATAAGCATCCAGACCCCATAGACATGGTTGTTCGTCTTACCATCAAGATAACCGTTCGTCGGGCCGAGGAAACTCATACCTGGGATGATAATGCTTTCTTCATCTAGGTTCAGATGGAGATTAACCCCCAGTTCCTCGTTGACGAGGTTACCATTGAAATCGCTCTTTTGTGCAAAAGAAGTGAGAGCCCCTGCCAAAGAGATGACAAAGGCTGCAAATGTGCTGATAATGAATGGGGTAAGTCGTTTCATTTGCTCTATGTTATTCTTCTTCTTCGGGCTCGCCTTCATGAAGAATCATGGTGGTAGCACCGATGGTAATAATTGCCCCCTCTTCAATTGTAACGCGGTCTCTGTCACCGAGTATTTCATTCATCAGGAATGTACCTGTTCCAGAAGGACCATCACGGAGGATGAACTGAACACGTCCTTGCTTGTTAATCTTCGCAGTGATGCGGCAGTGTGTTGTATCGACGCTCGGGTCAACGGTCTTTATGGGAGCGTTGATGTTAGTTCCGCGGACATGGCGGCCAATGGTATTCTCACCTTCGTGGAGAGGAATTTCCTGACGAAGGTGAAATGCGTTTTCGATGACTACAAGATAACCGAGAATGGGCTTTTCTTCCTCTTCCTCCTGCCCGTCAAAGAGGTTGGGAGTTGACGCATCTGGAGTCACCGGAGCCTTTTTTACGCCAACACGAATTTTGAACTGCTTGTGGCAGTCAGGACATTCGAAGACGAGGGTACGGCCAGGGGTGTAGAGCGAGTCGTCAAAGAGAATGGGTTCGTCACATTTCGGACAACGGATTCGTTTCATGCAGTCAAGTGGGGATTAGGGAATGCGATAGATCCAACCGTGTTTGAAATCAGTGCTTTCTGCCTT
>DCHS01000052.1:200227-217329 GCA_002314875.1 Prevotellaceae bacterium UBA1746
TTGTGACCGGCTTTCTTCCATTTTGCTACCATTGCTTCTGCGCCTTTCTCTGGAACGGAACTTGCCAGAACAATCGTGTAGGGCTTTTCGCTGTCGAGGGAAGGTGTGTTTTTTTCAACCAGCGTTGCTTTTTCAACTGGTTTTGCCAAAGCTTCTTCTCTTACTTCCTGCTTAACAGGCTTCTCGGAGACCTGCTCAGAGCTTCCTACAGACTTAGCGACTTCCTTATAAGCAACGACTCTTGCTTCTTCCTTCTTAAAAACCTCAGCAACTGGTTTTGCAGCAGGCGTTTCAGGAGCAGGAACGATGAGTGACCAAAGTTGACGGAACATGCTGGCTTCCGTGAAGTCATGGTGGATTGCATCATTTAAGGGGGCAAGGCAGATGAAGAAGAATACTGCAGCAACTGCCGCAACAGCTGCGTAGCGCATCAACCCCATTCGGACATTTACCGTGTAGCTTTCTTCGTCGTTCTTTGTAAACTCTACCTTTGCTGGTTTAGTCTCTTCCTGCTTGATGGGGAGGATGTCGAAGCAATCCAGACCGAAAAGGTGGGGAGAGACGATACCGCATGTCAGTGGTTTGAACTCATAGAATTCGCCAGTGGATGTGAGGAGCTCACCAACGCCGTATATGTCAAAGGAACCCTTCTGCTGGAGTGTGCAGTGAATGCCGTTAACCTCATTCTCCACAAATTGCAGAGCTTGGGGATAAGAAAGCTCGTGAATGCGCGCGATGTCCTGCACAAGAAGGCCATCGTTCATGGTTAAACGTGGATTGAAGGTCACACTGCGATAGGGAGGCAGGAATATTCCCTCCTCCTTAACGAAAGTCGCACTGCAATTCTGTGCGACAAAGCCTCCCAAGCCAGGGACAATGACGCAGTCATGGTGCAGAAGCAAATGTTCAATATGTTGTGTGAGTTCAATCATGGACTGCAAAAGTACGGTTTTCTACCGAGATGGGCAAATTTTTCCAAAGTTTTTTCCAAGGAAAAACACATAAAAAAAGCAGTTCGAAAAACTCAATTTTCAAACTGCTTGATTTTCAGTGATGTTTCAAATTAGTCCAATTTGTAGCCGTAGGTCTCAAGACGCTGTTCGTTTTGCCTCCAGTCCTTGTCAACCTTGACAAGAATTTCAAGATAGATACTCTTCTGGAAGAATTTCTCCAAAGTTTTACGTGCTTCTGTAGATACTTTCTTTAAAGCTACACCTTGGTGGCCAATGATGATGCCCTTTTGGCTGTCACGCTCGACGTATATGGTAGTATTGATATGAATGTTAGTATCAGTTTCCTTGAAACTGTTGACCGAAACTTCGCAAGCGTAAGGGATCTCTTTGTCGTAGTAGAGCAAGATCTTTTCGCGGATGATTTCGGTAACGAAGAAGCGAGCGGGTTTGTCCGTCCACTGGTCCTTGTCGAAATAGGGAGGACATTCGGGGAGGAGTTCTTTGATGCGTTTTAAAACAACATCGACGCCAAACTTAGCCTTTGCAGAGATGGGGTAAATTTCTGCGAGAGGTAGAGCAGAATGCCATTCGTTGGCGAGACGCTCGAGGTCAGCTTGGTTGCTCTCGTCAATCTTGTTGATAAGCAAAAGGACTGGAATTTTCTTGCCGTCAATGCCCACAGCCATGAGGCGCTGTACCTTGGATAGGAAGTCCTCGTTCTTGTCAGGCTTCTCTACAACATCGGTAACATAAAGCAAGACGTCTGCATCTTGAAGAGCTCCTTCTGAGAATGCAAGCATGGATTCTTGGAGCTTGTAGTTGGGTTTCAACACGCCTGGAGTATCAGAGAAAACTATCTGTGCCTCAGGCTCGTTGATGATACCCATGATACGGTGACGGGTTGTCTGAGCCTTGAAGGTTGCAATACTGATTCGTTCTCCCATCAGCTGGTTCATCAAGGTTGATTTTCCGACGTTGGGATTGCCGACGATATTAACAAAACCTGCTTTATGCATATTCGAGTTTTAATAAAATAGAAATCAGTAAATTGCTAATTGTTAAGAAATTATTACTTACCCATTGTAGGCCCACTTTAAATAGGCGGCACCCCAAGTGAAGCCGGCACCGAAGGCGGTAAGAACGATATTGTCACCCTTCTTGAGCTGCTTTTCGTAGTCCATAAGGCAGAGTGGCATACAAGCGGCAGAGGTATTTCCGTAGCGTCCGATATTTACCATAACATGATCCATAGGGATGTTGATGCGGTTTACAACGGCCTCGATGATACGGAGATTTGCCTGGTGAGGAAGAACCCATGCGATGTTGTCAGGGTTCAGGTCATTGCGCTCAGTAATCTGGCAGGTAACATCACTCATGTTGGTCACCGCGTGCTTATATACTGCACGTCCTTCCTGATGGATGAAGTGCATCTTGCTGTCAATAGTGAAGTGAGTTGCGGGAACGGCGGAACCGCCGGCCATCATGTGGAGGTAAGGGAAGCCGAGGCCGTCAGCTCGAAGTAGAGAATCCTTCCAGCCAAGATCTTCGGTTGTGCCTTCTACGAGGACAGCACCAGCACCATCGCCAAAGATAGGACAGGTAGCACGGTCCGTATAATCAACCATTGAGGACATCTTGTCAGCGCCGCAGACAACAATCTTCTTGTAGCGTCCACTTTCAATCATGCAGGCTGCTGTATCCATAGCGTAGAGGAAACCGCAGCAGGCTGCTGCCATATCGATGCAGTGAGCATTGTGCATGCCGCATTTGCCAACGACGATGCTTGAAACGGTCGGGAACTTGTAGTCAGGAGTTGTGCTTGCAACGATAACGCAGTCAATTTCGTCCGGGTCAGTTCCAGTCTTCTGAAGAAGCTGCTTTACGGCTTTGCGGGCCATATAGCTGGTACCAAGACCTTCTTCGGTAAGAATACGACGTTCCTTGATGCCGATGCGGGTCATGATCCACTCGTCTGTAGTGTCAACCATCTTTGAGAGTTCCTCGTTGTTGAGGACGTACTCGGGGAGATATCCGCCTACACCAGTAATAATGGCATTTATTTTTTCCATTTTCGAGATTCAAATCTGAAGGGGCATTCCCTATTCCCTAAATAATAATATTAGAGGAGTTGTTGAAGGGTAAGAGTAATGTTGTCCCTATATGCTAATAAATGCGGCTTTGCACCAGTTTGAGGGCTGCAAAACCGCATTCTTTATTTTCTGTGGAATAACTCCACTTGAGCGTGTAATTACTCAGCCACTTCCTTAACGATAGCCAGCTTACCGCGATAGTAACCGCAAGCGGGGCAAACGGTGTGGTAGATGTGCCATGCGCCACAGTTGGGGCAAACAGCGAGAGTAGGAGCTACTGCCTTATCATGAGTGCGACGCTTAAGGGTGCGAGTCTTTGATTGTCTTCTTTTAGGATGTGCCATGGTTTTTTATTCTTTTTTATTGTTGATATTTCTAAATAAATAATGTTCGGAAAGAACGTTGTCCGCTGCTGCTTTAGGCCGGTTGCCATTTTTACCCTGGGAACTTGCGGGTGTGTTTGGCCATGGCGGCAGAGATTATGGGAATTGGTGATGTTTAGAAGTCATCATTTTCGGAATCCTGCTCTGTGGAGAAGCGGCTGATCATGTCAGGATTGCACTCCCCATCGGGGTGAACATGCTGAAGGGGGAAATGAACGTCAATAAGTTCGTACATATCCCACGAAATGTCGTAGGTCAGCTGAGAGAAGGGAATGATGATGGCATCGCCATTGTCGTCATTATCATCGCCGTGGACTACCTGGACGGAATCAGAGAAGTCAACGGGGAGAGATACCTCGTCAAGACAACGGTCACAGAGGACGCGAGCTGTACCTTTCATCTGGTAGTTGAAACGGTAAGCATCGCCAGCAGTGGTACGAACTTGAAGTTCAACATCTACATCTCCGCCAGTGATTTCGTCCTGATCGAGAGCAGTAAAGAAATCGTCGCCGAGGTGAAACTGAAGTTGGAGTCCGTTGCGCTGGACCTCTTTAAGGTTGACTATCATGTTGTCTATTGTAGGCATATCGGTTGCAAAATTACGAAAAAGTCGCGAAACAGCAAGGTCTTTCTTACGAAAAAGTTAAAAAACCTCCAATATTTCTGCTCTTTTTGAAAATTCAGTTGCTAATCGTTGGTCTTAAGGCTGTGTTATTGATGATTCTTCCCTGTACCAGAGGGCGTAGAAACCATCTTTTTTTGTTTCAAGGAGAATGGCAAAACTACTGCCTGGAGTGATGTTACGGGGGATTTTTGCAGCCTTTGAGAGGATCTTCTTTTTTTGCTTGCTCTGTCCGGCAAATATCCATCCCGATTTATCAAAAGTGCGGCCGAGGAAGATGATGTGCCTGGAGTTTTCACCAAGTTGTTCATTTTCAATCCAATCCAATTCAAGCGTTTCCAGCCTGAATTTGTATTCAGGCATCGCTTTCGCTTGAGCATTAGTAGTATCGAAAAGGACGTAGCCACCAAATCGGAATTCACCGTGTTTGTTCTCGAGAATCTGTGTTGTAGCCTTTGAGATGAGGACTTCCAATTCATGATTTTCACCTTCGTTCTGTCCGAGTATGGGGACCACACTCGAGCATCCTGTCACTGCAAGCAACGACAAGATAAAGAGCAGAGAACTGTTCAAAGTTTTGGTTAATATCATGAGGGTCCTTGTAGGGTAAAATGTAGCAGGTAGTTGGATGCCGTTTATAGCATTTTTTGAAAAAACGGGATGAGACGTAGGAGGTAGGTGATTGCTGCGCAACAAGCGAAACTCAAAGTAGCACAGAGGATGGAGAATCCGAAAGGATGAAGGGTGTGCCAAGTTGCCGCCTTTAAGGGTTCGTAAACCAGAAGTTTGAAGCACGGATCAAGCAGGTAGACGCCAAAAACCAGTGGGGCAATGACGCTCAAGAGACGAACTATCTTTGGATGCTTTTCGTTGAAGCCTGTGTTAAAGAATCTTTTGGAAACCAGGAAGATAGTAATAACATTGATAACATTGAAAAGTGCGATGTATTGCTCGTGAAATCCCGACTCTTTTCCTGATGTATAGGCTACAGCTGCCGTGATAGCAGATCCTGTGACGCAGGCTGCAAGAAGCTTTATCCACTTGTCTTGGGAAATTTGACTTACATCAATTTTCTTGTCAAGATAGTAGCCGATGAGAGGATAGAACAGAAGGACTGCTGTCGCCAGTGAGGTGTTGATGCTCTTTGAAAGAACAATAGGCTGTAGGTCAAAATGTTGCAGTCCGAAATTGAGGAGGGGAAATCCTGCCGTTAGCAGTAGATTCAGTGAAAGCAGAAGGATGAATTCTCCTTTTGTCATCGCTTTGGCTATATGGCGTAGGAATGGGAGGACTAGCAAGAATCCCAGATAGGCATACAGGAACCAGTATGAGGTAAAGTCTTTCAAGTTACCTTCAAAGATGCCGTAAAAGAGTTCCGTTAGATTGAACGCGCGATGGCGAAGCCTCCAAAAGCAAATATACAAGAGCATAGAGAATACCGGAATGACCAGCAGGAACCGTGCGATTCTTTTTGACCATAACGTCCTGACATTCTCTTCTTTACCCAAAAGCAACGCGCCGGAAATCATAGCGAATGTCGGAACGTTGATTTTTACAAACACCGCAAAAGCGAGTGCTGCAACCTCTGCCATTCCCGATTCGCGCATATAGATGCGGTTTGCGGGGAGATGGTTGAGGAGAACCAGATAAATGGCCAGAATGCGAAGCACATCCATGTAAGTATGTCTGGAACTCTTCATAGGGCAAGTATCTGCTTTGAAATTAAAGTGGGGCAAACACGGAATGCTTGTCCCACTTTAATGGAAAGTTTGAGATTAGTTGGCTGACATGAATTCGTCGAGGAAGCGAACATCATTCTCAGAGAACAAGCGGAGGTCTTTCACCTGGTACTTGAGGTTGGTAATACGCTCAACACCCATACCGAAGGCATAGCCCTTATAGATGGTGGAGTCAATACCGTTAGCCTCGAGAACGTTGGGGTCAACCATACCGCAACCAAGGATTTCTACCCAACCGGTGTGCTTACAGAATGCACAGCCTTCTCCGCCACAGATGTTGCAGGAGATATCCATCTCTGCGCTGGGTTCCGTGAAGGGGAAGTAAGAAGGACGGAGGCGAATCTTGGTGTCGGGACCGAACATTTCACGTGCGAAGGTGAGGAGAACCTGCTTCAAGTCAGTGAAACTAACATCCTTATCAATGTAAAGACCTTCAACCTGATGGAAGAAGCAGTGTGCGCGGGCGCTGATGGCTTCGTTACGATATACACGGCCCGGGCAGATAACGCGGATGGGCGGCTGCATCTTTTCCATTACGCGGCTCTGAACAGAACTTGTGTGGGTACGGAGAATGATGTCGGGATGACTTTCTACGAAGAAAGTATCCTGCATATCGCGAGCGGGATGGTCATCGGCAAAGTTCATAGAACCAAAAACATGCCAGTCATCTTCAACTTCGGGACCATCTGCCAAAGAGAAACCGAGACGAGCGAAGATGTCAACAATTTCCTGCTTTACGATAGAAAGCGGATGACGGGTTCCGAGCTTTACGGGGTAGGGGGTACGGGTGAGGTCAAGATCGGAATGATCTTCTTCACTAGTAGCAAGCTGTGATTTGAGTTCATTGAAGCGATCGGTAATAGCCGTCTTGGCTTCATTGATACGCATACCGAGTTCACGCTTCATTTCAGCTGGAACTGTACGGAAATCAGCCATAAGCTGGTTGATAATTCCTTTCTTGGAGAGATATTTGAGGCGGAGGGCTTCAAGTTCCTCTTCGTTGGAGGCCTGAAGTTTCTCTACTTCAGCGAGAAGACTTTGAATCTTTTCTTTCATCGTTTTAGTGTTGTTTTATTTTCAGCTTGCAAAATTACTATTTTGCTCGCGATTATGCAAATTTATGAGGATTTTTCGCTAGAAACAGCGAAAATAGTTGGTATTTTCGGGGTTAATCGAGTTTGAGGACAGCAAGGAAAGCCTTCTGGGGAACTTGGACATTACCAATTTCCTTCATACGCTTCTTTCCTCGCTTCTGCTTTTCAAGCAGCTTACGCTTACGTGAGATGTCACCACCATAGCACTTTGCCGTTACATCCTTACGTACCTGCTTTACAGTTTCACGGGCAATAATCTTGGCACCGATAGCAGCCTGGATAGCAATATCAAACTGCTGGCGTGGAAGAAGCTCCTTAAGTTTTTCGCACATTCTGCGGCCGAAGGTGACAGAGTTATCAACATGAGTCAGGGTTGAAAGCGCATCGACGGGTTCACCGTTCAGGAGAATATCCAGTTTGACAAGTTTTGAAGGACGCATGCCGATGGGATGATAGTCGAAAGAGGCATAACCTTTGGAGATACTCTTCAGTTTATCATAGAAGTCGATAACGATTTCTGCCAAAGGCATATCGAAATGAATCTCAACACGGTTTCCACTGACATATTCCTGTTTAACGAGTTCGCCACGCTTGCCGAGGCAGAGCGTCATAATGTTACCGATGAAGTCCGTGCGGGTGATGATACTGGCGCGAATGTATGGCTCTTCGATATGGTCGATTTCCATAGCATCTGGCATTCCGGCAGGATTGTGGACCTCCAACAATTCAAGATGTTTGTCATAGACATCGTAACTAACGTTGGGGACGGTAGTAATAACATTCATATTGAATTCACGATCCAGACGTTCCTGAACGATTTCCATGTGAAGAAGACCGAGGAATCCGCAACGGAAACCGAATCCGAGAGCAACAGAAGATTCCGGGGTGAAAGTCAGTGATGCATCGTTTAGTTGGAGTTTTTCCAAAGAAGCACGGAGCATTTCAAAATCTTCAGTTTCAATAGGATAAACACCGGCGAATACCATAGGTTTTACTTCTTCAAAACCTTCGATGGCCTTGTCGCAGGGACGATCAACTTCAGTAATGGTATCACCCACCTTAACTTCGGTAGCAGTTTTGATACCGCTTACGATGTAGCCTACATCACCACAACGAAGTTCTTTCTTGGGGTTAAGTTCCATCTTCAGTACACCCACTTCTTCTGCCTTGTATTGCTTTTCGGTATTGACGAAGAGGACATTTGATCCGCTTTTGATGCTACCGTTAACAATTTTGAAGTAAGCAATGATACCGCGGTAACTGTTGAAGACAGAGTCGAAGATGAGCGCCTGAAGAGGAGCATCGGGATCGCCAACGGGAGCGGGAATACGTTCAACGACCGCGCGAAGAATGTCATCCACACCCTGACCGGTTTTTCCGGAAGCGCGGATAATCTCTGACGCATCACAACCGAGAAGTTCTACGATTTCGTCTTCAACTTCTTCGGGCATCGCATTCGGCATATCACATTTGTTGATGACGGGGATAATCTCGAGATCATGGTCGATAGCCATATAAAGATTTGAAATCGTCTGAGCCTGAACACCTTGTGTGGCATCTACAACGAGAATACAACCCTCGCAGGCTGCGATAGAACGAGAGACCTCGTAAGCAAAGTCGACGTGTCCCGGAGTATCAATGAGGTTGAGGACGTAAGGAGCCTTATCTTGAAATTCTGCGTTGTCGCCGTCATAATGATAGTCCATCTGGATAGCATGACTCTTAATGGTGATGCCACGCTCTTTTTCGAGTTCCATGTCATCAAGCATCTGGCCTTCCGTAATCTGGATGGTATTTGTTCGTTCAAGGAGACGGTCGGCAATGGTGCTCTTACCGTGGTCGATGTGGGCGATGATGCAGAAATTGCGGATATGTTTCATATAGTTTGTATAAGGGCGAAAGGACTATGCCGATTCGCACGGTATGATTATCGAATATTCAGAAGTTTATGGGTCTGCAAGGAAAGACGCCAAGAAGGATGCGCTTGAATGAACGCAATGGTTTCTTGTATGATTTGACGATTCTTTTCCTCGTTCCCGGTATCACAAGGCTGTAGAAACTGGTGGGTAGCAGCAATGTGGCTGTAGTCAGGGATGGGAGAACCGTCAAAAACCACTTTGATTTCGTTACAACGTGTCAAAACTGGTGTTGCAGGATTAGCTTTTTCACCTTCTGCATGAATGAAAGCATCTTTAGGCGAGAGCGTCACCCAATCTATGTTTTCTGGCAGTGGATGCGTTCCGTTGGTCTCCACAGCAACGAATTTTCCATGCTTGTGCAGCAAATCAACAAGAGAGGCTGTCAGGAAAAGCGATGGTTCACCGCCGGTGATAACCACATGAGAGGCTGGAAATTCCGCTACAGCCAGTGCAATTTCCTCTTCCGTCATTTCCGTTCCGGCAAGGTGATTTGTGTCACAAAATGGGCAGCGGAGGTTGCATCCACTTAAACGCACAAACACCGACGCTGTGCCGGTGTAGAAACCTTCTCCTTGCAGAGAGTAAAAGATTTCGTTGATTTTCATGCGGTTATCGTTTGATGTGTCGTACAAAGACCGGCAAAACCAATAGACCTTTCGTCTTGAATGGGAAATTAGAAATTGTAGTTTTCGAAACCAGGGCGGACGTATGCTGCTATATTTCCCTCGGATTCCTGGAAGATTACTTTGTAGGCTTCGGGAATCTGCTCACAGATCCAGCGGGACATATTCTCAGCCGTAGTATTAAAATCGAAGCGGTCGTTCAGATTCTGGTGATCGAGATTATTCTTTACGATTTCTTTCAGATGCGTAAAGTCAACCACCATGCCATTTTCGTTGAGTTCCTCAGCACAGCAGAAAACGGTGATAATACCGTTGTGGCCGTGCAGATTCGTACACTTGCTCTCATAGTTCAATTTGAGCTGGTGTGCGTAGGATATTTCGATACGTTTTGAAACGAAGAACATATATAATATTAAGAGGAGTGGGGTACTGCCCTCCAGGCAGGTTATTATTGGTTACCGTAATACCGAGGGCGTTGCCCCCAGTTTCTCAGATACAGCCTTTAAGGCTTTTAACTGATAAAGAGCACTTCGGGGTGGATATCGATGCCAAACTTTGCCTTGACATCCGCCTGGATAGTCTCGGCGAGATGCTTCACATCGTTGCCGGTAGCACCGCCGCAGTTGATGAGCACCAGCGCCTGCAGGGGATGAACGCCTGCACGTCCCAGTTGCTTTCCCTTCCAACCGCATTGGTCGATGAGCCAGCCTGCAGGAATTTTTACTCCTGTCTCATCCGATCCAGGGAGAGGGGCAGGGTAGTGCGGCATATTGGGATAGTCTTGCAGCAATGCATTTGCTTTTTCTTCTGGAACAACAGGATTCATAAAGAATGAGCCTGCGCTACCGATTTCCTTAGGATCGGGAAGTTTTGCCTTGCGGACATCGATAACAGCCTGACGAACCTGCAGGGCCGTACAATGCTCGGGATCAATGCCCTGACTTTCAAGCAGACGAGAAACAGCGGCATGTGTCAAAACGGGGCGGAAAGACTTTCGTAGGCAATACCAAACATGCGTTACAATAAATTCACCGCGAAGTTCATGCTTGAAGACACTTTCACGATAAGCATAGTGGCAATCAGACTTGTCGATAGTAGAAGCCTTAACGCCTTTGGTATAATAGCCTTCTACAGTTTCAATCAAGTCGCCAGCTTCCACACCGTATGCACCAACATTCTGAACGGCACTGGAACCTACCTCTCCTGGAATGAAGGAGAGATTTTCCAAACCATACCAGCCATGGTTTACACAATAGTCTACGAACTGGTCCCAATCTTCACCAGCACCAACACGTAGAAGAACATCTTCGTCCGTCTCCTCGCAAATCTCGATACCTTTGATCTTGCTATGGAGAATAACGCCGTCAAAATGCTGGTTGAGGAAAAGCAGGTTGCTTCCGCCTCCAATATGGAGCCAGCGTTGTCCACTCTCATTCAATTCTTTTAGAACTGAACAGAGTTCTTCGCATGAGCAGTATTCGACAAGGCGGTCGCACGAAACTTCGATGCCGAAAGTGTTATAATGAAGGAGAGAAGTGGGCATAGATATTAGTTGTCGAGATAGGTAAGCATCCACTCACCGTTTATCTTTTTGAAAACCAGAGAACATTCCATACCATCGCTCAAACCACGGATGGAGAGAACGCGGAGGTTGGAATTCTTGTAATGCTGACCGTAGAGGATGTTGGTAATCTTCGTCTGGGGAAGTTCTGGAGAAACCTCATCGAATTCTTCAGGAGAAATCGTTTTGTTTACCGTTTTAAAATCGTCGTAGTCATAAGTGCTGTATGCCAGAGCGCTGGCAATGTGTTGACGACGATAATCGCTGTCAGTAGCAAAACGGTGATAGAAAGTGTAGAATTCGCTGTTGGGACTATCACCCATTACCTGATCAGAAATAGCTGTCAGTTTCCATTCACCGTGAACACGGTTGAAATCATATTTCTTTGTGCGGCTGTTTTCGAGATTCAGTTCTTCAACTACTACATTTCTAAGCGTAGTGTCCTTGGCAGCCTTTTCGCCCTTCATGCTGTCGAAGATGAGAGTGTAAACATCCTGCTGACTATACATGCGGTCGAAAGTCCATTCGTTAGCTTCTATCGTACTCTTCTCACCGTCAACGGTATTAGAGAGCGGGAAGAGAATACGCTGTTTCTGGAACTTGCGATTCTTCATAAAAGCAAACACAAAGTCATCGAAAAGTTCGTCCGCTCTCTTGGAGGGAACAACTTCAACGACTTCTTTTACCGAATCCACATGAGCAGTGTCAATAATAACGGAATCCGGAACAGCCACGATTTCTTCTGTTGTCGTTTCTTTTTTCTTGCATCCACCGAGGAGGCAAGCGATGACAATTAAAAGCAGAGTACCTGTAAGAAAGTTAAAAAACTTCATGTGCTAATTATATACTACTATAAGCGAATTCCGAGAGGAAATCCGCGTACTACATCAAAAATTGCGTGCAAATTTACAACAATTGCCTAAAATTCCCAAAAAAATCTTAAGATTTTTGAATTTGTCGAGAGCTTTTGTGCGTTAAGTTTGAAGTGTAGTTAGAAATTAACATCAAGACCAACGGAAATGTACTCGTTGAACTGGAAATAACTGGAGTCTTCTTTCTTTTGTACGCTGTTGTCAAAACGAGGATAGAGGAAGAGTTTTGAACTGAGGTATTTGTTAACCTTCAGATTGATGGTATTTTCCCATTCCACCTTCAGGTTATGATAATCGTAGAAGGTATAGAAACGCGTCACCCAATTAACTTGGTTGCAGAGTTTCAATGTCATGTTGACGGTTGCAGTAGAACCGAACGTTGTTTTGACGTGTTTGCCCTCATCAATGCCGTAGCGGCTTGTCAAAGCATCGCGCTGACAGCTCTTGAGGTTCATTGCCAAAGGAGAAAAAGTTGCCGTCAGGTTTACACGTTTCTTGCTAAGCTTATAGTCCATACCAAGAGACAGGACACTTTCAAACGGAGACATGAAGTCAGAGGTGACATCATCAGAATTGGCATTGTAAGCCTTGTAGAACTGAGTCCATGACTGCAACATCAAGGTGTAGTACCAGTGATTGAAAGCTTGCAAACCCACTTTGTCCGTCAAACGCAAGAGGTCAGCGTTCGTCTTGAACTTATGGTGCGTATCAGAAGCGGCGCTCTGGAAGCCAAGTTTCGTTTCCAACTTGTTGTTAAAGGTGAATTTCTGCTTGTTATCATAGTTCGCCTCCATATTGAAAGCCCCCAGCATGGAGATATGATTATCACCACCTTTGTACCAGTTGTCGCTCACATAATACTGCATGAACTGCATGGAGAAAGATCCCTTTAAAGTCCAAAAATTCGGACGACGCACATGAATATGGAAGTCACTGATATCCAATATGTCAGGTGTTTGTTGAGAGCCCTTTTCAATGATAACGGGAGCATTTGATGCGTCAGCGGCATTCTTTCGCAATGTCTCGTTGTGAGGCTTGCTCTGAAGTGCTTGTTGCAAGCTGTCAGCAGCGTTTGATCTCTGACGGTTATAGTAATGGAAACCAGGGAGAGTGGGAATGAGGTTATTCTGGATGATTTCGGGATGAGAAGCATATGCCTTAACCAGTTCTTCCTGCGTGCTCTGGTAAGCCGGAGGAACCAGACTTACAGAAGAACCTGAGAGAGAAAGTTTTGGCAGAGAACCAAAGACATTAGTGATGGGTTGCAGGAAAAGTGTATTTCCGGCAAAAAGGGGGTAGTAATAGGGGTTACCCAGTTGAGAACCAATATCATTGCCGTTCTTGGACACAGTGAGGTTGGTTCCGTAGCGGATAGCGGAACTCAAACTATCGATCTGTTGTGAATATTGGCGGCTAATGGCATTAATGCTATCGCTGAGCGAATGATCCACTACCGCTGTTTTCGGGCGTTGTCTATAGCGCGAATATCCTCTTCCTCTGCGTTGGGCAGAGAGATTCAGACTGATGATAGAAAGCAGAATCAGTAGAGTTGTTCGTAAAGACATAGTAACTTAAGTGGTGTTATTTGATTCCTCGCTCATCCAGTGCCTTGCTGTATTTTGCAGCATTGGCGAGATGTTCCTCGTAGGTTGCGGCGAAATTGTGTGTTCCAGAAAAATCCTCTTTAGCACACATATAAATATAATTATGCCGGGTGTAGTCAAGGACTGCGTTGATGCTTGAAATGGAAGGATTACAGATAGGACCAGGAGGAAGGCCGATGTTCTTATAAGTGTTGTAGGGACTGTTGATGCTTAGGTGACCGTGGAGAATACGTCTGAGTTCGAAGTCCTTCAAAGCGAACTTAATCGTTGGGTCTGCTTGGAGTGGCATGTCCTGGTTCAGACGGTTGATATAGAGACCGGCAATGTCCGGGCGCTCATCGTTATTCTGTGATTCCTGTTCAACGATGCTGGCGAGTGTGATGGCCTCTTCACGAGTGAAACCTTTGCGAATGCCGTCAAGTTTTGCCATTCTTTCCTTTGTCCAGAAATTTAAGTATTCCGTATGCATTCGCTTGACGAGTTTTTTCGGAGAAATCGTCCAGTAAACTTCATAGGTGTTGGGGATAAAGAGACACATTGCTGTTTCCGGTGTCAGTCCATATTGCGCGAGAGTATCGGGATTGCTAAGTTCTTCGAGAAGATCATTACCGGACAACTCGAGATCCTTGTCGAGTTTTTGACAAAGATTTTCGAGTGTATGAGTAACTGGGATAATCAGTTTTACGGGAGTCTGGGAACCATTGCGAAGCTTGCGGAAAACAGATAGGGTAGACTGACCAGAGCCAATGTCGTAGCGTCCTGGACGAATCTTTCCGTAATAATTTGCGAAATTGGCAAGCAGACGGAACGCCTGGTATTTGAACCCCGAAGTACTGCTCTTTAATTCTTCGTCTAATTTGAGAGGACTCTCGTTGTCCTGGATATAGATAATTTTCTCCTCACTTCCAGCAAAAGAGCCGAAGAAGGGGAAAGTGCAAGTGCCTGGGATAACGATGAGGGCGGCAATGACAGCAATAACGATGTTACGCTTCTGATTCATCTTTTTGGGGATTAATTGTAATATGCGTGGTGAAATTTTCTGCAAAATTACACAAAAATGTAGGGAAATGTGCAATATTTACATTTTTTAATTTGCAGAATTGAGATTTTATAGTAAATTTGCACAAAATTTAGAAATTTGAGCAAAGAAAATGGCATTTCTGCGCCTTTTTCCATGCTGCAAAACTCAAAAAGAAATACCCGTATGATAGAATATCAGTACGAAGATTATGTTGGACTCATTGAGAAGTCCATTAAAGATTATTGGAATTGGGACGCTCTGACCGACTTTAAGGGCCAGACTTGCCAGTACAAGGACGTTGCTCGTAAGATTGAGAAACTCCATATCTTATTTGAAAATGCAGGTGTCCAGCCTGGCGATCGTATCGCAATCTGTGGTCGTAACAGCGCACACTGGGCTGTGGCTTTCATTGCTACTTTGACCTATGGTGGTGTTATAGTGCCTATCCTTCATGAGTTTAAGGCTGAACAGGTTCATAATATCGTTAATCATAGTGAAGCTCGTATTCTCTTTGCCGGCGATGTGGTATGGCCTACCTTGAATACTGATGAAATGCCTGATCTCGAGGGTGTTGTCTTTATCCCTGATTTCAGTTTGAAGCTCAGTCGTAGTGAGCGACTTACAGAAGCTCGTGCTCATCTGAATGAGTTTTTTGGAAAGAAATATCCCGAGCGCTTTACTGTCAACGACGTTCATTATCGTCCTCAGCCTGATGGTGAGACTATGTGCATGATCAACTATACCAGCGGTTCCACAGGAAGTCCTAAGGGCGTGATGATTCCTTATCGTGCAATGTGGAGCAATTACCTCTTTGCTCTTGATGCAATAGGCGACAACTGTAAGCCTGGCGATAGTACAGTCAGCATGCTTCCGATGGCCCATATGTATGGTATGGCCTTTGAATTCCTTTATGAATTCCTCCACGGAATGCATATTCATTTCCTCACCCGTCTCCCGAGTCCCAAGATCATCGTTCAGGCTTTTACGGAAGTGAAGCCGACCATTGTAGTCGCAGTTCCTATGATTATCGAGAAGATTATCCGCAAGAACGTGCTGCCTAAGATTCAGACACACACCATGCAGATGCTCCTTCGTATGCCTATGCTTAAGGGAAAGATTCTTGAAAAGATCCGTTTCGAAATCCAGAAAGTATTCGGTGGTCAGTTCTACGAAGTCATTATGGGTGGTGCAGGCGTTAATCCTGATGTTGAGAACTTCCTCCGCAAGATAGGCTTCAATTATACCGTAGGTTATGGTGCTACCGAATGTGCTCCTATCATGGCTTACGAGTCTTGGGATCGTTTTGCTCCCGGCAGTTGCGGTAAGGTCGTTCCCCGTATGGAAGCAAAAATCAACTCTTCAGACCCCATCCGCATTCCTGGCGAAATCCTCATGCGTGGTGCTAACGTGATGCTTGGTTATTATAAGAATCCCGAGGCAACCGCTCAGACTATTGATAAAGATGGCTGGTATCACACTGGTGATATGGGCGTTTTCGATGAAGAGGGCAACCTTTATATCCGCGGTCGTTGCAAGAACATGTTGCTTGGCAGCAATGGCCAGAATATCTATCCTGAGGAAATCGAAGATAAGCTCAACGGCCTTATGTATGTTACAGAGAGCATCATTATCCAGAAGGGAGAAAAACTTTACGCTCTCATCGTCCCCGATTGGGAACAGATGGAAAAGGAAGGTCTGACTCATAAGGATATTCTCGCTCAGATGGACCTCAATATCAAGGAACTGAACGAGAAGATCAACAAGTACGAGCAGATTGTGGGCTATAAATTATATAAAGAGGAGTTCGAAAAGACTCCGAAGAAGTCCATCAAGCGCTTCCTCTATGAAAATGCCGAGGTAGATTGATTCTCCTCCTTGCAATAAAAAACTCATTAGGGTATTCAACAATCCAGAAAGGTGTACCGTGTTTTTCCAGCGGTACACCTTTATTTTGTGCCTGTAGTTAATTGAATTCTTTGGGAGGAAAAGCAAATTCGTCCGCCGACGAATATACATTCGCCCGCGGACGAATGTACTGTCGCCCTACGACGAATATTCTGTCGTCCGCGGACGAATTTTCACAGCCCTTGATTTTGGCATTGATTGTGCTGTTTTTTATATGTTAAGAAGAAAGATTTTTGAAAATTCGGAAAGCGCGATAAAAATAGCTAAAAATGGCAGAAACGTCGCCAGAGAGGCTAAAAATGGCCTTTATCGCGATGTTCAATAATTTTTAACAAACAAAGATTTGGCCATATCGTGGAAATTTCGTAAATTTGCGCCAAATATTGACCATTGAGCGTTCCGAGGCAAAAAATGGTCCTGAAAATTACTGATAAAATGATCCAAGAAACAGACAGAATCAAGCAAGTCAATATTGAGGAGGAAATGAAGTCCTCCTATATCGACTATTCAATGTCGGTCATCGTGAGCCGTGCGCTCCCTGATGTGCGTGACGGTTTTAAGCCTGTCCACCGCCGTATTCTCTACGGTATGTGGGATATGGGTATTACTCATGAAAAAGCAACCAAGAAGTCCGCTGCTGTTGTCGGCGAGGTACTCGGTAAGTATCACCCCCATGGTGACAGTTCCGTTTATGGTGCCCTCGTCCGTATGGCTCA
>DCHS01000052.1:217428-222375 GCA_002314875.1 Prevotellaceae bacterium UBA1746
GAGGCTAAGCTTTCTCTCATTGGTGAGATGATGATGCAGGATATCGAAAAGGAAACCGTTGACATGGTTCCCAACTACGATAATTCTCGCGTTGAACCCAGTGTCCTTCCTACCCGTATTCCCTCTTTCCTTGTAAACGGTGCGACTGGTATCGCAGTAGGTATGGCTACCAATGTTCCTACCCACAACCTCGGCGAAGTCATTGATGGTGCTATTGCCTATATCGATAATCCTGAAATCGACGTTGACGGCCTGATGGAACACATCAAGGGTCCTGACTTCCCTACTGGTGGTTATATCATGGGAACCGATGGCATCCGCAGCGCTTACGAGACTGGTCGTGGACGCGTTATTATGCGTGCTAAGGCAGAAATCGAAGCTGGTGCACTTCATGATAAGATTGTTGTCAGTGCAGTACCTTATGGTACAAACACCGCTGATCTCTGTCGTAATATCGCAGCTCTTGCCAACGAAAAGAAGATCGATGGTATCACCAATGTAAACGACGAGTCTGACCGCGATGGTATGCGTATCGTTGTTGATGTTCGTCGTGGCCAAAACGCTAACGTTGTTCTCAACAAGCTTTATAAGATGACCGGCCTTCAGGCATCTTTCGCTGTGAACACCATTGCCCTCGTTCCCATCCCCGGAACTCAGCCCGTGAAGATGCGTCCCGCTCTCCTTACCTTGAAGGAGTGCATCGGTTATTTCGTTGATCATCGTCATGAGGTGGTGATTCGCCGTACTGAATATGACAAGCGCAAGGCTGAAGAGCGTGCTCACATCCTCGAAGGTCTCATCATCGCCAGTGATAATATCGACGAAGTTGTTCAGATCATCAAGGCCAGCAAGACTCCTGAAACCGCTCGTGAAAACTTGATGAAGCGTTTCAATCTTGACGAAATCCAGGCTAAGGCAATCGTTGATATGCGTCTTGGTCAGCTCACCGGTCTCCAGCAGGAAAAACTCCATGCTGAGTATGAAGAACTCGAGCGCCAGATTGCTTACTACGAGCAGATTCTTTCTGATCCCGAACTTTGCAAGAAGGTAATGAAGGATGAACTCCTCGAGGTTAAGGAAAAGTACGCCGACGAGCGTAAGACCGAAATTATCCAGGGTGGCATCAACTTCAATGCTGAGGACTTCTATGCTGATGACGATGTTGTCATCACCCTCAGCCACCTCGGTTACATCAAGCGTACCAAGCTTGACGAATTCAAGGCTCAAGGTCGTGGTGGTGTTGGTAGCAAGGGTGGTTCAACCCGTGATAGCGACTTCATCGAAAGTATCTATCAGGCTTCTATGCATAACACGATGCTCTTCTTCACCGATAAGGGCCGTTGCTACTGGCTCAAGGTTTATGAAATCGAAGAAGGTACCCGTCAGTCCAAGGGCCGTGCAATCCAGAATATGCTCAACATCGAACCCGATGACCGCGTAAATGCATGCCTCTATATTAAGAAACTTAAGGATGCAGAATTCTGCCAGAGTCACTATGTTGTCTTTGCAACTGAACGTGGTGTCATCAAGAAGACCTGCCTCACCGATTACAGCCGTCCTCGTACCAATGGTGTAAATGCTATCAATATCAACGAAGGTGACCGCCTCGTCAGTGTAGCGCTTACCAATGGTTCTGACGAAATCATTATGGCAAACCGTAATGGTCGTGCTATCCGCTTCAACGAAGACACAGTTCGCGTCATGGGTCGTAATTCTACTGGTGTTCGCGGTATGGCTCTCGATGGTCCTGAAGATGCTATCGTTGGTATGGTTGCTGTTACCGATCCTGATAATGAAAGCATTCTCGTTGTCAGCGAAAAGGGCTTCGGTAAGCGTTCCGTTGTTGAAGACTACCGTAAGACCGGTCGTGGTGCAAAGGGTGTCAAGACCCTCAACCTTACCGAAAAGACGGGTTGCGTAATGGCAATCAAGAGCGTAACTGAGGATGAAGACCTTATGATCATTAATAAGAGTGGTATCACTCTCCGTCTTAAGGTTGTTGACATCCGTCAGTGCGGTCGCGCTACCCAGGGTGTTAAGCTTATTAATCTTACCAAGCGTAACGATGTAATTTCCAGTGTCTGCCTTGTTCCTACCGACGAGGAAGAGGAAACAGAAATTCCAGCAGAACAGCCTGAAAACGTCGAGGCTCCCGTAGTTGATGCTCCCGAAGCAACCAACGAGGAAGTTGAAACCGCAGAAGGCGATGCTCCTGTTAACGAATAATACATTAACCAATTAATATCTATTTAATTATGAAGAAAATTCTTTCTTTCGCAGCATTTGCATGCTTCGCAATGGCTGGTATGGCTCAGAGTTCAAAGGCTGATCTCAAGATGATGGAAGGTAAGTTCGCTGAAGCTCTTCCCATCGTAGAAGCTGCTATCGCTGAAAATGGTACCAAGATGGCTGATGCTAAGGCAAAGGCTGAGGCTAAGGGTAAGCCCTTCGATCCCTCTAAGTTCAATGCTCAGTATGCAGGTTTGTACAACCAGCTCGGTAAGTGCCAGGCTCAGATCTTTAATCCCGAACTTCTCAAGGCCGCTAATCAGCAGCCCCTTGATACCGCTCTCTTCGCATCTGCTCTCGATAAGATGGTTGACGGTTTCTCTAAGAGCTACATCTATGACCATACTCCCGATGCAAAGGGTAAGGTAAAGGCAAAGTATGACGCTGACAATGTTCGTACCCTCGAAGGCTGTCTTGACTACTACTTCTATGCTGCTATCTTCAACAACCAGAATGGTGATCTCAAGAAGGCAGGTGAATACTTCAAGAAGCACGTTGATTTCCCCTCTATCCCCGCTCTCGCAGCAAAGAAGGACTCTATCCTTGCAGCAAAGAAGGACAACTATGAAACAGCTTCTTACTATGGTGCTATCATCAACTACCAGTTGAAGGACTATAAGGGTGTTCTTGATATCGTAGATAGCGCTTTGAAGACTGACAACGAAGAATACAAGCACGACCTTTATCTTATGAAGGCTGAAGCTGTTCTCCAGACTACTCAGGATACCGTTCAGTACTGCAACGTAATGAAAGATGCTGTCCTCAACATGAAGGACAACCAGAGTTTCGCTGATGGTCTCGTAAGCATTTACTACCAGCAGAAGAACGCTCCCGCAGCACTCGAATCTCTCAACTCTATGTTGGCAACGAATCCCAACAGCGATAACCTTTGGTACATCAAGGGTGTTGTTCAGATGAACCTTCAGGAAGATTTTGCCGGTGCTCGTGAATCTTTCGAAAAGGCTCTCGCTCTTAACCCCGACAACCTCAAGGCTAACTCAAACATGGGTATTGCTTTCATCAACGAAGGTGCTTCCATGCGTGAGGCTGGCAAGTTCAAGCTCCTCGACCTTGCTTCTGTAACCAGCAAGCAGAAGGCAGCTTACGATAAGGAACTCGCTGAATTCAAGTCATTCTATGAGAAGGCTCTTCCTTACCTCGAGAAGGCTCAGTCTATCGCTCCCGACCAGCCTAAGGTATGGGCTCCCGCTCTTCAGCGTGTTTACTACAACCTTGACCAGAAGGCTAAGGCTGATGAGATGGACGACATTCTTAGAGCAGCAGCTTCTTCTGCTCAGTAATCCTGTTATAAAGACACTCCTTTATAATATTATATAAGCGATGCAGAGACGCGGCTCATTCAATCGAGCAGCGCCTCTGCATTGACTGCAAAATTTAACCCCGCTTATTTAGAATTGATGAAACACTTATTTCATGTTCTTGCCTTCGCTTTTCTGCTGATGCCTTTTGCAATGACGGCATCGGCTGATAATGCAGTGCAGAAGGCCTATGCAAAGAATGTGAAGACACAGATGAAAAATATCCGTGAGGCTCTGAAGAACAAGAAGGGTAGTGATGCTTTTCAGAAAGTTCAGGAACTTCGCAAGGATTCCGCACAGATGTGGAATCCCCAGCTATTGCAGTATGGCGTCGAGGCTTGCCGTTTACTCAACGATGCAGAAAACGAAAAGTTCTATTTGAAGTCAAAGCCTGATACTACTGCATTTTTCAATACTCTTTACAACATTTTTGATTATGCGTTGCTGACGGATAGTGCAGAGAGCATGAAGGTGAATGCTGACACGGTTATTGGTAAACCCTACAATTACCATTTCCGTCGTCAGAATGCCATTCTTCTTGCCAGTTTCTACAATAATCTCTCAGCCGCTCCCCTTTACTTCAATCGCAATGCAAAATGGGCAGATACCGAAAAGTTCTGTGCCATGGTGATTGATGCACCCCGTTCGCCCCTTTTGCTCTCCCTCCAACGTTCGTTAGTGGATCCTGCAAAACTCACGCGAATGGCAACAATGCACGTAACTTCCTGCTATAACCAGCAGAAATATAAAGATATAGAAAGATTTGCCGATATAGCTGTTCATGACTCTGTGAATTACGAGGTTGTCTTGGAAAAACTGACCTATGCGGAGACGGAATTAGGTGATACCGCCCGTTTTGCACCGCGTCTCTGCGCTGGAAATATTGCTTTCCCGACGAATATGTTCTTCTTCACACGTCTTGTGGACTACTATCTCATCCGTGAAGACTACCAGTCCGTGATGAGCACGGCAAACTATTCCTTGGAATATGTTTTGTCCCATGCCCAGACATCTGCGATAGATTCTGCGGCACATTACCCTCTTCCTAATGAGGACATTGCCCGTTTCTTTGAGGCAAAGGCAATTGCTTACCATAATACCTATCATCCAGAAAAGTGTATCGAAGAAGCTAAGAATACTTTGCTTTGGGATCCCAGCCACCCTCGTGTGGATATCTATATAGGTTATAGCTATTACAACTTGGCAGAGAATGTGAAAATTCCTGCGAGTATCACTGATCCAGAGTACAAGAAGGCCAAGGATCAACGTAATGGTTATTTGAGCCTTGCCCGCCCCTATCTCGAAAAATATCGTGAGAAGAATCCCGATGATGTAGAGC
>DCHS01000052.1:222552-300062 GCA_002314875.1 Prevotellaceae bacterium UBA1746
AGATATCGAAGAGGCAATCAAGGAGGGTATGCGACAGGAAGTAGAAGAGGTTGAGGCTATAACATCGAATCCTGCTGTTCCCGACTTCCAGAACACTATTGTTTCGCTCTGCAAGACAGGAGAAATCCTCGAACGTGCAACAACGGTGATGTACAATCTCCTTTCCGCTGAGACCAACGATGAACTTGAGGCATTGGCGCAGAAGATGTCACCGCTCCTTTCTGATCATTCCAGCAAAATTATGCTGAATGTAAAACTTTTTGAGCGTGTGAAGGCGGTTTATGAGCAGAGAAATGAGGATTCGTCCCTCGATGCAGAAGACCTGATGCTCCTTGAAAAGACCTACGACGGCTTCATCCGTTCAGGAGCAAATCTTCCTGAAGACAAGAAGGAGCGTTTCTCTGAAATCAAGGCGGATCTTTCCCAACTTGTATTGCAGTTCAGCCAGAATAGGATAAAGGAGACGAATGACTATTTGCTTCATCTTACTGATGAGGCAGACCTTGCCGGCCTTCCAGAATCTCAACGTGAGGCTGCGGCACAGGCAGCAAAGGAGAAAGGTTACGAAGGCTGGGCGATTACCCTCAAGGCTCCTTCCATGCGTCCTTTTATTCAGTATTCGGAAAAGCGTGAATTGAGACGCCAGGTTTATATGGCGGCCAACACAACTTGTGCACGCGAAAATGACAGATGCAATTACGGGATTTGTGAGAAACTCATCAATCTCCGTTTGGAACTGGCTCAGTTGCTGGGTTATGAGACCTATGCTGATTATGTTCTGAAGAACAGAATGGCCAAGGATGTACCCCATGTAATGAACTTGCTCAACGACCTCATTGACCACTATTTCGAACACGCCAAGAAGGAAGTTGCTGCTGTCGAACAGTTTATGCAGGAGCAATTAGTTGCTGAGCATCAGGCTCCCACACGCTTGGAACCTTGGGACTTCATGCATTACGCCCATCTCCTCCAACTTCGCGATTATAATATCGATCCCGAGATGGTGCGTCCTTATTTCCCATTGGAAAGTGTTATCAGCGGAGTCTTTGGTCTGGCAACGACACTCTACGGAATTACTTTCGTTGAAAATCCGGAAATACCCGTTTACCATCCTGATGTAAAGGCTTACGATGTCATGGACAAGGACGGATCGTTCCTGGCTGTGCTCTATACCGATTTCTTCCCTCGTGAGGGCAAGCAGAGTGGTGCGTGGATGACTTCCTATCGTGAGCAGTGGATGGAAAATGGTGTTGACCATCGTCCCCATGTTAGTGTTACGATGAACTTCACAAAACCTACTCCGACGAAACCTGCACTTCTTACTCTCGAAGAAGTGGAGACTTTCCTGCATGAATTCGGCCACTCACTGCATGGTATGTTTGCGAGAACAAAATATGCGAGTCTATCAGGAACCAATGTTTATTGGGATTTCGTTGAACTCCCCTCTCAGTTTATGGAGAACTATGCGATGGAACCAGCTTTCCTCCGTACATTCGCCAAGCACTATCAGACGGGAGAAATCATTCCCGATGAATTGATAGAACGTGTTCGCAAGGCACGTAATTTCAATGTTGCTTACGGCTGTATCCGTCAGGTTAGTTTCGGCCTGCTCGATATGGGCTACTATACTCGTACGACTCCCGTTGATGCACCTATCGCCCAACTTGAAGAAGAAGCATGGCAACGTGTTCAACTTCTTCCGAAGGCTGAAGGTACCTGTATGACAGTCCAGTTTGGCCATATCATGGATGGCGGTTATTCTGCTGGTTATTACAGTTACAAGTGGGCAGAAGTCCTCGATGCAGACGCCTTTGAAGCTTTCCGCGAGCGTGGAATGTTCAGCAGAGAAGTTGCTGATGATTTCCGTGAAAAGATTCTCTCAAAGGGTGGCTCCGTTCATCCTCTTACCCTCTACCGTAATTTCCGTGGTCATGAAGCAACAATTGATGCGCTTCTTCACCGCGACGGACTCAAATAGTTAGTTTTTTCTACATTGTACTCGAGGCACTCGCCTTGAGAAAAGAATGCAACAACAATATGGAAACCAATTCTCTTCTCGACCGCCGTTATCTTCGCATGGCGAAAATCTGGGCAGAAAACTCCTACTGCAAGCGTCGTCAGGTAGGCGCACTCATCGTTAAGGACAAAATGATTATCAGTGATGGTTACAACGGAACCCCTTCTGGCTTTGAAAATGTTTGCGAAGAAGATGGTGTGACTAAGCCCTATGTTCTTCATGCTGAAGCCAATGCCATCACGAAAATTGCGCGAAGTGGTAATAATGCTGATGGGGCCACATTGTATGTAACGGACGAACCTTGCATTGAGTGTTCAAAACTCATCATTCAGTCCGGTATTCGCCGTGTTATCTTTGCCCGCGAGTATCGCCTTCATGATGGACTTGAACTCTTGAAGAGAGCAAAAATTGATGTTCAGTTCTTACCAACAGAATAATAAACGGTAAATTATGAAACGCAATTCATCCCGTTTTCTTCCGATTTATATTGCTCTTGCGGTAATCGTTGGAATTTATGTCGGCAATTTCTATGCTACACATTTCAGCGGACACCGTGTGAGCCTGATAAACACGTCCAGCAACAAACTCAGCGATTTGTTGCACATCATTGACGATCAATATGTTGACTCCGTTAACATCAATGATCTCGTAGAACGTTCGCTCCCTCAGATTCTGAAGGAGCTAGATCCTCATTCTACCTATATCAGTGCAGCGGATGTTGAGAGTGAGATGCAGTCCCTCAAAGGAAGTTTCTCTGGTATTGGTGTTCAATTCACGATTTTTGAAGACACCGTTCGCGTCGTAAAGGTGATCAAGGGTGGACCTTCAGAGCGTGTAGGCTTGCATGCTGGTGACCGTATCGTCGGTGTCGATGGAAAAATCTATGCGGGTAAGACCGTCCTCACTAAGGAGGAAACTGTAAAGGTTCTCAAAGGTCCCCAGGGCAGTACGGTAAAAGTTAAGATCAAGCGCGACGGCACTGACAAACTTTTAGACTATGAGATTGTTCGTGGTACCGTTCCTGTTAAGAGTATCGATGCCTTTTATATGATAGATGATGTGACCGGTTATATCCGCATCAATACCTGGGGCGATACAACTTATTCGGAATTCCTTAGTGCGATGTCTTCTTTGAATACCAAGGGCTTACAGAACTTGATTCTCGATCTTCGTGGAAACCTCGGTGGTTATCTTGAGGCCGCTGTTCAGGTAACCAACGAATTCCTTCCCAAGAATCGTCTCATTGTCTATACTCAGGGTCGTACTTTCCCCCGTGAAGACTATAAGAGTGATGGTCGTGGCAGTTTCCAGAATCTTCCCCTCGTCGTCCTTGTAGATGAAACCAGTGCGTCTGCCAGCGAGATTTTTGCCGGTGCTATGCAAGATAATGATCGTGCTACGATTGTTGGTCGTCGTACCTTTGGAAAGGGTCTCGTTCAGGTTCCCATTCAGTTCCGTGACGGCAGTATGATTCGCTTGACCCGTGCTCGTTATTATACGCCTTCTGGTCGCTGTGTTCAGAAGCCCTATACACCGGGTGATGAGACAAATTATGACAATGATTTGTTGCAGCGTGCAGAAGCTGGTGAGTATTTCACTTCTGACAGTATCAAGACAAGTGGTGAGAAATATCATACTACCTTGGGCCGTGTCGTTTATGGCGGTG
Source organism: Prevotellaceae bacterium UBA1746 (assembly GCA_002314875.1). Classification (GTDB taxonomy): domain Bacteria; phylum Bacteroidota; class Bacteroidia; order Bacteroidales; family Bacteroidaceae; genus Alloprevotella. Next base: position 226,236 of record DCHS01000052.1, read on the forward strand.
GAGGTATCATTCCTGATATGTTCATCAGCCGCGATACTATAGGCTATACAACTTATTTCAAGGAGGTTATCCTTACCGAACAGCTGGCCATGTTTGCTTACTGGTTCGTAGATAAGAATCGCGACAAACTCAGTAAATTAGAGAGTTATAACGAAGTTGTCGGCTATCTGCGTAAGCATGACGTTGTGGAGAGTTTCGCCTCCTACGCGGAAAAGCATGGTACAAAGCGTCGTAACCTGATGATCAGAACTTCGCACAATCTCCTTGAGCGTTTCCTCACGAGTTATATCCTCTCCGATATAATGGATACGCAGGATGCCGTTGAATATACTAATCTTACCGATCCCGCTGTTCAAAAAGCTCTTGAAATAATGAACAACGGAGAAGCTTTCCCGAAAAATGAACAAGGAACAACTCAGAAATCAGATAAGGAGTCTAAAAAGACAGCTTTCTTTACTGGATTTGGAGCAAGTGGACCAACACCTCGAATCGCTCCTTCTCCATTTGCCTGGTTTCCAACAAGCAGAAACCGTTCTCTTTTATGCATCTTTGGCTGATGAGGTGCCGACCTTAACTTTTCTCGAACGACACTATAAGGAAAAGCATTTTGTTTTACCTTGTGTCGTTGGTGATGACCTTGAACTTCGCCAATATACTGGTCCTGAGGATTTGGAAATAAAAGGGAAATTCCATATCCCGGAACCCGTCGGGCCACTTTTTACGGATTACGCGTCCATCCAGTTGGCACTTATACCTGGAATGGCCTTTGATGGTGAAGGGCATCGTTTAGGGCGAGGTAAGGGTTACTATGACCGCTTTCTTTCTCATCCCGCCTTTACTAAGATTCCCAAGGTTGGTCTCTGCTTTGATTTTCAGCTGGTTCCCTCTGTTCCCTGTGAATCTCACGACCTTCCTATGGACCAAGTCCTCGTTCTACCCACAGTTTAGCATTGTCTCTGAAACGCTCGCCTCAAGTTTAATTTTTCATGTCTCGCATAACAGTCCTTCTCCTTTTTTTCAGCTTTGCTCTTCTTTCATGCCAGAAAAAAGAAGAGCCTAAAGGCTCGTCAATGAGCAGTATTTTTGCGAAGAAGAAGGTTGTAACTGACGGAAACTACGATCTTGAGAGTATCCGAAAAGGAGGAGAACTGATAATCGCGACGATTTCCGGTCCAGAAACCTACTACGATTACCGTGGCTTGTCCATGGGTTTACAGTATGCTTTGGCCTCAAACTTTGCAGGCTCAGAAGGAGTCATTGTTCGAGTAGAGGTGGCTAAAGACAGTACAGCTCTTGTTGATATGCTCAAGAAAGGTGAGGTTGATATGATCGCCTATCCTTTGAGCGACTCCTATTTGAAAGAGCAAGGCCTTGTACCAGCCGGTTACAGCAAGAAAGGTTCTTGGGCAGTTCGTTCCAATGCTAAAGATTTGGCCCTTGCCCTTGATGACTGGTATGAAGAGGGCATGGAAGAGAAAGTCAAGAAGGAGGAGGTAGAGCGTGTGAAACAAAGCCGTCACGTTACTCGCCATGCGCAGTCTGTCTTTCTTAGCCGTGAGCGCGGAGTTATTTCTATTTATGACAATCTCTTTAAAGAAGCACAGTCTGTTACAGGTTGGGATTGGCGCTTGATTGCTGCACAATGTTATCAGGAAAGTGCCTTTGACCCCAATGCCCGTTCATATGTAGGTGCACAAGGTCTGATGCAGATTATGCCTTCTACGGCAAAAGGTCTTGGACTGACTCCAGCTGAAGTCTGGCAACCTGAAAAGAATGTTAATGCCGCTGCACGTTGTATCGTTGGTCTTACAAATAATTTGAAGGATGTTCAAGATCCCAACGAACGCCTCAAATTTGTTTTGGCTAGTTACAATGGTGGACTGGGCCATGTTCGTGATGCCATGGCATTAGCAAGGAAATATGGCCGCAATCCCCAGCGCTGGGATGATGTGGCACCTTATATCCTGGGCCTCCAGACTCCGCAATACTATCGTGATCCTGTTGTAAAACATGGTTACATGATTGGCTCAGAAACAGCAGGTTATGTTCACAATATTCTGTTGCGTTGGCAGGAATACGGTGGTCGTGTTGCTATTACTCATGCCCCTCAACTTCCTGGTGCTTCGGGTTCGTCTAATAATAGTTCTTCTTCTCAGCGAACCCGTCCTAACCGCTATTCATCTGGCACGAAAATCCTCAGTGCCGACGATCCTTCCTTTAATCAGATGGACCAATAAAAATCTATGAAACACCTTCTTTTTCTTTCTGCTTTTATTTTCTTTGCTCTTTCTCTTCAAGCCCAGAACTTGGAAGGAAAGAGCAATGCTGACCTTCTTAAAGAGCTCGATGAAATTATCGCTCAAAAACTGGACTACCGCACGGTTTATATTGAAAAAATTGATAGCCTTAAGCGTTGCGCCAGTCGTCAGTCCATGAAGGTTCGCGGTGAAACATACCATAAGATTTTCCATTCTTATGTAAACTTGCAGACCGATAGTGCGATGGCCTATCTAAACAAAATGGAGAGTCTTCCTCAGATGGATGATGACCTGGAATATGCTTTCAAAACCAAACTCTGCCGCGCTCAGATTTTAGGCGTTATGGGTCTGTATAGCAGTGCTGTACATACTTTAGAGGAGGTAAAGAGCGAAGGAAGATCTCCCGAATTGCTTTTGAACTACTATCAGGTCTGCCGTTCGGTTTACGGATGGATGGTAGACTTTGGTGAAATTGCAGATCAGCAGGGACATTATCTGGATTTGACGCAGCAGTATCGCGATAGCATTATCTCTGTTCAGCAACCTAGTATTAACCGTTCCATCGTTGAGGCAGACCGTTTCATTGTATTAGGAGAACTGGCAAAGGCAAAGTCAATCAGTGAGTCTTGCCTTGCTAAAGCGGATGCTTTGCAGAGCTGTTATCTTGACATTATCCTTGCAGATATTGCAAAAGCCGAAGGTTCCCACAAAGATGAGATACGTTATCTCACTCAGGCAGCAATCGGTGACTTAAAACGTGGTGTAACAGAATATAGTGCGTTAGGCCGTTTGGCGGTACTGCTTTCTGAGGAAGGTGATACGGAACGCGCCTATGAGTATCTTATCTGTGCTATGGAAGACGCTGTTTACTGTAAAGCTCGTTTGCGTTCTCTCGAGGCGTCAACGGTGTTCCCGATTATTGAACGTGCTCATCAGGCAAAAATGAAAGAGCGTACTCGTAGAAATATAGTATTTTACTGTATCATAGGTCTTTTCATCTTGCTTCTTTCTGGCCTTATTATTTATTTGAAAAATAGAAATAAGCAGTTGGCAGAAACCCGCCAAATGCTCGCAAAGTCTATTGAAGATCAGAAGGTTGTAAATGAGACGCTTCGCCATGTAAACAATCAGTTGTTGCATTCTGATAAAGCCAAGGAAACCTATGTTGCCCGCTATCTGGAAAGATGCCGTGGGTATATCGGAACCATGGAGGAACGTCGTAAGCATTTCCTTCGTCTGCTGAAAAACCGTCAGTATGAGGAACTTCAGAATGCATTGAAAAGTGATACCCAGATTACGGAGGAAGAACAGAGTTTCTACGCTGATTTCGACGATGCATTCTTGACGCTATATCCCAACTTTATTACCCATTTCAATGCTTTGCTGCAGCCCGATGCCCAGATTATCTTAAAACATGACGAACTGCTGAATACTGAACTCCGTATTTTTGCTCTTATCCGATTGGGTATTACGGATAGTACCCGCATCGCACACTTCCTCAACTATTCTCTTCCCACTATTTATAGTTATCGTTCACGCCTCAGAAATAAGAGCATTTACAGCAAGGAAGAATTTGATGTAAAAATCATGGAATGCTGAGTCCTCTTTTCATAAGAAAAGATTTTTTGAAGATAGTCTGCTTTTGGTCGATATATTTTGTGGATTTTCTTGCATAGTCAAGAATAAGTTCGTATTTTTGCACATCGAAAACTTATCATTATCTTACACACAAAACTAACACCAATTAGCGTACTCTTATACTTCTTATGAGAACAAACATATTCAAAGGCCTCGGCGTTGCTGTTATTACTCCTTTTACACCCGAAAAGAACATTGATTTCCATACTCTTCGTGAGAACATCGAATTTTTAATAGAAGAGGGTGGTGTAGATTTCCTTTGTGTTCTGGGAACAACGGCAGAGACTCCTACGTTGACCACAGAAGAGAAGGAAATGATCATGGAGACTTTTGTAGAAACAGTTCATGGCCGTGTTCCCTTGATGTTGGGTTGTGGAGGCAATAATACCCGTGCAGTCTGCCAGTATCTTGAAACTGCAAATCTCGATGGTTTCGATGGAGTATTGATTGTTACTCCTTATTATAACAAGCCGACTCAGGAAGGTCTTTTCCAGCACTATGTTGCTGTAGCAGATGCTTCACCACTTCCTGTTATTCTTTATAATGTTCCTGGCCGTACAGGTGTGAATCTCTCTGCTGACACTGTTATTCGTATTGCAGAAGAATGCCAGAATGTTGTAGCTATCAAGGAGGCAAGTGGTTTCATTCCTCAGATTGACCGAATCTTAGCCGATGCTCCTGATGGTTTTGAAGTCATCAGTGGTGATGATGGCTTGAATTTCGAAATGCTTAATCTTGGTGCTACTGGTGTTATCTCAGTAGTGGCAAATGCTTTTCCCTTCGAGGTAGGTCAGCTCGTACATGATACGCTTGAAGGTGATTTGAGCGCGGCTCTTGATACTCACCGCCGTTTTCTGAACATCTATCGTCTTGCATTCTGCGAAGGAAATCCTAGTGGAGTCAAGGCCATGATGGCACAAAAGGAAATGTGTCTTAACGAACTTCGTCTCCCTCTCGTTCCCGTCAGTGAGACCACTGAGGCCAAGATCATTGACGCGTTGAGCAACTTTTAGAAATGAATATCAAAGTATTAAAAAATCCGATTATCTTCATAATAGGCATCGTGCTCTGTACGATGCTTTTTAGTCTTGATGCCAGCGCGCAGGCTCGTAGTGCCAACCGCAATTCGGCAGCAAGCAGAAGTGGTGGCCGAAGTGGTTCGCGAGCTAAGTCGGATACAACAAATGTAATCCCGCGCGGCTTGACAACTTGGGCGGTCGATGAACGTTTTGGTGAAGTTACTCCTACCGTTCCAGATACAGTTTCCCATCTTTTTCAGACTAGTAATTTTACGGAAGGTCCCCATTACGAGTACAATATAACAGGTAACTTGGGATCTCCTCGGGTGTCTCGTATATATAGCGGACAGCAGGATTATATGATGGGAAATCAGTTCATCTTCGGACGTCCCTACGATTATGTTTTAGGTTCTGTTAATGACTGCGTATTTACGAATACCAAGTCACCTATTACGAACCTGACTTATATGACCCAGGGTAACAAGACCAACGGTGATGATCGCTTCCGTGCGCTCTTTGCATCGAATATCAATAAGGTTGCTGGTATTGGATTCAAGGTGGACTATCTCTATGGCCGTGGCTACTATAGTCATCAGCAACAGTCAAGTCTTGGCGCCAAACTCTATGGTAGTTATCGTGGAGATCGTTATCAAATGCACGCTGCCTATATTCTGGATCGTACGAAGAATGCTGAGAATGGTGGCCTCGAAGATGAAAACTATGTCACGCATCCTGAATACTTTTCAACGAAGTTCTCTGCCGCAGATATGCCCATGCGCCTGTCTGATGCTTTCAACCGCTTGAAGGTAAATACTTTCTTCCTGACGCATCGCTACGGCTTGGGCTACTATCGCTATTTGGACAAGGAAGGCAATGTTCTCCATTCAACTCAGAAGGAAAAGAAGGACAATAGTAAGGGTGAAACGAAAGGTAAGCCTGCAGTTTCTGATATCCCCGAGGCAATGGAATTGCCTACGCAGGATTCATTAGCCGTTGCTTTGACTGATTCAATTCCTTCTGCTGTTGGTGTCCCCGTAGCAGAGGAAGAGCATTTTATGGTAGACTCAACAATGATACGCCAGTTTATCCCTGTTGCTGCATTTATCCATACTCTTCGAGCAGACCATAATCGCCGTTATTATATTGATAATAGTAGTGCCCGAGACTATTATCTCTACAACTTCCTGGAGGGAGATTCCATCAACGACCAGACCCGCTATCTCTCTGTTGAGAATACTTTCGCGATTGAAATGAGCGAAGGTTTTAAGAAATGGGTAAAAACAGGTATGCGTTTGTTCGGAAAGCACCAGTTGACGAGTTTCTCGCTTCCTGACGAACAGCGTGTCATGCAGAACACTACGTATAATTATTTCACGGTAGGTGCTCAATTGATGCGCGAGCAAGGCAAAGTATTCCATTATAACGTCCTTGGTGAAATCCGTACAACGGGAGCAGAGTGGGGCGAATTCAATGTGGAAGGCTATGTAAACTTCAATGTGCCTATTCGCCGTGATAGTGTGAATCTCCGTGTTGACGGTTTCGTCCGTAATGAGGAGGCCTCCTATTATTATCGCCACTATCATGCTTCAAATGCTTGGTGGGATAATGATTTGTCGAAAGTGTTCCGTACCCGTCTCGAAGGTGAGTTGTCTTGGCGTAAGACTCATTTGAGAGTGGGTGTTGAAACAATTCAAAATCATACATTTTTCCAGGAAATCCAGGATGGCAGCATCGATGAAGGTGCACTGGCTTCTCGCATGTATGGTATCGGTGTGGCTCAGGCTGATAAGAATGTCCAGTTGCTGACCGCAACCCTGAAACAGGATTTTAAGTTTGGTCCACTGAATTGGGAAAATGAATTAACCTATCAGAAGACCTCAGATGATAAGGTTCTTCCTTTGCCGGCATTTACAGGTTGGTCAAACCTTTTCCTCGGATTCAAAATAGCCAAGGTTCTCCGTACGGAACTTGGAGCCGATGTTCACTATTTTACGAAATACTATGCTCCAGCATATAGCCCGATTATTGGCCAGTATGTAGTACAGGACGAGAATTATCGCACTAAGGTAGGTAATTATCCCTGGGTTAACGTCTATGCCAATTTTCATTTGAAAAGCTGCCGTTTCTATGTTATGTTCAGCCACGTGAATTGTAGCACCGGCAACTATTTCTATACTCCGCACTATCCTACGAACCAGCGTGTTTTCCGCGTTGGTATCAGCTGGAACTTCTTTAATTAAAAACACAATACTTAACCTTTGAAGAGATGGAAGATTTTGTACATCTTCATGTCCATTCCTATTTCTCTGTTCTTGACGGTCTTAGTCCAATTGATAAGTTAGTGGATAAGGCCGTGAAGAACGGAATGAAAGGTATGGCCTTGACGGATCATGGCAACATGTTTGGCGTGAAAGAATTTTTTGACACGTGTAACAAGGTCAATGGAAAACGTAAGAAGGAAGGACTTGAACCATTCAAGCCAATCATTGGCTGCGAGATGTATTGTGCACGTCGTGGCGATAAGACATTGAAGGAAGGTCGCATTGACCAAAGTGGTTGGCACCTTATCGTGCTTGCAAAGAATGAGGTGGGTTACCACAACCTTATTAAGCTTGTCAGCCGTGCTTGGGTGGATGGTATGTATATGCGTCCCCGTACCGACCATAAGGATCTTGAAGAGTTCCATGAGGGATTGATCATTTGCTCGGCTTGTCTTGGTGGAGAAGTTCCCCAGAAACTTTTGGCTGATGATAATGAAGGTGCCGAAGAGACTGTACGTTGGTTTAAGAGTATTTGGGGAGATGATTATTATCTCGAATTGCAGCGTCATGAGGTGACGGATCCTTCTGTTTTGGCAAATCGCGAGACATATCCTTTACAGAAGCAGATAGAACCTGCAATTATTGCATTGGCGAAGAAGTACAATGTGAAGTTGATTTGTACGAATGATTCTCACTTCGTCGATGAAGATCATGCTGAGGCCCATGACCATTTGCTTTGCCTTTCCACAGGTAAGGATCTTGATGATCCCAACCGAATGAGGTATTCCAAGCAGGAATGGTTCAAGACGAAGGAGGAGATGAATGCCATCTTTGCTGATATCCCCGAAGCCTTGAGCAATACTCTTGAAATTCTTGACAAGGTAGAAACCTACGATATTGAGAATGCTCCGATTATGCCTTTCTTCCCGATTCCTGAAGAATTCGGAACCGAGGAGGAATGGAGAAAGAAATATACAGAGGATGATCTTTTCAAGGAATTCACTACTGATGAAAACGGAGAAAATCCGTTAAGCGAAGAGGATGGTCGTAGCAAGATCGGAAAGCTCGGCGGTTTTGAAAAACTCTATCGTATCAAGTTTGAAGCCGATTACCTGGCAAAACTCGCTTACGAAGGAGCTCAACGTATATATGGTAGTGGAACATCTCAGGATCTGACAGCTGACGATTTAAAGCCAGGAAATTATGGAATCCCTCAGGATGTGGAGGAGCGAATCCGCTTTGAGTTACACATCATGAAGACGATGGGTTTCCCTGGTTACTTCTTGATTGTGCAGGACTTTATCAATTCTGCCCGCGAAGAGCTTGGTGTATGGGTAGGCCCTGGTCGTGGCTCTGCTGCAGGTAGTGTTGTGGCATATTGTTTGGGTATCACTAAGATTGACCCGTTAAAGTACGATTTGCTGTTTGAGCGTTTCTTGAATCCAGACCGTATCTCTCTCCCTGATATCGATACTGACTTCGATGATGATGGACGTGGTAAGGTGTTGCAGTGGGTAATGAACAAATATGGTGCAGAAAACTGTGCGCATATTATTACCTATGGCTCAATGGCCACCAAAAACTCCATCAAGGACGTTGCCCGTGTGGAGAAACTACCTCTTGATGTGACGAACAGACTCTGCAAGGCTATTCCCGATCGTCTTCCCGATGGAATGAAGATGAATCTGGCGAATGCAATTAAGTGTACCAATGACTTGCAAGATGCCGAGACTTCTTCGGATCCTCGCATGAGGAATACCATCCGTTATGCTCGTCAGTTGGAAGGTACGGTGCGAAATATCGGTATTCATGCTTGTGGTTTCATTATCTGTCGAGACCCGATTAGTGACCATGTGCCTGTATCAACAGCGGATGACCCTGATTTCCCGGAAATCAAGACAGCCGTTACGCAGTATGATGGCCATGTGATCGAATCTACAGGCCTTATCAAAATGGACTTTTTGGGTTTGAAGACCCTGTCCGAACAGAAAGAAGCCTGCAAGAATGTGAAGTTGACTCGCGGTATCGATGTTGACTTGGATCATATTCCCATCGACGATAAGTTGACCTATGAACTATATCAAAAGGGTCAGACTGTTGGTACCTTCCAGTTCGAATCTCCTGGTATGCGAAAATACCTGCGAGAACTGCATCCGACGGTTTTCGAGGATTTGATTGCGATGAATGCTCTCTATCGCCCGGGACCTATGGACTATATTCCTTCGTTCATTGCGCGAAAGAATGGTCGTGAACCCATTACCTACGATATAGACATTACTGAGAAGTATTTGAAGGATACCTATGGTATTACGGTCTATCAGGAACAGGTTATGCTTCTTTCCCGTCAGTTAGCAAACTTTACTCGTGGTGAGAGTGATGCTCTGCGAAAGGCGATGGGTAAGAAGAAGAAGGACATCGTTGATAAGATGAAGCCGAAATTCATCGAGGGCGGTGTCAAGAATGGCCATGATCCGAAAGTTTTGGAAAAGATCTGGGCTGACTGGGAGAAGTTTGCATCATATGCTTTCAACAAATCTCATGCTGCTTGCTATTCATGGGTGGCCTATCAAACGGCTTACCTCAAGGCTCACTATCCTGCAGAGTTTATGGCTGCGCTCCTTACTCGTCGAAGTAGTGATATTAAGGAAATCACGAAGTTGATGGATGAGTGCCGCGAGATGGGTATTAAGACCTTGAGTCCTGATGTCAACGAATCTTTGAGTAAGTTCAGTGTGAATGCAAAGGGTAACATTCGTTTTGGCCTTGCCGGTATCAAAGGTGTGGGTGAAGCTGCAGTCCTTGGCATTATTGCTGAACGAGAGAAGAACGGTCTCTTCCTGGATGTCTTTGACTTTTTCGAGCGCGTTAATCTTAACCAGTGTAACCGTAAGAACCTGGAATGCCTCATTTTGGCAGGAGCCTTCGATTGTTTTGAAAACCTTCGTCGTGAGCAGTACTTTGCAATTGATGATCGTGGTGTTCCTTTCCTTGATACTCTTGTGGCCTATGGTCAGCGATTCCAGCAGGAGAAGCAGGAGACGGAAAATTCCCTCTTTGGCGGTTTTGATGCTGTCGAAATTCAGAAGCCCAAGTTCCCTACACATTTCGCGGAATGGTCTGATTTGGAACGCTTGAACAAAGAAAGAGAATTGATTTCAATCTATTTGTCCGGTCATCCCCTTGACGAATATAGTCTTGTATTAAACAAGGTGTGCAATATGAAGATGCCCGAAACGGCAGATCTGGACAAATTCATGAACCAGACTGTTTACTTTGGCGGAATCGTTACTTCTGCAGAACAACGATATACAAAGCGCAATGTTCCTTTTGGAAGGGTTAAGATTGAAGATTTCGAAGGACCTGGTGAATTGACGATCTTTGGTGAAAACTGGGCGCAGCTCAGTGGCTATTTCAGGGTTGGAAATTCTTTGTTCATTACGGCAGTTGTACAACCTCGCCGTTGGGGTACTCCAGAACCGGAACTGAATGTGACAAAGGTGGAATTGCTGTGCGATGTGAACGATAAAAAGATTACTTCGCTGACTATCGTAGCAAATCTCGATGCAATTAACGAGCAGGCTCTTGCTGATATCGTTGACTTCCTCGAAGATGACCCATCCTCCAATTGTGAACTCTATTTTACGGTTCTTGACCCTGTCCTTAATGCTCGAGTCTCATTAGTATCCACTGGAAGACATATTAAGGTGACCCAGAAACTGATTGAGCAGCTTGAGACGACTGAAGGCTTGGAATATCAAGTAAACTGAAACTAACAACTCGTAATCCCATAATTGCTTTTATAAAGCTTTTCTTTAACTCTGCGTTGACTCGCTACATTTCTTTTGGCTGCAACATTATCCATCCTTATCTGTACGCTGAATGATCGCGTAAGGAACGTGCCTGGCATTTTGCTGGAGGCGCGTGAGGATGTATGTTATGTTGTTTCTTTCCAATACACCGATGATATGTTTCTGGAAATGGTTCCGGAGGTATTGAAGACGCGCGAGGATGTAGTTCTTCTGCCCTTCCCATCTACGGGACTGTCAGCGAACCGAAACAATGCTATGAGAGGTTGTGCAACACCTTTGGCGATTATTGCTGACGATGATGTACGCTATACGAACGAGCAACTTGATATGGTCATTAAGACCTATAATGAGCATCCTGAAGTGGATATTGCATGTTTTCAAGTGTTCTCAGAGGAGGGAAAGCCGTTTAAGAACTATGCGGATTTCGATTTTGATTATGCTCACCAGCCACGCGGAACCTACTTCTCAAGTTTGGAGATGACCTTCCGCCTTGTCCAGAATATGCCTTCCTTTGATACCCGGTTCGGCCTTGGTGCTGGTTATCTCTCCTGTGGAGAGGAGGAAGTCTTTCTCAACCAGGCCTACCGCTATGGATTGCATGTTCATTATTATCCTCAGCAGCTATGTACTATCCCAAGTTTGGAAACAACGGGCAGTCGCTTCCTGGAAGATAAACGAGTAAGAAGGAGTAAGGGAGCCGTGTTCTATATGTTGTATAGTACCCCCAGCGCTTTTGTTCGTATTATTAAGTCTGCATTGTGCATTAAAATAGAAGGAAAAGAGCTGACCTGTTGGAATAGATTGCGGCTTAGATGGAATTGCTTCCGGGATATGTTCGATGGCTTTATGTATGTTATCAAGCATCCTCTGAATGATTCGGTAGCCGATGAGATTCCTTTGGATTTCCAACCTATAGATATCTGGAAAATGCCATAAACAATAATCCCCCATGCTTTACGAAGCATGGGGGATTTATTATGCGATGACGGGATTATCCGCCGAAGTCATCGAAGTGAATCATATCGTCTTCCACACCAAGAGAGTGGAGAAGGTCGAGAACAGTCTTGGCCATCATGGGAGGACCGCAGAGGTAGTACTCGATATCTTCGGGAGCTTCGTGCGCCTTGAGATAGGTGTCGCCCATAACAGGTGCGATAAAGCCTGCATTGTACTTGATGCCGAGAGAATCTGCCTTGGGGTCGGGACGGTCGAGAGCAAGATGGAAGTGGAAATTGGGGAATTCCTTTTCGAGTTCGAGGAAGTCTTCGAGGAAGAATACTTCGTCGATGGCACGAGCACCATAGAAATAGTGCATTTCGCGATCGCGGCACTTGCGGGTCTTCAGCATGTGCATAATCTGTGCACGAAGAGGAGCCATACCAGCACCACCGCCGACCCAGATCATTTCACGCTTGGAGTCGTAGATAGGATGGAAATCTCCGTAAGGACCGCTCATAACAACCTTATCACCCGGTTTGAGTGAGAAGATGTAGCTGGAAGCAATACCAGGATTAACATCCATGAAGCCGGTACCCTGATCCTTGGGCTTGAAGGGAGGCGTTGCAATACGAACGGTGAGGGTAATGATATCACCTTCGTCAGGATAGTTTGCCATAGAGTATGCACGGATGGTCGGAACAGTGTTAACACACTTGAGGCCGAAGAGTCCGAACTTCTCCCATGAGGGAAGATAGAGATCGCCGATGAGGCTCTTGTCCATATCCTTGTCGTAATCGATTTCGAAAGCAGGGATACGGATCTGGGCGTAAGAACCGGGTTCGAAGTCCATGTGCTCTCCGGGAGGAAGTGCCACCTTGTACTCCTTGATAAAGGTTGCAACGTTGCGGTTGCCAATAACGGTACATTCCCATTCCTTTACACCGAGAACGCTATCGGGAACCTTAACTTCAAGGTCACCCTTTACCTTGCACTGGCAACCGAGGCGCCAATGCTCCTTGATTTCCTTGCGAGAGAACTGGCCCTTTTCAGAATCGAGGATTTCACCGCCACCAGAGGTAACCTGACATTTACACTGACCGCAAGAACCCTTACCACCACATGCAGAGGGAAGGTAAACACCCTTCTCTGAGAGAGTAGAGAGGAGGCTTGCGCCTTGTTCAACTTCGAGAGTATCCTTACCGTTGAGTGTGATCTTAACGGTACCGGAAGGAGAGAGATAATTCTTCGCTACAAGCAGAATTACCACAAGAGCGAGGATAATGACGAGGAACACAACGATGCTCGTCAAAATAAGACTGAAATTCATACGTTTATTCCTTTTTAGATGTTAAGACCAGAGAAACACATAAATGCCATTGACATAAGACCAACAACGATGAAGGTAATACCAAGGCCCTGGAGAGGCTTGGGAACGTCGGTGTAAGCCATCTTTTCACGGATTGCTGCAAGAGCAACAATAGCGAGCAACCAACCAATACCGCTGCCGAGTGCGTAAGCGAGAGCGTCTGCAACACCGCCGATAGCCTGAGTGCTGGTGGCGGGGTCCATAAGGATGCGCTGCTGCATAAAGAGAGAAGCACCCATGATGGCACAGTTTACAGCGATAAGAGGGAGGAAAATACCAAGTGAAGCGTAAAGAGAGGGAGAGAAACGCTCTACTACCATTTCAACCAACTGCACCATACCAGCGATAACTGCGATGAAGAGGATGAAAGAGAGGAAGCTGAGGTCAACGCCTTCTACTAAACAGTTTGGACCGAGCACCTGGGTCTGGAGAAGATAATCAACGGGAACGGTAACGCAGAGTACGAAGATTACAGCGCAACCGAGACCGAAGGCGGTCTTTACAGTCTTGGATACAGCAAGATAAGAGCACATACCCAAGAAGAACGCGAAGATCATATTGTCCACAAAAATGGAGCGGACGAAAAGACTAAGAAGATGTTCCATAGTTTTCTTTTGTTATGAGTATGTGATTAATCTACTTTGTTAATTGAGCGGTGAGCCCAGATGACACATCCACAGATGATGAGTGCCATTGCGGGCATTGTCATCATACCATTGTGGAAGAAGTCGCAGTCGGTAAGCACGGGGATTTCATAACCGAAGAGAGAAGCACTACCGAGAAGTTCGCGAACGAAACCTACGACAACGAGGATCCAAGCATAACCGAGACCACTACCAACACCATCGAGGAAAGATTCCCAGGGACCGTTCATCATCGCGAATGCTTCGAGACGACCCATGAGGATACAGTTGGTAATGATCAAACCTACGTAAACAGATAGCTGAACGCTGACATCGTAAGCAAATGCCTTGAGAACCTGGCTAACGATTGTTACGAGAGTTGCAACAACAACAAGCTGTACGATGATACGAATACGGTTAGGAATGGTCTTGCGAAGAAGAGAAATGATAACGTTGGCAAAAGCGGTGATTACCGTTACAGAGAGACCCATTACGATCGCGGGTTCAAGCTGTGAGGTAACTGCCAGTGCCGAACAAATACCGAGTACCTGCGCAACAACAGGGTTGTTCAGGTTAAGAGGACCAGTGAAGACCTCTTTGTTCTGCTGAGAAAAAAGACTCATATTTTGTCCTCCTATTATTATTTATGATTAGCACTGAAATACTTCTGATAAGGAGCAAGGCTGCTCTTGAACATACCGTCAACACCATTAGATGTAAGGGTTGCACCAGTGATGGCATCAACCTGAGAAGCGGGATCTTCAACCTTCTTAGCTACACCAATAGCAACTTCGGTGTAGGTAGAATCAGTAAACGCCTTCTTGCCGATGAACTTCTCCTGGAACCAGGGTTCTACGATGCGGGCACCGAGACCAGCGGTTTCACCTTCATGGCTGAGGAAAGTACCGTAAACGGTCTGGAAGTCGCCCTTGAGAGCAACATAGCCCCAGAGACCGCCCCAGAGTCCGCGACCATACATGGGAACCACATAGACCGTGTCATTTTCAACATTGCAAACATAAAGGGGAAGTTTCTTCTGAGCATCGTCCTTTGCCTGAATATCCTTGGAGTCAACATTGAAGCCACCAACGCTGTCGATAACTTCACCGTTTACATTGAGGATGATATCCTTGATAAGAACTTTGTCATATTCAGCCTGCACATCTTTAACGTCGCGAAGGTTGAGGGCTTTCAAAATCTGTCCGCGCTTGTCGTTAGCAACATTGTCGTCCTGAATGGGACGAAGGGCGCTGCTGATAAAGGCAAGGCAGAACGCTACGATGATGACCATCACCGAAGCATAGGCAATGGTGTATACATTGCTGTTTGTGTTCAGTTTCATAATGGTGTAGCGTTTATTTGTTAGAAATTCGCTTTGCACGCTTGTTGATATTGCTCTGTACGAAGCAGTAGTCAATCAGCGGAGCAAACATATTCATGAAGAGGATAGCGAGCATCATACCTTCGGGATAACCGGGGTTGAGAACGCGGATAGTGATAGCGAGTGCACCAATGAGGAAGCCGTAGATGAACTTACCATTTTCTGTACGACAGCTTGTTACAGGGTCTGTAGCCATAAAGACTGCACCGAAACAGAAACCGCCGAGCCAGAGATGATCAAGGCCAAGGTGAGCTACCTGATTAGCTTCAGCACCGCAAGCGTCAAAGAGGAGGGCTACAAGGGCACCACCAACAAAGACACTACCCATGGTCTTCCAACTTGCGATACGGGTCCAAAGAAGGATAACAGCACCAATAGCAATGGCAATAACACTGGTCTCACCAATAGAACCGGGCATCAAACCACCGAACATTTCGCACATGGACAGCTGAGGAGCTACGCCTGCCGCTGCTTCTCCAAGAGGAGTAGCACAAGTAAAGCCGTCGGGGAGGACATTTCCTAAACCAAACCAGCTGTCCTGGCTTACCCATACCTGGTCACCGCTCATCTTGGTAGGCCATGCGAAGAAAAGGAATGCACGGGTGATAAGAGCGGGATTGAAGATGTTCATACCAGTTCCGCCGAAGATTTCCTTTGCAAAGACAACGCTGAAAGCAACAGCAACAGCGAGCATCCAAAGGGGAGTGCCGACAGGAACAATCATGGGGATAATGAGACCACTTACAAGGAAACCTTCCTGGATTTCCTCGTTCTTCCACTGAGCAACGACAAACTCAATACCAAGACCGACAACATAGCTGACAACGATCTTGGGGAGCATGACAATGAGGCCGTAGAGGAACATTTGGATAATGCTTGCGTCAACGCCGGCTGCCTTGTAGTTCTGGAAACCGATATTGTACATTCCGACGAGAAGAGCGGGAATGAGAGCGATGACGACAAAGCTCATGATGCGCTTGGAGTCAATGGCATCATGAATGGCCGCACCTACCTTTGAGGTAGTGTTGGGAACGAGTGCAAAGGTCTCGAAACCATCGAAGAGGCTGCGGAAAGCGTGGAACTTACCACCTTCTTCAACGTGCGGACGAATCTTGTCAAAAAATTCTTTTAACATAATATTATAGGAGTATTACGCGTTTTCTTTACGTAGGATATCAAGACCTTGGCGAACAATGCGCTGCAGTTCAAGTTTTGAAGAGCAAATAAATTCAGCGAGAGCGAAGTCCTCAGGAGCAACCTCATAAATACCAAGAGCTTCCTGACGATCGATATCGCCAGTGATGATAGCCTTAATAAGATAGGAGGGATAGATGTCCATAGGGAATACGCGTTCGTATTCAGCAGACATAATCATGTGACGTTCGCCACCCTTGATACGACAGTCAGGATTGAACGCCTTGCCCTTCATAAATGCACTGAAATAACTGCGGTGTGTTGAGATTTCATTCGTACGGGGCATGATCCAACCGAGAACCTCATTCACATCGTCACCTTCGGGGATTGCTGTAACTTCAGTGGTGTGAGCACCAAGGAACTCGCCAGCCTTGCGGCCAACGAGAGGATTGCCATCAATAACACGAACATGATGATCTGCAGGTTTCAGCTGGTTTTCAACAATGCTCTTGATGCTCTGGCCAACCTTTACACGTGCATACTTGGGCGTTTCCACTTCGCTACCTGCTACAGCAATGATACGGCTGAAATCAGGTTTGCCAGTACGTGCATAACGACCGATGAAGATTACTTCTTCTGCACCGAGAGTCCAAACAACTTCACCCTTGTTGACGGGGTCAATCTGGTTGATCTGAACACCGACGTTGCCTGCGGGGTTAGGACCATCGAATCCACTGACTTCTACGTTATCAATGTTGATAGGGAGAAGGGGAGTGTTGAGCTGTTCCTGATTAACGCCGACATGAACCTTTGCAATCTTTGCCAAAACAGCAATACCAGCCTTGAAGTCTTCTTCCTGTCCTTTGACTACAACGTTGAAGTCGGCAGCAAGAGGCATAAGGTTGAAAGCGCTGACGAAGATGGCTTTGGGAGCAACATCAGGGGTGGGAACTACGTCGTAAGGACGCTGGCGTAAGAACGCGAAAAGACCGGTTTCCAAAAGTACTTCGAGCACCTGTTCAGCGTTAGCCTGCTTGAGGTCAGGCAGTTCGAAGGTCTTTACGACCTGTGAACTGTCAGGCTGAATGCGGATACTGAGAACCTTGCGTCGGTCACCACGTTCAACGCATTTTACTGTTCCGCTTACTGGCGAAACAAACTTGATCTTCTCTGTGGCTTTGTCCACGAAGAGAGGAGTACCCACAAGAACCTGTTCGCCTTCCTTTACCCTGACCTTTGGAACGATACCGCCGAAATCATCGGGAACAAGAGCGTACTCTTCTGCGGGTTTCA
This sequence comes from Prevotellaceae bacterium UBA1746, assembly GCA_002314875.1. Classification (GTDB taxonomy): domain Bacteria; phylum Bacteroidota; class Bacteroidia; order Bacteroidales; family Bacteroidaceae; genus Alloprevotella. The sequence goes on from DCHS01000052.1 coordinate 243,957, forward strand.
CATCGCGTATTTCGGGAGCTGCCTGGCCCTCGAGACGGATGTTCAGTCCTTTTTTGATTTTGTAAGTTTTCATATAGTGGTAATAAATATTCTTTCAAAGAGATAGAGTTTACCAAATTCTCTGCAAATTTACGGTAATTCTTGCTAAAAGCAAAATCTTTTTCTGCTTTTTTTTTCATAAAGCAAAAAAATTGTAAAAACCTGTGGCTCTATACTCCATTTTTTCGTTTTTAAAAGTTTTTTTCTTTTAAAGGCTGTTTCGTTACGCTTAAATTTGGTAACTTTGCACCCAAATTGCGTGAGAACGTATGAATTTGATAATTTAATTTAGAAAAAATATGAACCAAAATGTTGATATTCGTGCTTTGAATGCCAAGATTGAGGCTAATTCTGGTTTTGTGGCTCTGCTGATGGATGGCATGGCCAAGACCATTGTTGGCCAGCAGCACCTCTCCGAGGCGCTCCTTATTGGTTTGCTCAGTAATGGACACATTCTCCTTGAAGGTGTCCCTGGTTTGGCAAAGACTCTTGCCATCCGTACTCTCTCCAGTTTGATTAGTGCAGACTTTGGACGAATTCAGTTTACCCCCGACCTCCTTCCCGCCGATGTTATCGGTACAATGGTTTACAGCCGTAAGGATGATAGTTTCAGCGTTCGTCGTGGTCCCGTTTTTGCCAACTTTGTTCTTGCTGATGAAATCAACCGTGCCCCTGCCAAAGTGCAGTCCGCTTTGCTTCAGGCTATGCAGGAACGTCAGGTAACTATCGGTGATGAGACGATGGCTCTTCCCAGCCCGTTCCTGGTAATGGCAACCCAGAACCCCATAGAACAGGAAGGAACCTATGCTCTTCCCGAAGCTCAGACGGACCGTTTCATGCTGAAGGTCATCGTAGATTATCCTACTCTGGACGAAGAAAAACGAATTGTCCGTGCATCTATGAGTGGTGACATTGCAGACAAGACGGTGTTCCCTGTCGTAGATGTTGAAACCATCTTGAAAGCCCGTGAACTTGTCAAGGAGGTTTATGTCGATGAGCGTATTGAACAGTACGTGGCAGATATCGTCTTTGCAACCCGATTCCCCGAAAAATACAAACTAGAACATCTGAAGCCTTACATTGCCTTTGGCGGTAGCCCCCGTGCAAGTATCAGCCTTGCCCTTGCTGCCCGTTCTCTGGCATTCATTCGTCGTCGTGGATACGTAGTTCCCGATGATGTTCGTGGCGTTGTCTTTGATGTTCTTCGTCATCGTATCGGTCTTACCTATGAGGCAGAGGCTGCTGAGATGACAGCGGATAAGATTATCTCCGAGATCCTTGCAAAGGTAGAGGTTCCTTAAAAGAACTGCAAAATCCAAGTCATTACCTTTCCTTAGTGTAAAAGATAAGATTCTTTGATGGACGAAAGAATTCAACAGTTGATGCAGAAGGTGCGTAGAATTGAGATTAAGACTCACGCACTTTCCAATAACGTTTTTGCAGGCGAGTACCATTCAGCCTTCAAAGGACGCGGTATGTCTTTTAGCGAGGTCCGCGAGTATCAGCCTGGTGATGACGTTCGTGATATCGACTGGAATGTGACAGCCCGTTTCGATCGTACCTATGTAAAGGTTTTCGAAGAGGAACGCGAACTCACCGTAATGCTGTTGGTGGATGTCTCTGGTTCTTTGGATTTCGGAACACAGGGGCAGACTCAACGTGACCTGCTGACGGAGATTGCGGCAACGATTGCTTTCTCTGCAATTCGCAATAACGATAAGATTGGCGTGCTTTTCTTCTCTGACCATGTGGAAAAATTTATTCCTCCTGCAAAGGGACGAAGTCATATCTTACGTATTATCCGTGAGTTGCTGACGATTGAACCGCAAAGCCATAAGACTGACATTTGTGCGGGATTGGAGTATTTCATGCGAGTTCAGCGAAAGAGAAGTATTGCGTTTTTGCTGAGCGACTTCCTGGACAACTCGGTTATTAAGGCTGATAGCGAAAAGACTGAGGTGCTCCGTAACCGTTTGGCCATGGCGCGACAGAAGCATGACCTTGTTGCCGTACAGGTTTATGACCAGCGCATGGCTGAACTTCCTGACGTGGGTCTGATGAAAGTCGAAGACGCTGAAACCGGTCATTCTCTCTATCTTGATACTTCCAGCAAAAAAGTGCGTCAGTTGCATGCCGATCATTGGAAACAGATGTCTGATAGTTTGGAAAACATTTTCAACCGATGTCGCGTGAACCATACGGCTGTTGCAACGGGTTCCGATTATGTCAAGTCTCTGAAGGCTTTATTCATACGAAGAGCATAATGCAGAAAAAAATACTCTTTTTCCTCCTTGCTTTGTGTACGGGAATGACCTCCCTGGCACAATCTGTTACCGTGGAATCTTCTTTGGATTCTACGGTCATCCTTATTGGTGAACAACTGCACCTTCGAACGAAAGTTTGTTGTCCGAAAGATGCAAGGGTAAAGTTCCCTGATTTTAGAGGTGGAAGCATCACAGATGGCGTTGAAGTTTTGGAGGCTGGTAAGATTGATACCTCTGAGGTTGGCGAAGGAAGGCGTTGGGAATTGAGCCGTGAATACACCTTGACTGCCTTTGATAGTGCGGTCTATACGATACCTCGAGTAGAAGTTGATGTTAACGGTGCTAAATATCAATCTCCTAATGAGATAGGTTTGAAGGTTAATAGTGTTGATGTAGATCTTCAGCACCCTGACGATATCCGTCCGCCGAAGGCTCCCGTTGATGGTGTTTTCTCCTGGGGTTCCGGTCTTTTAAAGGCAAGTGTTAGTATCTGGTTATTCCTCGCCATCTTTATCATTTGTGCTGTTCGATTGGCAACGGCTAAGCCTGTAACCCGAAAGGTGAAAATCATTCCTCCCACTCCGCCACATAAGACGGCAATTGCTGCAATCGAGGAACTGAAGAATGGTGAGCGTGAGGGTGAACATCTGAAAGAGTATTATATGGCTTTGACCGATGTCCTTCGCCAATACATCAATGACCGGTTCGGGTTCAATGCCCGTGAAATGACGACTTTCGAAATTGTCGATAAACTTCGCACAACTGGCGATGCGTCTGCGCTTGATGAATTGCATGAGATCCTGTCTACTGCGGACTTGGTAAAGTTTGCAAAATATGAGGCCTCGTTGGCAGAGAGTGACCGCACGTTGCTGCAGGCTGTTGACTATGTCCGGACAACTCAGATCAACGATCCAGCAGCTGAGCAGGCCGTTGAAAGGGAAGTGGTCGTTTCTGATGCTGGACAGCGACGTTACAAGTTGGCTCTGAAATCTGGAATGGCATTGAGCTTCTTGGCTGCATTGGGTATCTTCTCCTATGTTTCCTATCAGCTCTGGCTTAATTTCTTCTAATGCAACTGCTGGGGCTCCTCTTATAGAAAAAGCTGTCCCACCAATAAGTGTTTAATCCTATATCATTTCACGAAAGTGCAATTTGCTAATCCTGCATATTTTCTCCTTCTGCTGTTGATCATACCCTTTATCCTGTGGTATGTATTTCTTCGTGACCGCTACGAGCCCACGATGAAAATGGCTTCAACTGAAGGTTACCGCCATCTTCCGACGACATGGCTGTCAATGGCTGTTCATGCTCCATTTTTGCTGCGAATGATAGCCTTTGTCTTGATTGTTGTCGTCTTAGCAAGGCCTCAAACAACAGATCCCCGAACGGAGAGCGATGTTGAGGGTATTGACATCATGATGGCTATGGATATCTCAGTATCCATGTTGACGGCAGACTTGCAACCTAACCGCATTGAAGCCGCAAAGGCTGTGGGTGTGGAATTCATCTCGGGAAGAAAGAATGATAACATCGGCCTTACTCTTTTCGGAGGTGAGGCGTTTACACAATGCCCGATGACGACGGATCATGCAGCCCTCCTTTCTATGTTCAAGAATGTGAACTGCAATCTCCAGCAACAGGGCATAATCTCTGAAGGTACTGCAATTGGTATGGGGCTGACGAATGCGGTCAGCCGTCTGGCAACCAGCAAAGCCCCGTCCAAAGTGGTTATTCTCATTACAGATGGAGCCAATAATACGGGTGATATATCTCCTTTGACGGCTGCTGACATTGCCAAAAAAGAAGGTGTTCGTGTCTATACGATCGCCGTTGGCCGTCAGGGAAAGGTTCGCCAGCCTGTTGCCGTTCTGCCTGATGGCAGTTATTATTATGCGACGGTTGAGAGCGATATGGATCCCGCTACATTGAAACAGATTGCCGAGACAACGGGTGGTTTGTATTATAGCGCCGATAATAACGATAAACTTCGCGAAATTTATAAGGATATCGATAAACTCGAACGTGCTAAGTTGAAGGTTAACAACTATTCAAAACGATACGAAGCTTTCCTGCCGTTCGGCATCGGAGCCTTATTGGCCCTCCTCCTCGAATTCTTCCTCCGAATGACAATTCTGCGTAGAATTCCATAGTGTTCAAGATAAAAGCAAAACCTACAAATTGAGGCATAAGCCTCGTTTTGATATAATTGTATTAGTCCATTAAAAAGTGTTTCAATTCGCTAATCCACAATATCTTTATCTGTTACTCCTCATTCCGCTAATGGTGGGTTTGTTCCTCTGGTCTCAGTGGAATATGGTCCGTCGTGAGCGTATTCTGGGTGACAGAAAATTGCTACACGGTCTGGTAGATCTTCGTTCTGTCAGCCGTCCGATAGCAAAATTCGTGCTTTTCTGCATAGCGATTGCGCTTTGTATCTTTATGATTGCCCGTCCTCAGTTTGGTCAGAGCACGGGAACGGAAAAGCGTAAGGGCATTGAGGCGGTAATTGTCCTTGATGTCTCTCAGTCAATGTTGGCTCAGGATGTAAATCCCAATCGCCTTGATCGTGCGAAACTGCTGATATCAACTCTCGTTGACCGGATGAAGGACGATAAGGTAGGCCTGGCGGTTTTCGCCGGCGAGGCTTATCCTCAGCTCCCGATTACCAACGACTATGTTTCTGCCAAACTCTTCCTCGACAATATCAATTGCGGAATGGTAACCCTCCAGGGTACTAATCTCGCCGCAGCCATTGATTTGGCAAACAAGAGTTTTACCCAGGAAAAAGGTGTCGGCAAGGCGATTATCATCATCACCGATGGCGAGAACCACGAGGGTGGGGCAGAAGAGGCTGCAAAAGCCGCAGCAAAAGATGGCCGTCATGTCTATATGTTGGGTATCGGTAGTACAGAAGGCGCTGAGATTCCTACTGAAAATGGTCCGCTGACAGATAATAGCGGAGCTGTTGTACGTACCGCCTTGAATGCAGATATGTGTAAGGCCATCGCTGAAGCAGGAAAAGGAAGTTACATCCATGTGGACGGAAGCAATGTTGCCCAGGACCAGTTGCAGGCTGAACTCTCCCGCCTCCAACACAGCGACTCCACGATGGCTTCCGATGGCGCTATGAACGAGCAGTTCCAGGCCGTAGGTATCCTCCTTCTGCTTATTCTGTTGATAGAGATGTTCCTCCTTGATAAGCAGAATCCTTTCTACAACCGATTTAAATTCTTCAAGAAATAATGCGAAGACTCCTTTATATATTTATAATGACCTTCTTTGTTCTTGGAGCTATGGCCCAAAACAAGGAGTGGACGATGTTGCACCAAGGCAACCGGGCTTTCCAGCGCGGCGATTGGGCCAAGGCGGAGCAATTCTACCGCAAAGCCCTCGAAGCCAATCCTCGAAGCAGCCGAGCGATGTTCAATCTGGCTGATGCCTATCTCTCCCAGAAAAATGCCAAGGATGCGATGGACTATTATTCCAAAGCTGCCAAGGCGGAGCAGAATAAGGCTGTGAAGGCAATGGCCTATCACAATATGGGCTATATCCATCATGTGAATAAGGAATTTGACAAGGCCATAGATTGCTATAAGGATGCTCTGCGCAATAATCCCCGCGACGAAGATACACGCTACAATCTTGCCCTCTGCCAAAAGCAGAAGAAGGATCAGCAACAGCAGCAGCAACAACAACAGCAACAGCAGCAGGGCCAACAGCCCGAGCAGCAGAAGAATCCTCAAAGCCAGCAGATGCCTGACGATAATGTGGAACAGTTGCTGCAGCTGGCCAAGCAGGCTGAACAGCAGACGCGCCAGAAGTTGGATAAGGCCCAACCTCCCCGTCGCAAACAGTTGGACAAGAACTGGTAAACCAAGTTGAAACTACGGTCAAGCCCATGAGTCATTTCTCGATAATCCTTAGGGGCTTTGATGTGATTATAAACTCATTTCCCTAAAAATGAGGTAATTCTACGATGAACAGATATATTCTATTTTTTCTTTCTATTTGGGTGGTACTGACGGGTGCCGCCCAAGTGTCGTTTACGGCGAAGGCCCCGTCAACCGTTGGTGTTGACGAACAATTCCGTGTTCAATATGTGCTGAACAATGCGGAAGGCGAGCAATTCAGTAACCCTTCCTTTCCTGATTTTGAGTGCCTTAACGGCCCGGCTACCAGCACATATTCCAGTCTTCAGGTTGTAAACGGTCGCAGTTCAAAATCAAGCAGTGTCACCTACACCTATATTCTTCGTGCTAAGAAAAAGGGTACATTCCATCTTCCCGTTGCCACTATTCATGCCAATGGAAAGGTTTTCAAGTCCAACGCATTAACGGTAAATGTTGCGGCCTCAACTCCTGCTTCCCGTCAGCAGGCCCAGTCTTCTCAGCAATCTGATGACGACGACGACTTCTTCGTTCAGACCCAGTCAAGCTCTTCCCGTCTGTCCCAGAAAGACTTATATTTCACCGTAGGTGCAACGAAGCGACAGGTTTATGAGCAGGAACCGATTATGCTGACCTATAAGTTCCATGCAAAAGTCGGCGTTGGTTTGGCGAATGTCATGCTCCGTCAGAAACCTGATTTGAAAGGCTTTTGGACTCAGGAAATTGAACTCCCCCACAATTTGAATCCTACTCTCGAAAATGGCTACAAGGTAGGAACGAATTTGCAATACGTCATTTTCCCCCAGCAGACAGGAAAACTCACGATCCCCGGCATTACCTTCGATTGTGACGTCATCCAGCAGCAACGCGGTTTGAATCCCATTGATGCGTTCTTCAACGGCGGTGGTGGATTTGGTTCAAAGGTCCAGCGAACGACGGAGGATCTGACGATTAACGTTCTCCCTCTCCCGCAGCCCAAGCCTGCGGCTTTCTCGGGTGGTGTGGGTCATTTCTCCATAAACAACCAGCTCCTTACTCCCGAGCCTAAGACCAACGACATTGCAACATTGCGTGTTACGATCAGTGGCTCTGGCAATATGAAACTCATCAAGGCACCGTTTATCAAGTTCCCCAAGGACTTTGATAGCTATGACGCCAAGATGACGGATCATACAAAGGTTTCCGTTGACGGCATCACAGGCGAAGTCTATTTTGACTACACCTTCGTTCCCCGCAATATCGGCAAATACGAAATCCCTGCGGCGGAATTCATCTATTTCGATACGGCAAGTGGCCAGTATGTAACCCTCCACACCTCGGCCCTCCATTTGGATGTTAAGAAGGGCAATCGCTCCAAAGAAGATATCGAGGCTGAAATGGCCCTGCGCAATTCTGATATTCGTGGCATTCATACCGAATCTTCGGAGTTCTTCAATGCACCCGGTTTGTGCAATTCCAGTCTACCCCATAAGACGGCATTTTTCGGCGCCAGTTGGGGTTGGTTGGGAAGCTTCGGCTATTTCATTTCAACAGGTCTTTTGTTGATGATGCTGACCGGTCTGCTGCGTTTACTCCGTAAGCATCTGGCCTTGAGAGCAGACGTTTCTGGCACCCGTGTCCGTAAGGCGCGTAAGAAGGCTAACAAACTCCTTCGTGGTGCAGAGAACGCATTGGCATCCAATGATCATCGTGCGTTCTATGGCGCTCTGGCACAGGCTCTTCGTGGCTATTTTGCAGACAAGTTAAATGCCGATGCCGCAGCAATGACGAACGAGAGCATTCTGTCTGCTCTACAAGAACGTGGTATCTCTGAAGAACTCCTCCAGAACGTTAAGACGATGCTGGAAGACATTGACTTCGCCCGTTTTGCTCCCAATGTTGAGGTTTCTCAGCGTGAGCAGGATATCCAGCGTGTTTCCGATATTTTCAATAATCTCGATCAGCAACTAAAACTCAAATAATATGCGCCGACTATTTCTTTTATTCTTTATTGTACTCTCCTTCGCTGCCCAGGTTTCAGCAACGGAGCAGAAAGAAGCGCCGGCGGAGAACGATTCCACAGCCGTTGCTGATACTCTTGTAAATAAAGCGTTTGCTGACAGCGCGTATCTGCAGAAGCATTTTCTGGAAGCATCAGAAATTTATCAGGCTAAGATTGATGAGATTCTGGCCGAAGGAAAAACGCCAGCTGCTGATCTCTTCTATAATCTCGGTAACGCCGAGTATCGCCTGAACCATTTCCCCCAGGCCATTCTCAATTATCTTCGTGCCTTGCGCATTGACCCTGGTCATGAAGATGCCCGCTATAATGTTGCGCTTGTCCGTACCCGTATTGCTGACCGTTTTGCAAAGCCTTCCGAGATGTTCTTCATCTCCTGGTTTAAGGATTGGGTAAGTACCAGAAGTACAGAACATTGGGTGATGTGGAGCATGATCTGGCTTGTTGCACTCTTCGCCGGTCTCGCCTTGTACTACATTCCCCGTCGTATCTGGATTCGTAAGATAGGTTTCTTCGGCGCTCTGGCTTCGATTATCGCCTTTGCCGTTGCGACCATCTTTGCTGCCGTTCAGCGTTACGCTTACTATCATAATGATGAGGCCGTCGTCACTGCTGACGAAATCCAACTCTATGGTTCTCCCACCAATAGCAGTAAGAAAGTTCGCATGCTCCACGAAGGAACTACCGTATCTCTTCTCGATAGCCATACGAAAGGTTGGCAACAAGTTTCCCTTCCCGATGGCGTTGAAGGCTGGATTCCTGACGGCGGTGTCGAAAGAGTAGTGAAATAATGTTGTTCTAACGTTATAAACCTCAAAAACCTTTCAAACCATCGATATGTACGATTTTGATAGAATAGTTGACCGTAGAAATACAGGCTGCGTCAAGTGGGACGAAGCCCGCAAAAATATCATCCCGATGTGGGTGGCAGATATGGATTTCGCTGTTGCTCCTGCCATCCAGAAGGCTGTTCAGGAACGTACTGCCCATCCCGTTTATGGCTATGTCTCTGTTCCCGACGCCTATTATGAGGCTGTGACGAATTGGTTCAAAACCCGTCACGACTGGAACATTGAGAAAGAATCAATCATCTATACCACAGGCGTTGTTCCCGCTGTCAGTGCCATTCTTCAGGCAATGATCCAGCCGGGCGAAAAGGTTATTGTCCAGACACCCGCCTACAATTGTTTCTTCTCCTGTCTTCGCAATTCTGGTGCTGTCTTGGCAGAGAATAAACTTCTTCGCAAAGAAGTGGAGGAGGGCGTATTTTCGTACGAAATTGACTTCAAGGATTTGGAAAATCAGTGTGCGGATTCTGCATCGAAAGTGCTTCTTCTCTGCAACCCTCACAACCCTAGTGGCCGCTGCTGGACGCGCGAGGAACTCCTCCGTGTAGCAGAGATTTGCCGTCGCCATGACATCTTTGTGATTTCCGATGAAATCCACAACGAACTCACAGCCCCGGGAACGCTCTATACTCCTTGGGGAACCCTTGGCGATGAGTATCAGCAGAATTGTGCCATCTGTGTTTCCGCTTCCAAGAGTTTCAATATCGCTGGTCTTCAGATTGCCAACATCGTCGTTGCCAATGCCAAACATCGTGCGCGTATCAACAAGCGCATCAACATCAACGAAACCTGTGACGTGAATCCCTTCGGCTACCCCGCAACCATAGCCGCCTATAATGAGAGCGAAGAGTGGCTCGATGAACTTCGGGAATATATCTGGGAGAACTATCGTATCTTCCGCGAGTTTTTTGCCAACGGGTTGGAAATAAAACTCCCTGTTTCCCGTTTGGAAGCCACCTATCTCGTTTGGGTTGATATCACAACTCTGAACGATAAAGTTCTCAAGAAATACGGTCCTTCATTAGCATCTGTAAGTCAGAAGATTCAAGACGTATTATACGATGACTACGGTCTTTGGATCAATGCCGGCGAACACTACGGCGATGATGGCTATTTGCGCTTTAATATTGCCTGTCCCCGTGCTGTGATGCTGGAGGGCCTTCGCCGTTTTGCTTCTTTTGTTTCAGACCTTTAAATAACCTAATATCTGCGCGTTAGCGTATAACCTTAATAACCAACAGCCCCATGATAACAAATCTCATTACCCTTGGAGCTGCGTTGCTTTTTACGCTCCCTCTTTCCGCTCGTCAGTTAACGCCAGCGGAAGCCATTAATCGTATGCAGGCAGAAAACGGTATGTCCTCCCGACACCGCGTCCCTGCATCTCAACTCACCCTTGCCTATACCGCAACTGAAGGAGAGCAGTCTCTCTTGTATGTCATGAACCGTCCTGCAGAGAGTGGCTTTGTGGTTTTAAGTGCCGACGATTGTGCCCCTGCAGTTTTGGGCTATACAGACAATGGCAGTTTTGACGGGGAGAAAGTTCCCGATAGTTTCAAGTGGTGGATGAGCCTTTGCGAGCAGGATATAGCCCAAGCTATCACAGCCAACAAGTCAATTCAACGGGTTTCTTCTTCCGTGGTTGTAAGCCCGCTGATGACAACGAAATGGAACCAGACATCGCCGTTTAACTGTTATATGAACTGGACTCTTTCTTCCGGCAAATTAACGGCGGTAACAGGGTGTGTGGCTGTTGCAATGGCGCAGATTATGAAGTATCACAAATGGCCATTGCAAGGTCAAGGCTCAACGAAGTACAATTGTACCTTTACGGATGCCTCTAACAATCATGCAACCTATAGTCTCAGTACTGATTTCAGCGAGAGTACCTATAACTGGGGATTAATGAAGGATGACTATTCATCCTATACAACCGACCAGGCCTATGAGGTTGGAAAATTGTTGGTCGACTGTGCCTATAGTGTAAAAGCTCAGTTTGGTGTAGAGCAATCATCGGCTGCGGCTGCAGATGTTCCTTCCGCATTGGTTTCCTATTTTGATTACGACCTCTGCATTAGTTACGAAAAACGTAGTTCCTATAGTGATGCAGAATGGGAATCTATGATATTGAATGAGTTGCAAGCCAATCGTCCTGTTCTTTACTCTGGCAGAACAACCACTGACGCTGGTCACGCTTTCGTCGTTGATGGTCACAGTGCCGATGGCAAATACCATATAAATTGGGGATGGGGAGGCTATTGCGACGGCTATTTCCTCATGACAGGTTCTGGGGCCCTTCATCCTGGCGGTACTGGAACCGGTGGAGGTGGAGAAAATGCGAGTTATGATCAGGGGCAGGAGATTGTCATTGGCATCCAGCCCAATACCCACACGATTGATCATGCTCCCGTTAAGATGACGGCTTCAGAATACGAGATTCGTACGGCCAGTCTTGACAGCAACGGCTATGTTGACGAGTCTACCTGGCAGACCGTTTCCACTTCTAATCGTAGCACGATGCTCTTTGTTTATGGCGATATGCTGAATACGGGTATTATGGCCTGTAATATCCGTGTGGGTGTTAAATTGAGCAATGCCCAGCATACCTACTATTGCGAGTACAGCAAAAATTTGACTTACGCAAGCAACAACGGTCCCCGCTATTATACCTTCTATTGTAGTAATGTGATGGCGAATGGAACGTACAACGTCTATCCTGTGTTTCAAGACCTTGATAGTCCCAATCCACAGTGGCAGGAGATGGATCGCCTCCCGACAACTGTAATTCCCACATTGACGGTTACAGGTAGTGATGAACCCGATATCTTCCTGAAGGATCTGGCCTATCTCACCTGTAAGGATATTCGTACTAAAGACAACCAGATGACTGCTACGAATGCTGTTCTTCATTTCAAGATTGAGGCCGTAAAATCATTCAGTAGTAAGCGTATTATCTGCTGGATCTTCCCTAAAGCAGGTGGTACCAGCCTGGGTTATTTTGAAACAATGTTGTCTGCGATGAATGCTGGAGAAGTTCGTGAAATTTCTATTGAAAAGTCTTTGGCAGGACTCTCTGTGGGCACTCCCTATGTTGTCCGTATTGACGACTATAGCAAGAGTGTCGTTCTTCCGCCTACAGCAGACAATTCCATACCTTTAACCATTTGTTCCCAGATTACTCCAACTCTTGAAGATGTCAACTATCTCAAGAGTGGTCTTCTCCGTGACGGCTTCGGTTTCAGCATTTCCAATATCACTGATGTAATCAATATTCTGAAAAAATAATCATGCGCTACCCCTGTGTCATTCGCTCTAAGCATTTTCCACCGAAGCCCTTCGGAGGAATATCGCTTTTCGGACTGATTATCTTCCGCGAAGATAATTGGGTGACACCCCGTGAGGTACGCCATGAACTCATTCATTTCCGCCAGCAGCTGGAATGGCTCTTCTTTCCGTTCTTCCTCCTCTACGTTCTCGAATTCCTTTGGCATTATGCCCGTCTCCGTCATTGGGGAAGAGCCTATATGGCCATTAGCTTTGAGCGGGAAGCCTACCTGAATGATCACAAAGAAGACTATCTCAGACATCGTCCCCTTTGGGCAAACTACCGCAAACTAAAAAAGTAAGTTATCCAAATTGCTGAAGTTTTTTTCTTTATCACAAATTCTTGAAAGAAAACCAATAAGTTAGGAACATTCGAAACTTACGCAGGTTATATGATGACATTAGATATTGAAGCCCGCGTGGAGCAGGGCAAAGCCTATTTTATGCAGGGCTATAATTGCTCGCAATCTGTCGCCATGACGTTCGCTGATCTCTATGGGTTCAGCGAAGCAATGATGGCACGAATCTCTGCCAGTTTCGGCGGAGGAATCGGCCGTATGCGTGAAACCTGCGGTAGTGCCTGTGCCATGTTCCTCCTTGCTGGTCTCGAAGTGCAGAATGTTGATGACACTCCTGAAACCCTTGATTTCGGGAATAATCCCTATCCGTCCCAGGAACTCAAAAAGAAGAACTATGAGGTTGTTCAGCGCCTCGCCTCAGACTTCCGTGAGGTGACAGGAAGCATCATCTGCAAGGAACTCCTCGGTCTCAATAAAAAACGCGCTGACGGTACCATTCCCGAAATCCAAATCGTCGCCACTCCCGATGCCCGTACCGACGAATATTACCGCAAGCGCCCCTGCATCCGAATGGTAGAAACCGCCATCCGCATCTATTGCCGCTATCTTCAGGAGAAATATTATTAGAAGAATAAAGGTGTACCAGCACAGTGGCTGATACACCTTTGTTCTGTTCTATGTAGTCTTATAGATTAGTCGAGGCCGTATTTAACGGTCGTTACAACACGTACATTCTTGATGTAGGGCGTGTTGGCATCACGGTCCTCGATAGAGAACTGACCCTGTGATGCGGCACGAAGAGAACCTAAACTACAGTGGCTGTCCTCCGCAAACTTTTCGGCGGTAGCACGGGCATTCTTTGTTGCCTCTTCAACCATGCTCGGCTTGATATCGTTGAGGCCGGTGAAATCATAGGACGGGGTGGTGTTGCTACTATATTCTTCTGAGACAATGGCAATGCCCTGCTTCATCAGTTCTGTCTGGCGGCGGATGAGTTTGCGAACCTTGTCCACGTCATTTGAGGTCACCGTGATGACACTCGATGCCTTATAGCGATAAGTCATGATGTCGTTTCCGTAGTTATCAGCCTGGCGGTCAGTAATCGTCGGCGGATTGACACTGATCTCCTCATCGGTGATACCACCCGCTTTGAGGAAACTGATGACCTTCTTGTTCTTTTGTTCCAGTAGTTCGTACATCTGGGACGGATCGTTACCCAGTTCTTTATACATCAGTGGCCAGGTGACCTTGTTGGCCTTTACTTCGCGTTCAGCGAGACCCTTGACTTCTACCGTGCGGTCACGGTCTTTGAAAGCTATGATACCAGAGCGCAAGGAGAGGCCTAGAGAAAGCAAACCTGCAGCGAGGATGCCTGCAGCAACGAGATTGTTGTTGAGATTAGAGAGTTTCATGGAATAGTTTTTTCTTTATTAATCGTTTAAATCGGGAGTTGTTTGTTGTTGACGCAAAGGTAGGATGAAGAAAACATCTTTGCAAGAAAATGCGGAAAAATCTTTCTCTTTTTTATATTATTTCACTTTTCGCCCCGTCCGAAGGACTTGAAAACGTAAGATTTTCGTTTTTTTCGCATTGGAAACCTCTGTAATTCAGAAATTAGTCGTAGATTTGTGGGCAAAATTTGTAGTATGAAACAAATCGGTGTTTTTTGTTCTTCTTCCAACAATCTTGAAACGGACTTCTATCGTTGTGCCGATCAACTCGGTCGTTGGATGGGCGAACGCGATAAGACTCTCGTCTATGGCGGTGCAAATTGCGGACTGATGGAGAGTCTCGCAAAGGCTGTTCATGAGACCGGCGGCCATGTCATTGGCGTCGTTCCGCAGATCCTCATCGACCATCAACGGGTAAGTTCCTTCATCGATGAACAGATTGTCACAGAGAACCTTACCGATCGCAAGCAGCAGATCATCGCCCTCTCCGATGCCATCGTTGCCCTTCCCGGCAGTGTCGGGACCCTCGACGAAGCATTCACCTTAATGGCAGCAAATACCATCGGCATTGAGGATAAACCCGTCATTTTCTGGAATATCAACGGCTTCTGGGATCCTCTCTTCGTCCTGTTCAACAGTATTGTCGCCCGTGGTGCAGGAACCCGTCCGTTCGATGAGTATTGCTACAACGTAAAGTCCTTTGACGAACTCGTCGGACTTCTTGCATAAAGCCAGCTTCTATATTAAAGTTGCCTCATAATTAGAGAAAACCTGAAAAAAATACAAACCACAAAATCTCGTTTATGGCCTACAAACTTCCCCTTGGCATTGAGATTCCATCTCTGACTTCTGACATTAATAATCGCTGCTGTACCGGTGGTCCGTTTACGAAGCCCATCGAGGAATTCCTCCCCCTTCTCAATGATGCCGATACCCGTAGCAAGGGCCGTTTCAAGATCACCCGCATGGTGTTCTATTATGTTGACCGTTTGATGGAGCAGTTCCCTGAACTATCCTACGAAATCAGCTATGCAGCCCTTGCAGAGCAGATTTGTCAGGAGGTGTTCCAGCAATCAGAGAACGCCAACGCCTAAGGGAATCCCTTTGATATCCGTTTGCGGTACCAGTTGCGGTATTCGTTGCGGTATCCGTTTGCGGTATCCGTTTGCGGTATCCGTTGCGGTATCAGTGCGGTATCAGTTGCGGTATCAGTCGCGGTATCAGTTGCGATGATATCACTTAACCCAAAGGACATTTGAAATTGATTCTTGTCCGTCATGGAGAGACGGTAGAAAACAAACTCCGTATTCTGCAAGGTCACCTGCCTGGCAGATTGACTTCGTGTGGCCTTGAGCAGGTTGCACAAACTGCCCGACGCCTCAAAGAGAGTGGGGTGGTGTTCGACCAGATCGTTTCGAGCGACCTGCAACGTGCATTGCAGTCTGCTGCGATTATTGCCTCCGAATATGGAGGAGAGGAAGTTGTTGGTGCCATTGTGAAGACAGAACTGTTACGGGAACGCAATTGGGGAGAATATACCGGGATGCCTATTGATGAGGCTCGTGACAAATTTTATTATGATGGAGCGTGGCATTTTCCGGGGGATTATGAAACTGAGGAGATGCTCTATCAGCGTGGGAGGGATGTTTTGGATTATTTTCGTGCGAATTTTTCTGAGGATGCTACAATTCTCGTTGTGTCCCATGGTCTTATGTTGCGTTATCTTATCGCTGCACGTTTCCAGTGTGCCTTCCGCGAGGTGACTCCCTTCGTTAACGCTGAGGCTCGCGAACTGACGCTGTGATTGTTCGTCATCACGTGAGATGATATTATAGCCAGTATTGCCTATTTTTCTTTTTGTTCTCTCTTTTTTCACTCATTTGTTTTTTTCTTTTGAAAAAAAGCACTAACTTTGCCACATTAGAAAAAAAAATACTACGAAATATGAATGTACAGAAGTATTTAGCAGGCTGTTACGAACAGTGTCACAGCGAGTTGACGGACAATATCCTCCCGTTCTGGCTCAAATATGGTCTCGACCGCGAGAACGGTGGCGTCTATACCTGCCTCGACCGCGACGGCACATTGATGGACACCACAAAGTCTGTCTGGTTCCAGGGCCGCTTCGGCTTCATCGCCGCCTTTGCCTATAACCATATTGCACAAAACCCCGAATGGCTCGCCGCCTCCAAGAGTTGTATCGACTTTATCGATGCTCATTGTATCGATACCGACGGTCACTTCTTCTTTGAGGTGATGGCAGACGGTACTCCCCTCCGCAAGCGCCGCTATGTCTTCTCCGAAGGTTTTGCCGCAATTGCCAACAGCGAATATGCCCTCGCCACCGGAGAAAAGAGATATGCTGAACGCGCCGTAGAGATCTTCCAGAGCATCATCCGTATGATGGAGACCCCCGGTTTCCTCCCCGCAAAATATCTTCCCACTCAGGAGAGCCGCGGCCATAGCATCACGATGATTCTGGTGAATACCGCCGCCCGTATCCGCGAGGCCGTCGAGCATTTTGGTATGGAAGGTGCCGATATGCTTTCTGCCGAAATCGATAAGAGTATCCATCTCCTCCGCACTTATTTCATGCACCCCGAGTTTGAAGCCCTTCTCGAGTGTGTCGGCCCCAACGGTGAATTCATCGACAATATCAACGGCCGCCTCATCAATCCCGGTCACTGTATCGAGACCAGCTGGTTCATCCTCGAAGAAGCCAAATACCGTGGCTGGCCGAAGGATCTCGTCGATATGGCTCTCACGATTCTCGACTGGTCCTGGAAATGGGGATGGGATGAGCAATACGGTGGAATTATCAATTTCCGCGACTGCAAAGGCTTCCCCCAGCAAGACTACAGCCAGGATATGAAGTTCTGGTGGCCGCAGACCGAGGCTATCATCGCCACCCTCTATGCCTACCAGGCTACCAAGGACGAGAAATACCTCAAGATGCACCAGACCATCTGCGAATGGACCTGGGGCCATTTCCCCGATCGTCAGTGTGGCGAATGGTACGGTTATCTCCATCGCGACGGAACCGTTGCCCAGCCTGCAAAGGGAAATATCTTCAAGGGTCCCTTCCATATCCCCCGCATGCTTATCAAGTCCTGCCAGTTAATCGAAGAACTCCAATAATATAATAAGGCCGAGCTCATAAAAAATCCAAACCCGCAATAATCCAACCCCGCAATATTATTAACATGAAGAAATATCTCCTTATCCTCCTCACCGCGCTGTTTTCCATGACGGTGAGCGCCCAAAACGATAATATGCCCAGCCTCAAAGCTGGCGATATGGCACCCGAATTTGCCGCCCTCGATACCCTCGGTACCAAGCAGTGGCTCAAGGACTATCGTGAGGAATATGTTGTCCTCGACTTCTGGGCATCCTGGTGCGGCGACTGCCGTCGTGAAATTCCCGCCCTCAAGGCTGTTCAGGCCACTTTCAGAAATGAGATTGTCAACGGCACCGACATTGCGTGGCTTTCTGTTTCCTTCGATGACGACAAGACGGCATGGCGTAATGCTCTCCGCAAATATCGCATGCCCTGGGCCCAGCTTTCAAACGGTATTGCCTGGAAAGACAATCCTATCGCCAAGAAGTACGATCTCCATTGGATTCCCTCCTTCTTCGTCCTCGACACCAAGGGCAAGATTATCGGTACCGCTATCACCGCAGAAGGTGTTCACAAGATTCTCTGCGAACTCACGGGCAAAGACATTCCCTTCGAATCGCTCAATATCGAAAATTAAGGAAATAACACTAGAAACTTGAGAAAAAAGCCTATGAAGAAAGTTCTACTCCTCCTGTTTGCTTTTGTAACCCTTGCTTCAGAAGCAGCTACAATCAACATCGGTTACAAGCGAACCGATGATAATGTGTGGTGTTACACAGGTTTCGGAAACCAGAGTTCCAGCGACATCAAGATGGGTGCTGCCATCCGTATTTCCCCTGATATGTATAAGGACTATATCGGAGCAAAGATTGTCAGCCTCAAGATTTCCTGGTGTGATATGGACAACAGTTCAACCTGTACGACCTTCATGCGCCACAACCTTACCGACAAGGAGAACATCCTTTCCGGTAGTGGAACGTTGAAGTACAAGGCTTCTTCCAGCAACAGTTATCAGGGCACTGCCACCACCATCAACTTCGACAATGCGGAAGGACTTACCTTGACCGAAGATCTCGGAACCTTCTATGTCGGTTTCTATGCTGACTGCGTGAAGAGCAACTCCATTGCCATCGGTACAAGTTATCCGGCAGGGCAGAGTGGTGCAGCCTATGTCTGGGGTGACGTTGAAGGCTACAACTATGACAAGGACGGAAACGAGATGTGGGAAGACCAATCCAAGGAAGGAACCCTCTTCGTTGACCTCGTAGTCACAGGAACTTTCACCAACAAGGTGGCTATCAATGAGTTTATCACCTATCCCACCATTCTCGAAGGCGAAGCCAGCAATGCTTTGATGACCATCACCAATCGCGGTACCAACAGTGTCAGCAAGGTAACCCTCAGCTATGCCTATGGTGAAAAGACGCAGGATTATGTCCTCAGTCTTACCGAAGCTTTGGCTCCCGGTGCTTCTACAAAATTCCTCGCTCCTGCCTACGCTTTCGGCAAGGGCGAACATGGTGTTTCCGTGAGCAAGGTTGGTTCAACAAAGAATAACATTGATCAGACCTATATTTATAATACCGTAATGGTGCCTCAGGCTGTTGCGAAGAAATATACCCGCACGAGCCTTGCTGAATTCTTCGAGAGTGAGAACTCCTACTACGTTCCTCAATACTACGATGAACTTTTTATGCCGGGCTATAACGAATATGCCGATCATCTGAACCTCGTTGCCCAGCATCAGAATGACCAGTGGATGACCGGTGACGATGAGGAGACCCTCCTCATGCTTCAGATGTGTGATATGGACTCCATGGCAGTCTATTACCCTGCAGTCTGCATCGACCGTTCCGTAAATGTAGAACTGATTGCGCTGGGTCTCGAAAAGGATGCACCTTTCCACAGCGTGATCACTCCGATGTTTGCCAATGTTCTCTATGAACCCACCATTGCCCGTCCTACCTATGCCAGCATCAATTCAGAATGTGCCGTTGAGGGTGACAAACTCAAGGTGACGATTTCCGGAGAGATTGCCGATGGTGTTATTGGTGACGAACAACTCTATGTGACGGCTTATCTCCTTGAAGACGATGTCTATACCGATTCCCAGGAACAGCGTGACCTTGAAAAGGGAGAATACTGGCACGACAATCTTCAGCGTGTCCGTTTCACCGAACTTTGGGGTGATCCCATTCCTGTAAAGTCTGGCGAATATACCATGAATTTCAGTACCGACCTCTATCCCGACGAATGGGATTTGAGCAAGATGCGCGTGGTAGCCTTCATTAACCGTGGTCTTGAGGGCAATGATAAGTGGAACCGCGATATCCTCAATTCTACCCGTTGTTCTCTCGGCGTTGCTGATGGTATCAGTACTATCCTCGCCAAGCAGGCAGAAACTCCTTGCTACGATCTCCAGGGCCGTCGCATTGCAGAGCCCCAGCCTGGTCAGCTTTATATTAAGAACGGCAAGAAGATGATGCGATAGTTATGAAACGACTCTTTTCCTTCTTTGCTCTTGCATTGATCAGTCTGGCAGCATTGGCAGATAATGTCTATTTCGGCTATTCTCCGCTGAATGTCAGTTCTGAGAATCTCTCTGCTGTAGGTTCCGGCAAGAGCAATATTGTTGATGCAGCTATCTGCCTCGATCCCAATGCAGATCCCGCCGTTTCCCGTCTGAAAGGCCAGCAAATCAAAGGCGTCCGCGTTTTTATCCGTCAGGAATACGCAACGTCCCAGCAGGCCAGCAACCGCTATGTGTTTTATTCTACGGGTCTCAACGATACCCCCGTAAAAACCACCTGTAAGTTCTATGAAGGTTGGAATGAGGTGGAATTTACGACACCAGTGACCATCGGTGACGTTCCCCTCTATATTGGTGCGCGTGTCTATGAGACTTTCGGTACACCTTATCCCTTCTGTACCTTCGTCGGTGCATCTGCTGATCAGGGTTTCTTTGTCCGTGCCGGAAAGGATTCCGAATGGATTACCTCAAGTTCCAACAGTGTTCTGTTGATTCAGGCCATTCTGGAAGACAGCCCATCCCTCACGGCTTCTGACGGTGTACTTTCAGGAACCGCTCATGTCAGTTTCAGCGATGCTCCCCTTACCGTTCGTCCTGATGGCTTGATGAGTGGAAAACTTTATGTTCATAACCAGAGTGCTGAGGCGCTTGAAAATCTGACTTTCGAGACAGCCGACGATCATGGCGTGAAGCATGAGTACACCCTCAATTTCGGCGATGCTCCCCTTGCAGCCTTTGATGGCCGTATCGTTCCTTATCAGGTTTATGCTCCCAGCCAGCAGGGTACTTCCCAGCCGCTGACCTATAATGTCAAGGCTATTACTCCTGTTGGAGGAACAAAGCAGAATGCCGAGGGACGCAGTGTCTCTTTCACGGGCCACTACTATGTGATGCAGGATGCCTTCGTCCGTGTACCGTTGGTAGAAGAGTTCACGAGTCAGTATTGTGTGAACTGTCCCTTCATGGCCTACTATCTTGACCTTGCTATAGAAGACTGGCGAGAATCCGGAAAGCCCTTGGTTTATGTGGCCCATCATTCAGGTTTTGCCAAAGACCTCTTTACGCAGGCTGTTGACGACGAACTGACCTATCTCTTCGGTTTGAGCGGAGAAACCTATAACCCTGCTGTGATGTACGACCGCCGTGTCTTCCCTGGCAATTCTGCTCCTGTTATCTCTGCAACAAAGGCAGAGCAGAGCATTTACGATGAGGCTATTCTTGCGGTAAGCCAGGTGGCAGCGTTGGCAGAAATCAATATCAACAAGTCTGAAGATGGCCAGAAGGTCGTTGTTAGTGGCTCCGTCAATCGTGACTTTGTCAACGAGGGCATTCCCTGTTATCTCACCTGCTATCTTATAGAGAATGGCATTGAACCTACAGGTAAGTATTTCCAGAAGGGCCTTAACGGTGAATATGAAGATGCTCCTGCCGATCTCGATGAGCGCTATCGTCATAATGGTGTTATCCGCCATGTCTTCACCACCCGTGCTACGGGCGACGAACTGACGATTCAGCGTGATGGTGATGTCTGCACTTTTGAGGTTTCCTACGATTATCCTACCACCTTCTCCCCGCTCCCCATTATGGACGAGAGTAAGACGGATATCGTTGCCTTCATTCATCTTTATGATTCCAAGATGATGAGCAGCAATTATGTTCTCAATGCAGGCAGCCTCTCTCTTACCCAGCAGGCTATGGGTGTCAGTGGTGTGAAGATGCAGACCACCAACAGTGAGTGCTATGATCTCCAGGGCCGCCGCGTCATCTCCCCTGCCCGTGGTCTTTACATCAAGGGAGGGAAGTTAATTAAAATTAAGAATTAAGAATTATGAATTAAGAATTATGGCTGCGCGATGCAACCAACCGCATGGTAATTCAAAATTCAAAAAAACTTAATTAAGTGCAACCAACCGCAAGGTAATTCAAAATTCATAATTCAAAATTCAAAATTAAAAAAAAATATGATCCAGCAAGTTGAATTTGAGATGCCGCAGCATGATGCGGGCATTTATCTTATAACCAAGGAAATTATGGCAAAGTTGCCTAAGAAACTTCCGGAGACGGGACTATTGCATCTCTTTGTAAAGCATACCTCGTGTGCTATTGCAATCAATGAGAACACTGATCCTGCCGTTCGTACTGATATGGAAGAAATCCTTAATCACCTCGTTGGCGAGGATCGTATGTACGGTCATCAGGTAGAAGGTCCCTCTGATATGCCTTCTCACGGTAAGTCCACCCTTGTCGGCCAGAGCATCATGATTCCCATTACCCGTGGCCGCCTCAATCTCGGTCGCTGGCAAGGCATCTACTTCCTGGAATTCCGTGATGGTGACGGTCCCCGTGGAATGGTGGCAACAATCTTCTCATGAATTCCTTTTTAGCAGTCTTTATCGGCTCGGGCCTCGGCGGTGTCTGTCGCTGGGGATTGGGTGTTATGTGTAAAGGTTGGTTTCCTCTTCCTGGTCCGGAAGGGAGTAGTGTGGCATGCCTTGGAACGCTTATCGCAAATATCCTCGGTTGCTTGCTCCTTGGCTTCCTCACGCGCTTGGCACCGGGAAACGAACAGGTGCGTCTGCTGCTGATGACCGGTTTCTGCGGAGGCTTTACCACCTTCTCAACCTTTGTCAACGAGAACTTCTTCCTGCTTCGAGGCGGCCAGTTCCTCCTTGCCCTTGGTTATATAGCTCTGAGTATTGTACTTGGACTCCTTGCTGCTTATCTGGGCTATTCTATTAGATTGTAGAAGGTTTAAAAAAGGGAGACCAGAAAAGTAGGGAGTTCAAAATTGCATCGAAAAACGGAAAGAATCTTTGGTGCTATGAGTGTACTCTATATGCGGTGTAGCGTCTTCCAGACGCGTGGTTTCCTCATACTGCATACCGGCAGCGCCGCTTCGCTCGGCGCAACCGGTTATAGACCGCCTCTACGAGGCTAGTAGCGTCTTCCAGACGCTTATATGTGCCAAATGTATATAACTACCTTCTGAAATCACTATACCGGGCACGATACAATTTCGTCGTACGGCGAATATACATTCGCCTGCGGACTAATTATATAATAATAGCGGCGAGGGCTGTGGGCCCCCGCCGCTATTTTATTTCATGCGAGTGAAAAAGGTCGATTAATAGTTCTCAGCGTGAACTTCGAAGTAAGCCTGAGGATGAGCGCATACAGGGCAGATTTCGGGAGCTGCTTCGCCAACTACGATGTGACCGCAGTTACGGCATTCCCAAACCTTAACGCTGCTCTTCTTGAATACTTCCTGAGCTTCTACATTGTGAAGGAGAGCACGATAACGCTCTTCGTGACGCTTTTCGATGGCAGCAACGCCACGGAACTTCTCTGCGAGTTCGGGGAAACCTTCTTCATCAGCAACGCGAGCGAATTCAGCATACATATCAGTCCATTCGAAGTTTTCACCAGCAGCAGCTGCTGCAAGATTTTCAGCGGTAGAACCGATACCTTCGAGTTCCTTGAACCACATCTTAGCGTGTTCCTTTTCGTTGTCAGCAGTCTTGAGGAAGAGCGCTGCAATCTGTTCAAAACCTTCCTTCTTTGCCTTTGATGCAAAATAGGTGTACTTGTTGCGAGCCTGAGATTCGCCAGCGAAAGCACATTCCAGATTCTTTTCAGTCTGGGTGCCAGCATACTTGTTTGCCATAATGTTTTAGATGTTTATAATGGGTTTATATTTGGGTTTATAAAGAGGTTTATAATGCTTGTTTAATGCCATAGAAGAGCATGACCAACATTTTGTTTGCAAAATTCGGTATTATTTTTTATTTGAACAAATAAAACACGGTAAAATATGCTTTTGAATAGATTTTTTTGTATCTTTGCGTTGTCTTGAATAATAATCTAAAAATCTAAATACGTGTTTTCCCCTAAGGTAACAATTTTTGCGCTTATGCTTATGGCAGGAACGCTCGCCGGAAATGCCCAGTCCCAAAAGGAAATTGAGATGACGGCAAAGGCAAAGGCTATCATCGCTCAGATGACAGTCGAAGAGAAAATTTCCCAGTTAATGAACGCTACTCCGGGTATTGATCGCCTCGGTATCAAGCCCTATGACTATTGGAACGAAGGTCTCCACGGTGTCGGTCGTACAGGTCGTGCTACGGTCTTTCCTCAGCCCATTGGTCTAGGTGCCTCCTTCGATACTGAACTCGTCCAGACCATCGGTGATGCTGTGTCATCCGAAGGCCGTGCGAAGTTCTTCAAGGCCCAGAGCCAGAATAACTATTCCCGCTATGCAGGTCTAACCTTCTGGTCTCCTAATGTTAACATTTTCCGCGACCCTCGTTGGGGACGTGGTATGGAGACCTATGGTGAAGATCCCTTCCTTACCGGTCGTCTCGGTACAGCCTATGTAAAGGGTTTGCAGGGAACCGATCCCTTCTATCTCAAGGCAGGAGCCTGCGCGAAGCACTATGCCGTTCACTCCGGTCCGGAACGTACACGCCATGAAGCTGACATCCATCCCTCTCAGCGCGACCTCTATGAAACCTATCTCCCTGCTTTCAAAGAATTGGTAGAAGAAGGTCATGTTGAGGTAGTTATGGCTGCTTACAATGCTGTTAACGGAGAGGCTTGCTCCGGTAATCACCATCTCCTCACTGATATTCTCCGCAATGACTGGGGATTCAAGGGTCACATTGTTTCCGACTGTGGCGCTGTTGACGATATCTATGGTGGTCACGCTATGGTTCCTACTCCTGCAGAGGCAGCTGCCATCGCCATCAAGGCAGGTCTCAATCTCGAATGTGGTGGTTCTTTCGTTGCCATTGAAGAGGCACTCGAAAAGCATCTTCTCGAAGAAGCAGATCTCGATAAGGCTCTCGTTCCCCTCATGATGACGCGTCTGAAGTTAGGTATCCTTGAAAATGACAAGGACTGCCCCTACAACAATTTCAGCGAAGATGTAATCTGCTGTGACAAACATACCGCTCTCGCCCGTCGTGCAGCGCAGGAGAGTATGGTGCTCCTTAAGAACGATCGCAATGTCCTCCCCATGAAGAAGGATGTTGAGACTATCTTTGTCACCGGTCCTGGCGCAACGGACGTCTTCACCCAGATGGGAAACTATTACGGCCTTAGTCCGCGTTACAGCACTTATCTCCAGGGTATCGTCTCTAAGGTCAGCAATGGTACCAGTGTGAACTACCGTCCCGGCTGTATGCTCGTTACTCCAGAGTTGAACGAGATGAACTGGACTCCCGGAGAAGCTGCGGGTGCAGATTACACAATTGTTGTAATGGGTATCAATGGTAATATTGAAGGTGAAGAAGGTGAAGCCATCGCAAGCGCATGCCGTGGTGACCGCGAAAGTCTCGCTATCCCTGAGTGCCAGATGCAGTTCCTCCGCAATATCAAGTCCAATCATCCCAAGAACCTTATTGTTATCCTCACCGGTGGTAGCCCTCTCGATCTTCGTGAGGTCAGCGAACTTGCCGATGCCGTTGTGATGGCTTGGTATCCTGGTCAGGAGGGTGGTCTTGCTCTTGGTGATCTTCTCTTCGGTGACGCTAACTTCAGTGGCCGTCTCCCGATGACCTTCCCCGAGGATGTTAACCGTCTCCCCGACTTTGAGGATTACAGCATGAAGGGCCGTACCTATAAATATATGAGTGATAACATCATGTATCCCTTCGGTTATGGTTTGAACTACAGCCATGTGGATTACGCCGATCTTCAGGTAGAGAAATACGATAAGAAGGCCAAGAACCTCCGTTTCACCGTCACTCTCCGTAACACTGGCAATCGTGCTGTCGATGAGGTGGCTCAGGTTTACCTCTCAGCTCCCGGTGCAGGTGAGACCACGGCAATCGAACATCTTGTTGCCTTCGAGCGCGTACACCTCGATGCGAACAGTGAGGTTACCCGCGAAATTGTTATTCCTGAGGCTGATCTCCAGACCGTTCAGGAAGATGGAAGTCTCAAACTTCTCAAAGGCAATTATACGCTGACCGTCGGTGGCGCTGCTCCCTCAGCCCGCACAACATCTCTCGGTGTGAGTCAGGTTCAGCAGAGTTTCAAGATTTAAAATTAATAAATCAGAGTCCACTTCGGACAATCCCTTATATATTTAGGAGCTCCTAAATCTATTGGCAAATCAAACAGAGGGCATCCCAAATCGGGATGCCCTCTGTTGTTTATTTAAGAAGATACAAATTAGTAAGTGAGTACGGGGGGAAGAGTCTTTGCTTCTTCTACCATACGAGCAACTTCGCTTGCAACGGGAACGCGGCGAACGAGCTTCTTTTCTGCGTTTACTTCTGCCATCTTAGCAGCGAGGTTTTCGGGGTTGCGGGTAGCAAGTTCCTTAACGGTGTCAACACCAGCAGCTTCGAGGAGTTCTGAGAACTGGCCGGCAACGCCGTTGATACGCATAAGGTCAGCGTGGTTAGCCCACTTCAAGATGAAACCATGAGCGATACCGGTTTCTTCTTCGAGAGCAGCGCGGCCCTTAGGAGTTGCACACTTTTCCAACAATGCTTCTGTGGTAGCAATACCAGCAGCCTTGAGTTTTTCGGCATAAACTTCGCCGATACCTTCAATCTGAGCGATAGGATAAGACATAATTCGTATTTTATTTAGGATTAAATAATGTTCCGTTGGCAAAAGTAAGCAAAAGTTTTTATTCTGCAAAAGTTTTGTTCAACTTTTAACTTCTAACTTTTATCTTTTAACTTATATCTTATTATTTCACAATCATCTTCTTGCCTTCCTTGATATAGATCTGGCCAGGCTGAAGCTGCTGAACGCGGCGACCGGAAAGATCGTAAGGAATGGGGTCGGAGATGAATTCGTTGCGGACAGAAGTGATGCCGTCTGTCTCATCATCAACGACGGTCACTTTGCCATCAAGATCCACCTTGACGATGTGAGAACGATATTCTACACCATCAACAACATAGACGGCCTGAACGCCGAGAGTGTTGAAGAGGTCTTCACCAAGGTATACCCAGTGACGGGCACCACCATTTCCGAAGTTTTCATCGGTAAAGTTGAAGGGGATGAGACTGATAGTGCCTTCGCCTTGATTCTCTGCGTGAGTAAATGATTTACGGTCGAACTCAAGAATCTCGTCGTCAACATAAATGTAATAGAAGAGTTTCTCAGTGTCGAGGAGTTCGTCGTTGGTACCCTTGTTATCAATGTAGAACATGAAGCAATAAGGAGTAGTTTCTCCGTATTCGCTATCAGTCATATCATAGATATACGGTTTATAAGGATCGGTAGGATGAACGGCAGTTTCCTCCTTGAGGGGCTGGATAGAGAACTTATAGTTTACTGCATAGATATTGCCGGCATAGAGCGCCTCGATGAGGAGGTCGTCAGCATCAAGGTCAAAAATGCCAGTTGCCTCATCCCAAAGGAAAGTAGCTTCCTTCGTCATATCATAGAGCGAATAGCCTTCGTCATCCACTTTACCATTCATATGACCGGTTTTGAGGAAGAGGTTGTAATGGAGATCATCGCCAAGGTACTGGTTTGTGGGGATGTGAACGGTTGCCAGGCCTTCTACGACTTCGTCCATAGTACCCTTGACCCATGCACTGGTAGCAGGGGAGAGGTAGTTGAAATAAACATCCTGACCATCGATGGCAACAGTTCCCTTATGGACCTGCTTGGTACCTTCGGAGTTATTGTAGTTGTAGATATAGTCGCTGAAAGTAGCCGTTGAAGGAGGTTCGTTGAGAACAGCATTAGCGGTGAGGGGTTTGAGAACGAGGTGGTTGTGATAGGCACAACGTGCAACGAGATCGTAATTGCCAGTCTGGGTGTTCTGCTCCATCTGGGCATAGATCATATACTGCTCCGGATTGACTTCAACGAAAGAACCGTCCTTCTTCATCGTCAGCTGGATGTCACCTAACTCGGTGATATTCTCATCGAGGACACCGCCCACCCAGAGGTGGCTTACACCGGCAGAGGATCTGTATTCGTTGACATACTGGAGGGGAATGGTCACCGTTCGTGTGCCGTCGGCATTGCGAACAGCGTCACCAGCGGTCCAGATGTCCGTTCCTGCTGTGCGGTAGTAGGGGAAGAGGTCGCGGAAGTAAATCTTCGTACTGTCAGCATTGAAACTAACAGCCATAGCCATGCTGCTCACCGTGACATTGCCAATATACACGCATGAGAGTTCGTACTTATGGGGTTCTCCCTCAGGAACAATCTGAGCGGTCTTGTTCTGGGCAAAAGCTGTGAGAGAGAGGAGCGCCGAAAGGGCGAGGGTTAGATATTTCTTCATATCAACGGAGAACTTTTTTACCATTAATAATATAGAGGCCATGAGAGAGGGTGTTTACACGGCGGCCCTGGAGATCGTAGATTGCTGAGTGAGCAGAAGGAGTGAGAACTTCTTCGATACCAACGGGAATAGTGTTGTTGGTGCCATTCTTGTCAACAGTAACAATGTTGGAGTAGGTAGTATTTTCTCCATCGATATAAAGTGCCTGAACTCCGATAGTCTGGAAGTCTGCAGCATTTATATGCTGAAGAAGACACTGGTTCATATAAGCGAAGCTACCAGAGGTAGCGGTACTATGCATGAAGTTGGTGCTGTTGTCAGAGAATTCGTAGTTGAACATTTCATGGTCTTCGGTGAGAGAAGAATAGTCGCTGGCAAGAATAGTCATCGGTTCGCCATCCTTGAAGAGACGCCAGAAGAGTTTGTTTACATCGAGGACTTCATTGTTGGTACCTACAGGCTTGAGGTAGAACTTGAAATAGGGGTAGCCCTTGCCTGTTGTAACGGTAAGTTTGTAGGGATCGCTGGGAGTGGGGACACCCGTCTCGCCGCCCGTTCCGTTGAAATCGTGGCTGGTCTTGATGGTGAAGTTATAGGGGTTCTTGTAAACACCATAATTGCCTCCGGTTTCCATCAGGAAGAAAATACCTTCATCGCCTGTTTCAAGGAACAAAGTCTTTGCTTCCTCGTCATAGGTAAAGACAGCATCCTGGAATTCGTAGTCTACCTCTCCGAGGGCATTGAAACCCTTATACACTGCGGGATTAAAGAAGAGAACATAACCCTTGTCGCTGATGCCGAGGTACTGACGACCGGGAACGGTAAGAACACCGTCGTCATAGGTACCCTTAACCCACGCATCGATGTCGGGGGTAAGGCCGTGGAAATAGACATCGTTACCATCGAAGGCAATCTTTTCAATGTCGTAGCAAGCCTTTGAACCAGAATCGAAATACTCGTAGATTGCGTCTTCAACCGTTGCGCTTTCGGGAACAGTAACGGGGGTGAGGTCGCCCTTTACAGGCTGGATCTTGAGGTTGCTCTCGAGGTGGTAAGCCTTGAGGAAGAAACCATTCTCATCACAACTGGCGAGGGCAATATACTGGTTGTTGGTGCTCTGGACGAGAGCGCCGTCGTTACGGATGGTAAGCGTGAAACCGGTGAGTTCATTCTTGCCGTCGTCAGTACCAATCCAGTAGTAGGTGCTGCCCGTCATTGCTTCGCTGGAATAAACGAGCTGGGCAGGAATGGTGATGGTGTTGCCTTCAACATTTCCCTTCACCCACATTTCCTTGCTCTTGAATTCATACATGGGGAAGAGGTTGCTGATGTACACGCTCTTGCCGTCTTCACTATAGCTGACATAGACACCGAGAGCAGCATAACCAATCTGCATACCGTCGCTGTAATAGGCTTCAGCTGAGAGTTCGTAGAGTTGGGGTTCTCCTTCGGGAGTTACAGCACATTGTGCCTGTGCTGCCATCATTCCGAAAAAGAATGTGACGAGAGTGAGTAAAAAGTGTTTCATGATATTATAAACTGTTAATTCTAACTTTTCCATTTGAAATATACAGGCCACGAGGAGCGCTCATTCTACGGCCAAGGAGATCGTAAGAAGTGGTGGCGGTAGGAGCGAGGACGGTGTTGATGCCGTCAGGTTCGTTGTTGACCTCGATGACTGAAGATTCGTCGGTGTCGCGGTTATAGACGATGATGTCACTGCGATGTTCAACGCCGTCAACGGTGTAGATGCTCTGGACACCAACCGTGGTGTACATATCTTCGTAGAGATAGACATAGTGGAGGGTGTCGTAGATATAAAAGTCAAAGCTGTCCTTGAAAGAATAAGGAACATCCGTCATCTCCTCCTTGACGTTCATATAGGTTCCGGGAACGAAGGTATAGATTTCGTCGTCGAAATATATATTATAGGTGATGTAGTCGGGATTGATATATTCCCCGTTGACATCAAGGGCATAAAGGAGGAAGGAGATATAGGGGTAGTCGGTATCGAGGTTAAGAGAACGCCATTCGGGACGTGCGGGAACGGCAGGACGATCTCCGGCATAGACATCAAGACGAGGATTGAAGACGTAGTTCATGCAGTATTCCATACCATCCATATAGTCCACGCCGAAAACCTCGGAAGAAGTGATAGAGCGGGTCTCAGGATCCCAGCGGAACTTCTTGTTGTTGGCAGTCAACACAAAGTCGTCGAGTTCGCCTTCTTCATTATAGACGGGATCTGCAAGATTATAATAATAAATAAAGGTGTTGTCGTGGATGAACTGCTTGTCGGGAATGGAAATGCTGTCGCCATCGAGAATACCATAGATGTAGGCATCAGGAGCAGAGGTGGAGAGTTGCATGTAGAAATCGTTATCGCGATGCAAAACGTTTACTTTACTCTTTGTGAGATTGCCTTGGCTGTTCTCGTAGGTATAGACATATTCCACGGGTTCGATGTCAGTAGGAATACTGATGGCGGGAGTGGTGACACGCGCCATTTTGTAATCCAAATCAAAAGAGAGACTGCCTTGTTGCTGGTCATTTATATAGACATAGCCTGCACCGCCTTGGAAAACACCGGCTTTTTCGAATGTGGGAGAGAGGATGCTGTCGCCCTTGACGATGAGTTTGAGTTCGTCCTGTGCTTCCATATTGCCAGTACTGTCATCATAAATCATCGGGCAGAAGAAAATGAGGTACTTCCCCCTATAGTATGCGAGGGGCTGGCCGTAAGGAATACGGATTGTATCGCCATCGAGGGTGCCTTGTAACCAGGTTTCAACACCGAGGGAGGTCGTGATATCTTTGAAATAGACCGTCTTGCCATCCGCATCGAAACGAATCTGGGACTTTACGCTGGAGGCATTCTTGAACTGGGCATTGTTCATAGAATAACTGTAGAGCGACATGATATAAAACTTCTCTTCGCCCTGGGGGTCAAAGAGGAACGTGACTTCTTCTTCCTCAGCGCGGGCAATGCGCTTAAGGTCTTTTGAAGGGTTGGTAGAAAAGAGATTGGCAGGCATCAGGGTACGCTTGTCAAGCGGAGTGTTAACAAGGGCCTTGAAGTCTGCCTGCTGGGCAAAGCCACAGAGGGGAAGGAGCGCCACAAGGGCGAGGAGGAGTGCTTTTTTCATGGGCAAATGATATTCTCGGGGCTAGAGCCCCTCGCACCGGAACGTGCCAATGGCTTCACGGATTAATGCCGCTTACCTTGGAACGGAAACCCGGTGTTTTTTCTTTTAATTCTTATTTTATTATTGTTTTTCCGTTTTGAATGAAGATACCGTGAGAGGGAGTCTGGACACGGCGACCGAAGAGGTCAAAGGTCGGAGCAGAGGAGTCGCTTGCAAGAGGGGCAAGAATGCCACAGCCTTCGAAGAGGATAGGCTGCTGGGTGGCATTGAGAACCTTACAGCGATTCTTGTCGTTGGCATCATAGCGGGTGATGAAAGCAACGGCGCGGAGATTGTTGCTGTTTTTGTATTTGAAGCGATCCAAAGTAAAATCAAAGGAATAATCTGCAGGCAGTGAGATAGTTTGGCCCCAAGGTTCTGTGAGGGCATAGCGAAGAACACCGTTGTGGGTGAAATCCTTGACGACGCCGTCATTTGTCTGCTGGGCGCCGACGAGATTGTCTTCAACAATCCACACATTGAGATAAGCCTGATCCGAACTTTCACCGATAGCCTTGACATTGATGCGAACACTCTGGTCCTGGAAATTCGTTACCACCTCTTCGTTAAGCTGAACGAATGCGGGTTGTGCGAGCGCGTAATCAATGTAGTCGATGACGCGGTTGGTGTAGGGAAAGACTACGGGAGTGGTATCTGTGTTCAGCGTGACAGCATTGATATTCGTGCGGTCAAACATCACAGCAGGATTGAACGTTCCCTCATCTTCTGAGAAGAACCAGGTATAGATTTCGTCCGTCTCATGGGTGTAACTGTCAGCGGCAAAGCCGGAATGGTGAGCGACATAAATGGCATTGTCTCTGCCTTCCATAGCCTTTTCAACAGCTGCATCGCCGAGGTCGCAGTTCTGGCAGGTCTGAGAGGTAAACATCTCTATGAGGACATTGCGGGGAAAGATATCAGCGTAAGCCTCAAAGGAGTAGGAGAGGGTATTGTCTGCGGGCGAATCGTCTTCGCCACCATTGATTTCCGTCAGGGTAACCTGTATTTCATGACGACCGGCTTCAGCGATTTCCAGGTTGGGAATCACGAAAGTTGAAATGCTGTCGTGAGCCAGGCTTGCCGTCATCGCGATTGGGTCACCGCTTTTGCCGTCAAGACGGTATGTAACGGTGTAACGAGTCAGGGTATCAAGACCGATGTTCTTGATTTCGCCTTGAATAGCAAAGGGAGAATTCAGCGTGACGAAATCACCGGTAATCGGGAAGGCTTCTGTAGCACTGGGATTATTGCAGGCTTTCAGACTGCAAAGAGCCGCATTGTTACGCGGGAGGCGGTCGCCTTCAATCTGTGCCAAGATGCAGAGATTGCCGTGGCCGTTTTCCGTGGCATGAGACCAGACTGCATTGTCTTTGCTTGTTCCAATACCAATGATATCACCTTTGGTATTTCCGTTGGCGGTATTCTTCACCACATCAACGGGAGCATCGAAGGAGTATTTCTGTGCCACCTCATAGCCAATGTAGATGGGCTTGCCAGCTTCAATGGTATAGGGAGAAGTCAGCTTTGCATCGTTCCAGGTGAGACGGGTGCAGGACGCATATTGCGAATAAAGAGGCTCGCCGGCAGGATCTTCGGTAATGACAATCTTTAGAGAAGAAGCCGAGCAATAACCAAGGCTGAAATGAAGA
Organism: Prevotellaceae bacterium UBA1746; assembly: GCA_002314875.1. GTDB lineage: Bacteria > Bacteroidota > Bacteroidia > Bacteroidales > Bacteroidaceae > Alloprevotella. The sequence continues at coordinate 276,810 of DCHS01000052.1, forward strand.
TGAGTAATCTGGTTGCCTGCGAGTAGCGTTGCATCTTCTGCGGAAAGTTCGATGAAGCAATAGAAATTGGTATTCGCCTTTCCGGTTGAAACAGATTCTATGTCACTACGGCTGAGGCCTTTCTCACAGAATCCGTAGTAATAAACCTCCTGTGCCCCGGCACTGAGAATGCCAAGGGCAAAAAGGAGAAGTGTGAGCAAATGCTTCATTATTTCAGAATCTTTTTGCCATCAAGGATGTAGAGACCATGAGCGGGGGCGTTTACGCGGCGGCCGTTGATGTCATAAGCCTTAGCCGAAGCAGATGAAACACCGGTGTTACGGATGCCAACGGTCATGCCGTTGACATTGACGACGAGGCCTTCCATTGCATTGGTGAGGCGGAAGAGATATCGGCCAGTTGCTGTAACCTGATAGTTGAGGGCATAAACGAAGGAACCGATTTCTCCGCTCTTTTCGGTCTTTGCGATGGGGGTCGTCGTGTTGTCGGGGGTGTACATCTCAAAGTTGAAGGACTGGTTGTTCTCCGTAGTGATGGAAAAATCGCCGGCTTCAAGATCCATAGCATACCAGACGGGCTGGGTAAGGCTGTTGACAGCAGGGAGGATATTCTCGCCGAGGAGGAGTTCCTTGGGGTTGAGAGGAGATTCGCCGGGAGCGTAGGCACGTTCAGTAACGATGATGTTCTTACCTTCCTGAACACTGTAGGTCTTAACGCGGATGTAGATAGTCTGGCCTTCGGTGACAGCAAATTCTTTGTCATAAACCATATTCCAGTCAGCATCATAGCCGAGGATAGACTGAGCGGTAGCATCAGCACTTCCGATGAGAACCGTAACGTCGCTACCGCGGGTAGGATTCATGGGGTCTGATTCGAATTCGATATTTGACTGAACGCGGAGCATACCGTTGCTGGAAGTAGTATAGGTGTACCAGATGTCGTGAACCTCGTCTGCGAGATCGGTCTGACCTTCTTTGATTTCTATGGCACTGGAGGCACTTTCGCCGGTTCCACGGGTGCCTTCGGTAACCGTCAGGGTGCAGTCGTTCAAATCAGTTGTAATGACGATGATATAACTTTCGCCTTCAGCAGCACGAAGACGGGTGGTATTTCCTGTGCGCTCGCTGGCAACGGTGATATTGGAATAACCCTTCTTCTTGAAAACAACCTTTGCTTCAGGATCAGAGACTGTGGCCTCAATCCAGCATTCCTTGGTCGCGATATATTCGTAATAACGGGTGCTCTCACCGGGAATGGTGTAGCTCTGGCCTTCAACAGCCCAGCCAGGGAGACTTTCAACTTCACCTTCTTGAATATCTTCGTAGCTGACCGTGAAGGGGAAATCGTTGATGCCTTCTTTCAAGCGCCAGGTGATGATGTAGTCCTGACCAGCGTTGACGGGGCAACGGAGCTTGCCATGAGAATTCTTGCCTACATAGGACTGGTACATCTCCTTTGTACCCACCTGCACATAGGAATTCTGAGCAGCCTCACCGCCATCTACAACGAGGAACTTAGTGCCAAGATCAGCGGGAGTGGAAATGGCATAGTAGTAAAGACCGTTGTAATGGGGAGTGGTGTAGGTGTTGCCTGGTTCAACCTTCGGGCAGGTCGTCACGCTGTCTTCTGCCAGCACATCGTTGCTGAAGGAAATGGTGAAGGTTTCGTCCGAAGCAGTGGTGCTGGGCTTTGTGATGCCAACATAATAATACTGCACGAGTTCGTAGGGAACACGGCAGGCGATGTAATTATTGCTGGAGTAGTAAGGCTGGTAAGCAGTCTGGCTGTCCCAAACTTCAATCTTTCCGCCTTTGATGTCGGCGTCGGAGTCGATCATCATGTAGCGATGACCGATGAAATCGTCAATCTTAATGGAATACCAATATTCGCCGGCAGCAGCGGGAAGTCTGTTCTCGCCGACTTTCAGTTCATAGGGTGTATAAATGTCATTGGTCTCATCTGTGGCTATTTCGGTGAGGCTGGGATTTACAGGTGCTGCATTAGCAGCAAGGTTCATACATACGAATGCAGTAAGAGCCCAAACGAAATGTTTCATCTAATTTGAATAAATTAAGATTGTTTGTAGTTACGGGGATATGATTTTTTACAAAAAATCGCGTGCAAAATTACGATATAAATCTCAAAGTGAGGACTTTTCATTTTACTTTTATTCTAAAAGTAGTGGTTTTTAACAATAATCCCTCCAAAATGCAAAATCACATTGCCACAAAAAGCTGTGACAATGTGATTTCATGCGTTATAGAAAGCGGAGTTTCTGGTTGTCCCAGAATTACCGGTTACTTGATGACCTTCTGGCCGTTCTGGATGTAGAGGTTACCCTTAGCGGTAGCATTTACACGGCGACCCTGGAGGTCGTAAGCAGGAGCGGTAGTGGTAGTAGCAACACTTTCGATGCCAGTGGTAGTACCTTCACCAGTGAGTTCGAAGGTCTCAACGATAGCCTCGTTGTATACCTGGCCGTCAATCTTGAAGCTCTTGGGACAGATGTAGAGAGATGCAGTACCAGTAGCGGGCTTGAAGGCACCGATACGAGCCATTGCCATCTGAGGATTACCACCCTGAGCCTTGATTTCTTCAAAGGTAGCGAAATGGAGGGCAGCGTGATCAGCGTTGATGGTGGTGGTTCCGTAGTTATCGTAAGAAGCATCGCTCCAAACGATAGCATAAGGTTCGCCACTTTCATCGTAGAGAGCACCGAGAACGCCGAAGTTGCTGATGGCAACGCTGTTAGCCTTCTTGAATTCTACATCAAGATTGCAGAGGTCATTCTTGGTAGCAGTATTCTCTGCAGAAACGATAACCTTACCACCGAAGATGGTACCTTCAACATTGTAGGTAGCAATCTGCTTCTTGCTGAATCTAGCATCAAATTCTTCGCCGAGGCTGAAGTAGAGAGTGGGGAAGATGACCTGATAGGTACCGCCTACGAGAGCGGGCTGGGGGAGATTGATGTCAAGATAAGTCCAATCGTCCCAATCGAAGGTGATGTCTTCGTCGGAGATTTCGCAATAGGGCTGGCCGTCACGGAGAACCTGAATCTTTTCATAGGTCAACCAAGACTGGTTGATACCACCTTCGTAGGATACGCGGATAGTAGAAAGAGATTCAACGGTTTCGCCGTCAGCGGGAGTGATGGTGAATGCGGGAGAACCGAGGTAGCAGGGATAACTCCAGTTGAAGTAGCTATCTTCATCTTCACTCATGTTACCCTGAACACGGCGACCTTCAGCATCAACAGCGATGCAGTTGAGATTAACGGCGCCAGAGGTGGTAGTGAGAACGCTTTCGGGAATAGTAATTACAAAGGTGGTGTTGCTCTTCTTGGTAACAGTTGCAGGAACAGCGTCGTAGAATGCGCCCTGATTTACTTCAGCAGTCACTTCTGCCACGGGAGCGGTGAAGGTAAGGGTGATCTGACCATCTTCAACGCTTTCGATGATTGTGCCTTCTGCGGGGCTGAGGTTAGCGAGGGTTGCGTCTGCATAGAAGTAGGGGATGCAAGAACCTGAGAAGGTAGCAGTGTATTGACCGATTGCACCAGCATACTGACTTGCTTCATACCAAGAATCTTCTTCGCTTGCGTAGGGGTAGAGATTGAGGGTGTAGGTATGACCTTCGTAGAACTTCTGATCAGAGTAGAACTTAACCGTCCAGGTACCGTCGTTGTTCTTCTTCTGCATACCAGTGCCAATAATTGCCTCGTCTTCATTAGCCGCATTGTTGTCAACGATATTCCAAACGCCATAGGCAACAGCACTGGGCTTGCTGTAAGAAACCGTAAAGGTAGACATAGCGGGAACGCGGCCGAGAGTAGCGCCCTCGAGTTCAGTGCCTTCATGGCTAAGAACGCTGCTCAAGCCGAAGGGAGCTTCCTTGAGTTCGTAACCGATAATAGTCATCTGAGCATTCTTGGTTTTCGTCATGGGGCGAATAGCAAGAACATAGTCGCCTGCTTCAGGAATGTTGAGCTCAACGGTAGTCTGGTCAATTTCCTGGGTCTGAGTTACATCGCGGAGAATTTCAGAAGTACCAACGAGAGTAGCATATTCGTTCATGTTCTCATCGGCATATTTCGCAATATAAACCTCATAGTAGTTATCAGAGAGAGTAGCAGTACCCGTAGTGGTGAGGAGAACCTTTCCTGCGGGGAGACTGTAGATCTTCTTGGTGTAGAGATAACCCGCACCGATGTAGCTAGTCTTTGAGTTAGAGGTCAAAGAGTAGATCCATGCATTGTACTTCACTGCATCATAAGCCCACTTAGACTTGCTGGTGCTGGTAACCGTAGCGAATTCGGTTTCAACGAGGTCATCATTGTCATAATCATCATCGTCGAGGTTGTTGCAAACAGCGTAGGGGAGTTCCTGCTTTGCAAAAGTGGTGATGGTCTTGTCTGCAGCAGTATTGTTTGCTTCCATAGCATCATCAGCACCTTCCACCCATGTCTTCAAAGTAACGGTCTGGCCTTCAGCAAAAACAGGAGCAGTCTTAAAGGTATATTCAATACTCTGGCCAGCAGCGATGTTGCTTGCAACTTCTTCCTTTACGGGAGCAGCATCACCAATCTGGTAGCAAGCGGTGAACTTACCCTTGTTGATACCGAAATTGGCAACATTTACCGTATAGGGAGCGGTGAGTTCAGCCTGGCCGTGAAGGGTAGAAGCAGACTCGAGGCTATAGTCAGAACTCTTTACGTCGGTCAACTTGATGTTATCGATGAACTTATAAACAGAAGCTGCACCGGAACCTGCGGTACCATAATCCAAGAAGGCGATGTAAACCGTCTGGCCAACATATTCGCTGAGGTCAACGGTGAACTGACGCCAGGTATAGTAGTTTTCAGGAATTACCTCAAGGAGTTTGGTGGTGAAAGCAGAAACCTCATTTGTGGTGGTGGAAATCATCACAGCGAGTTTCATGGCCTGTTCTACGGTCTTACCAGCATTGTAGGAAGCGCTGGCAGCGAGACGGAAGGAAAGGTTGCTCTTTTCTGCAGAAATCTCTGTTGCAGGAGAGATGAACCAGTTGTCGCTGTTGCCCTTCATGGCATTTGTAGCACCAGTGGTAGAACGGAGAGCATAACTACCGCCTAAGTCATTGATACCGTAATTAGCGGTGTTCTTGAGGATGGCGTTGGCACTGTAGGTCTGAACGTCGAAACCGCCTTTGTAGGGAAGTTCGGGAACGATGGTCGTCCAACCTTCGGGCAGAGCGCCATTTTCAAAATCTTGATCAAAACTCTGAGCGTTGGCATTGGCAGCGAGAGCCATAGCGCCAATCACGAGCGTTGACTTAAGTAAAGATTTTTTCATAAGATTTTTCTTTTAGTTAATATATTGGTTGTTGTTATTTCTAATGGTTTTATGTGCATTTTGCAAGAACGGTTGTTTTTGCATTAACGCAGCACCTTCTTGCCACCGATGATGTAAAGGCCGTGAGTGGGATTTTCAACGCGACGGCCCTGGAGATCGTAGCAACCGCTGAGGGGCTGAGAGGAATCTGTGCCTTCAGGATTTAGCTCAACGCTGTTAATGCCAACGAGGGTATCTTCGCCAATCTTTGCCTCGATGGTATTGTAAACGCGGCAGTTTTTGGTATTGGTCTCGTCGTAGTCAGCAAGGAAGGCAACAATGCGGAGGTAATTGAGATTGTACTTAGTGGGAATCTCGTAGGTAAAGGTCTTGTTAAGATGACCGTCAATGAATTCTGCTTTCTCACCCCAGGTTCCGGTAAGAGCAGCGCGATAGACATCATAGTGAATGTAGGTCTTGTCCACCTCGCCGTTGCTGAGATACTGGGGAGCGCGAACGCTGTCTTCTACGAGAACAACATTGAGACGCATCAAATCCTGCTGTGGCATTTCGTAGAGTTCGTCGGCATCAACGGTGATGCTCAGCAGACGATTCTCGTCAACCGTAGAGTTCAGGTTGAGGCTGATGAAAGCGGGAAGATGAGCGGCAGAGGTAACGAGTTCTTCGATAGGCTTGCTCTTGTCTGTTCCGAAAACGGGACCGATGGTAGCCGTTCCGCCATAACCATAGGCGCCATAGGCAGCGAGATCCGTACGGTCAATCATATTGGCAGGAGCCCAGACATAGGTTCCGCCGTAAAGCCATTCCATGGCAACGTCATCAGCCGTCGTCAGTTTGTCTGTGCCAAAACCGGAATGGTGATTGACGCGGATGACCTTGATTTCGGGATCCACCTTTTCAAGCGCTGCAACGACTTTTTCTTCACCGGCAACGCAGTTTGTACATTGGCCAGTGGTGAAATGTTCGTAGAGGACTTTGCGGGGAACGGAGTCGTTGTAAACCAAATAGTTGATGCTGGCAGTCTTCTGGCCATTGAAGGAATTTTTCTCGCCATTAGGAGCATCAATGGTTAATGCTACTTTGTGAAGACCTACGACATCGGTCGGCAGTTTTACATTGAATTTGCCTTCTGCCATAGGCCCGACAGCCGTTTGCAAATCGCCATCATAGGCCGTCTGGCCGTCATAGGTCATTGTGAGATGGTAGCTCTTCAATTCCTCAATGCCTGTGTTGGTATAGATTCCCGTGAGGGAGAGTTCGTCATTGGGATGAACGCGGTCTTTTCCTGAGAGCATGGGCGTGCCGATGCTGACGGCATTTCCTGGAATTCCCGCAGGATTTTCTATCGTGGCGTTGAGGAAAAGATTAGCGGTCTGGCGACGGCTGTTCCACATCAAGGCATCAAGCATATTGCTGAGAAATTCGCCTTCTTTCGTGATGACACCCACATAATCAATAATAGGGTCAACGGTAGCCTGCTGCATGATTTCGCTTGTATAGAAATAGCCGATGGGATAATCGGTTCCCGAACACTTCACGCTGTAACCGATGTAGATCTTCTCATCAGCAGCTATAGTCACGGGTGAATCCAGTGCAACCTCATTCCAGTCATTACCGACGACGGGAGTCTCCTGTTCGTAGAGTGGAGTGCCGTTCATCTCCTTCGTCACGATGACTTTTGCTGTTGTTGCCCCGAGAGGAGCGTCTGCGGGATCGAAGAGGCGGAAAGCAATTTTAGTGATCTGGCATCCTTCGAGGGTGTTGCTCACATTGGCTGGCATTTCGAGGAAAGCAAAATGCTGGGACTCGTAAGCCTTCACACGAAGACCAACAAGGGTATCAGGAGTTGCCGTTTCTGAGGTCGCTCCTTTATAGCCGTAATCATAACTTGTCTTGGTCTCCTGAGCATTTGCTGTGAAGCAATTTAGCAGAAGGCCGAGTACAGTAGTAATAAGATATACACTATACTGTTTCATACGCGCGCGTTCCTATTTATATAAAAAGACGCACAAATTTACACCTATTCTTCGATAGTGCAAGAAATAGAAGGGAATTTTCTTGTTTATTTTGGAAATCCCAAATTTCTGCATGATTTAGAGTGGTTTTTGCCAGATTCAGATAACAAAAACAGGCAGATGCAAAAAGCACCTGCCTGCATTAAGTTATCTTAGAGATGAGAAATTACTTCACGATCTTCTGGCCGTTCTGGATGTAGAGCTGGCCCTTAACGGGAGCATTTACACGACGACCCTGGAGGTCATAAACGGGAGCGATAGTGCTGGTACCAACATTTGCGATACCAGTGGTAGTACCTTCACCAGCGAGGGTGTAGGTGCGAGTGATGCTTTCTGCGTAAACAACGCCGTCAACCTTGAAGCTCTTAGAGCAGATGTAAACAGTTGCTTCACCAGCAGTGGGCTGAGCGAAACCACCGATACGCTGCTGAACAAATGGAATGATAGCCTGATCCTTTACGTCTTCGATGCGAACGAAGCGAACAGATGCAACATCATTCTTTACGTCGCAAGAACCAGCGAGAGCGCCTGCCTTGTCAACCATTGCGATAGCAACGATTTCACCCTTATCATCGAAAATACCACCGAGGAGACCGAAGTTGGTAACTTCAACATTCTTAGCGTTGGTGAATTCTACAGGATATTCGAGGAGGTCATAGAGAGTTGCTGCAGTTTCGGGAAGAACAACTGTACCATTGAATTCGGGAGCTTCGCCCCATGCAAAGCGGATAGTACCTTCTTCAGTAACATTTTCGCTGTAATAGTTATCGTAGTACCAGTAGGGGATTTCAAGGCTACCATAGGTACCACGGTCAACGAACATTGAAGACTCACCTTCAATATAGAGGTCATCGGTACCGTTTTCAATGTAGTAGATGTAGCCACCGTAGTAAACGTTAGTGAAGTTTACGGAACCGTTTTCGTTCACAGTGAACTTAACCTCAGTAGGATCACTTGCGATAGAGTTACCTAAGCTGGAGAGAACGTAGTAAGACTTTTCGCCCTGAACATACTTGGTGAGGGTTACATTGTTGTTATCAGCAACATAATCAGAAGCAGAGCCGTCGTTCTTGGTCCAGGAAGTAGTACCAGTTACAGTCCAAACTACTTCAGGAGCAATAGCGCGGGTCAATACCATAGAGGTGGTCTGCTGGTAGTCAGTACCATAGTACCAGAGTGACCAGGGAGTGAAGGTGATGGTAGAGAGGTCATCGCTGATGGTAGCGAAGAAACTGTCATCTGCAGAAGCAGAACCTGCAGCAGAGTACCAACCACCGAAGGTCTGGGTGGGGAAGGTAATGGTCTTGGTTGCTGCGTCTACAGTACCGGTGAGGCTGCAAGAAGCACCCCAGTCGCTGATGTTGTTGAAAGTAATTGTGTTACCTTCAGCAATAGCAGAACTTGAGAAGGTGTAATCCATATCCTGATAAGACCAGTCCCAGCTAGAGAGAGCGTCAACGCCCTTCTGTTCGCCGTCCCACAAACCAGCGAGGCTTGCAGCGAGTTCTTCGTTGGGATCACCAGCTTCGATAGTATAGGTGAAGTGGGTTTCTACATTGTTTTCAAAAGTTTCACCCAAATAGAATGCCTGTTCGGGGATATTCAAAGTGTAGGTACCAGGAGCGGTGATAGCTTCTTCGAGATGAGCCTTGCTGGCGATAACATTCCAACCAGTCTCGTCGAGACATTCCTCATCAATCATCATGTTGAGGTCGTCCTGAGTGATGGTAGCAACAACATTGTTGTCAGCATCGGTAATGGTGAGATCGGTGCCGTCCTGAGAAGAGGGGCAGATGTAAAGCTGATCGCAGGTGAACTTGAAGTCCTGGAGACTGGTTACAACACCGGGAGCGGGATCAACGAGAATCTGTGCGGGAGGAGCGATAACCTGATACTCAACATAGCTTTCTGCGTTTTCTTCCATGTCTTCACCAACATAGAATGCACCTGCGGGGAGGTGGAGGAGATACTTACCGGGAGTGGTAACTTCGGGAACTGAGAAACGGCACTGGATAGGCATGAAGTCTTCGTTGAGGTCTTCCATATCGATTCCCATCTGGAGTTCGTCCTGAGTTACGGTAGCATAAACAGCACCGAATACATCCATGAGGACGAGGTCAGCGCCTTCATTTCCTGAGGGGCTGAAGAAAGAACCGTCATACTTGAGGGTGAAGTCCTTGAGGCTGGTAACATCGCCTGCTGCAGGAGTTACAACAACAACGGGACCTGCGGGAGCATCGCTTTCGTCAGTGGTGATAGAGATAGACTTAACACCTACCTGATTCTTCTGGCTGTTGAAGGTGTACTTAACGGCAACAACGCCTTCTGCTGCATCAAGAGCAACGGTGAAAGGCTGGAAGTCATAAGACTTGTTGTCGGTAGCGGTGAAAGTTTCACCATCAGTACTGGTGTTCAGGGTAACGGTCTGAGCCTTGGTGGTCCACTGAACGAGTTCAATAGTAGCGCTGGTGATGTGCGCGCCATTACTGATAGCAACCGTGATAGGTTCACCCTTGGTTACAGGGCATTCCGTAATTGTGGTAGTCTGGTGATTTGCCTTGCTGAAAGTTACGGTAACATCACCGGAAACAATAGTGCGGGTTGCATAGGCAGTACCCCATTCGCCTTCAGCTTCGATAGTGGCCCAGTCGGTCAAATCGAAGGTGTAGGTCTTCTGAGCGAAACCTGCTACACAAGACATCACTGCAAACAAAGAAAAGAGGAAAAATTTCTTCATTTTGTTTTAGGTTTTAAAGTTAATAATAGAATTGGTTATTTGATAATCTTATTTCCATTAAGGATTACAACACCCTTTGCGCCGTCAGTTGCGCGCTGGCCGGAAAGGGAATAGGAAACAGCATTCTGCTTTCCCTTTTCAAGAGAAGAAATGCCATTGGTGCCGTCCGTATTATAAATAGCGGTGAGATAGCTGCTATAATCATAGCCGTCCTTGGTCTCGAGGTTATGGAGCGTAACAACGATGTTATATTGTGACTTCATATTCTCGGGAACGGGCACTGTCAGTGCGAGGCCACCGTCCACTTCTTCGGACTCAATATCAGCGAGAGGAACGACAATTTCCTCTTCAGGACTCTTGAAAGAAACTCCATCATATTCAAGCATGTCGTTTCCGGTAAACCAGATTTCAATGGTCTTGCGGTTATTCAGTTTGCTTCCGGAAATCGGATCAAACTCTGAGGAAACATCGCCTTTTAAAGACACATAGTCAAGACGATACCAGAAAGAACCGAGGCTGCCTTGAGCGGGGCTGTAAGCATAATTTCCGTCTTCATCGCGAACACCCATCAAACCGAAGTCGATGACATCGTATGTTCCCAAAGTAAGCATATCGCGGAGAGCGCGACGCTTGCCGGAGAGGTCAACGGTTAGGCTATTCTTGTCGATGCTATATGGAATATTTTCTACATAGTAGCCACCATCTTCGCTGTTATTTACATCACCGAAACGAATCTGGGCAATCGGCTGGTATTTCTCTGTGGTATTGATATTTCCGCTGAATGCGAACTGGAGCTTTCCGTGAGGATCTTCGGCGGTATAATAAGAGAGGAAAGGCTGGTCAAGGTTGACGGTTTCCTTCAATGCGATAGGCTTTTTGCCAATCTTGAGTTTCGCGGTCAGTGAACCATCGGTTCCATAGAAGAAAGTCTCGTCTTCCTGCAGACATATACCGTCGAGGGTCACTTCAAATTCGTCGCCAGGCTGAACGAGACCGGCATCCATCCAGTCAAAGAGGATGTGACCCAATTCAAAGTAGATGTAGTTGTTGTTGGAGAGAATTCGCAGTGATTCCGTCTGGTCTTTGCAGGAAAGAGTAGCTTCGCTGACATTCACAGGAACATTGAAGCGGAAAGAAAGCTGGCCGACACCACTGACAACGAAGGAAGAACCTTCAGCAGGTTCAATGTCTAGGATTTTGATGGCAAGGCCTTCTTCCATCGTGAGGGTAAAATCGAAAGCATTAGTGTTGAGGACTTCCGTGAAGACATACACGGGAACGCCTGCCTTTACAGCATAGCTGACAATACGGGGATTTACGTTAATCGTTGTTCCTATTATTCTCTTTCCGCCGTCTTTTGAAGAAGATAAATAAACACTGTTGTGGGTCGTAGAGGTAATGGTGAGGGTTCCGTCCGTGGTAGCGGTAAAGGTTCCCCATGAGTCATCCCATGCAGCGACGGAATAGGTCTTGTTCAATTCCATATCGCCCCATTCCTCAGCCATTGCCGACTGGGAGAGGAGTCCTACCATTAAAGTTAAAAAGAGTCTGAATATTGTTTTCATGTTGTAATTATTTAATCACTTTCTTTCCACCCTGGACATAGATGCCGTGGGAGGTGTTGCTGACGCGACGACCCTGGAGGTCATAGAGGACTTCGTGGGTGGTATTGCTTTCGATATTGCTGATGCCGTCGGGCTTTTCCATTTTTGCACGGACAGCATTGATGACACGGCCAGTGTTATTGTCAATCATCATGACGATGACCTTGCAGTTCTCAACAGTGCTGACAGCGCTGGGAACAGGAATGGCGATATTGGCCTTGTAATGTTCACCGGCAGTAACGCTGGAAGGAACATGGCCGCTGGTACCGTTGATGGTCAAGCCGATTGCGGTACGGCAGACATCCTGGCAATAGTAGATTACAACGGACTCACCGTATGTTCCACCTAAGCCCCATTCGCCCAAGTCGGGAGAAGAGGTTGAAGACATATAGTTGTACTGGATGTTCTTTACATCGTCTTCCAGGAGAACGGCCAACAGATTGACATTGAGGTTATCAGCGTTGAGGGCATAGCAGATGTCGCAGTCGGCATTGATCAGCTGCTGGCCTTCATCGTAGTTCAGCGTGAGACTGATATTGCCTGCTGCCGGCGTTTCCATTTCCTCGGCAACGATGTCTGCCCAGAGTGCGTCGGTTTCAACCGGAGCATCATTCTTGGAGAAATAGAAACGGGTAACTTCTTCATTACTGGAACTTACTGCGGGATAGCAGGGGGTATTGCGGTTAATGGTTCCCGAAGGAGCGCCATAACTGTCAAGGCCGAGAGAAGAGGAGTAGTTCCCGAGACCGCTTCCGAGGGGGTCACTGCCGTAGGTATGAATGGCAATGGGCAAGAAGTGATCGCCATAGCGGGCTTCAAGTTTCTCGATTGCGAGAATTCCGAGCGGGCAGTTACCACATTCGCGGCCTGTATATTCTTCAAGGACAACACGCTTGGTAGGTTCAAAGGCAAGGTTGTCAATACTTCCTTTGACCTCGTTGCTCTCACTGTCACAAATCACATCGACGGTGAATTTGTTGGTCTTGCCAAAAGTGAGGGGGAGGGGCTTTGTGAAAGAGAAGTTCACCTTGTCACCGGGCTTGAAGGTCGTCGTTTCTTCCCAGGTACTAATGGCATTTCCTCCCTCATCCTTCAAGGTTGCGCTGAGGCTATGGTAGGTCTTTTCCTGACTGTTATTGGTAATCGTTCCCTTGATTTCGGCGCTTTCTTGATTGACTACGCGTGTATCGTAATTAAAGGAAACGAGGAACTCCATATCATGACGTACCTCGAGGCTGTCCATAAAGATAGCGCTCTGGTTCTCGTTCTCATTGACGAAAGCAATGTAGACATTCTTTCCGGCAAAATCAGCAAGGCTGATGCTGTTGGCCGTCCAGTCGCCGCTGAGGACTTCTTCCTTTGTGCCGGGGCTTTGGAGTTCATTGTAAACCACCTTTCCTTCAGCCTTCATCTGGTTGATGTGGCTTTCGGTGAGGGTGTTGATGACATTGTCATTTTCCCAAACCACTACTTTGAGATAGTCCTTCTTGCTCTTCAGATAACTCTGGCTGAGGAACTTAACGGTGCAAAGTCCGTCGGGGATGTAAATCTGCGGAATAACGAGCCAGTCGTCGCTCTTTCCGGCAGGGGAGTACATGGAGTGGCTGGCCGCCATACGGTCTGCGCTGGCTTCGTCATCACGGACGAGACCCCATGCCATACCGGTGGAGAAGTCCCAAGAGGTCATTTCTGCCGTCGGTGTATTCTGGTCACCGCACCACATCATGAAGTTACCGTAGCCGTTGTCGAAGTTGTCGCTGAAAAGAACTACCTCGTCAGCAGAAATCACGCGCTCATAATTACCATTATAGTGGAGGGTAATCTCTTCGTTGGCATTGTTTCCGCCAACATCAGTCACGGAACCTTCACTGACAACAACGCGGTAGGCGCTGCCGTCGAAGAGATACTGCGTCGTTGAGGGGAACACTGCCACCTGCATGCCGAAATAGGCCAGTCGCAAGTCGCAATAGGGTTCTGCCTCTTCGTTGCGATAGAGAACGGCTGCAGCATCGTCGGTGAGTTTGATGTCTGTATCGAAAGTCAGCATGATGGGATTGGTGCTGTAATCGATCTTGGCAAAAGTACTGCCGTCGGCAGGTAAAGCATTCTCCAACTTAACAGGTTCATCTGCACGACCTTTGTAGGTAATGTAGATGGCTTCCGTCGTCTGGCTGTGATCTTCGGTCATTGCAATGGAGCCGGCAGGAAGATAGAGACTGTAGGTCTGGCCTTCTTCCATGGTTCCCTTGCGGAATTTTACGGTAACGGTCTTTCCTTCTGCTTCAAAGGCGGTGCTGTTGAAAAGGGCATTGCCGTCGGCATCGAGAATCTGCGCCGCATTGTTGGCAACGAGGACATCGACATTGCGGTCAAAAGTCAGGGTGGCGGTCTTCAGATGGGAAACCGAAGAACCTTCGAGAGGATCGGGAGTGAAGTTGCCGAGGAGTTTCAGATCATTGCAAAGTTCCTCGATGGGAACGGGGAAATCGATGGTGTAGGAACTGTAAGGATCGGGGAAGGCCATGAGACGCTTGCCGTCATCGCTGATGCAGAGGACTGTTCCCGTATTGCTTAATCCTGTTTCACTGGCAAAATCCTGATGATATTTCTGCTTGAGAATCTGCTGGAGGGAGAACCAGTATTTTCCATGGCGAACACTCCATTCGCGGACGGGAGTTCCAACGGGAGAACCGAGGGTGACAATGCCCGAATTACTTACAGCCCAGGATTCTGCAGCCTGCGATTCTGTTTCTGTATAACCTTTGTAGGTGCCGCTCTGGGTGTCATAGAGGAAGGGTGCCTCATATTCGTTGCCCCATTCGCTTCCCTCAATCTCCTCTACATAATAAGCGCCACCAGTAACATAGTGTCCGTCATTGGAGAAGACGGCATCGCCGATGAAGTAGAGGTTGTCTTCTTTCGGAGTCCAGCGCTGGGTGTCGGATTCGGTAAAGCCGATGACGTCGTAGGTCGCGGTCTCACGGTGATAGACAAAATAGAAACAACCGCCGAGACCTCCGCCAGCGGGGAGGTAACTATAGGACATGCTACCGAGAAGATGCTGTCCGTCGGGAGAGATTCCTCCACGGAAGTCTATCATTCCCATATCTTCATGGGCCATATCCTTTTTCGGCAGATTCGGGGTCTCGATGAGTTTTCCGGTTTCGAGATCCCACAAAGCAGCGGTAGAGTAGTAGCCGTCAGTATCCTGGGAGAGGGTACCGCAGGCAAGTTTTCCGTCGGGGGTGATGCTGCTGGCGCTACCATAGACATAGAGGCCTTTGGTGGCAAGGGTCTTCCAGCCGCTGTCTTTTCTGTAAACGGCGGGTTTCTCAGCCTTGCTTCCAACAACCACCGTACCGTCGTCACTGATGTCGCGGGCATTTTCGGTCTTCTCGGCACTGCTGATAGCCACAGCCTCCTGGGTGTCAAGGTTCACGATACGTACCTTGTCACCATTGTTGACGGCCCATTTGCCATTGTTGCTCATTTTTACGAGCATACTCTGGTCGCCGAAGTCGTAAGTATGGATGATCGCCTTATCGCTTGAGGTGTTCTGGGCCCAGGCGGACAAATTTGCCATCATGCCGAGGCCGATACAGATCAAAGTGTGGAGATTACGGGTCATTGGGTTGGTTAGGAATGGAGAGATAAAATCTCTAATTCATATTCGGGTTTGTTGAAATATTCTTTTTGCAAATTACAAAAACTCTGCAAAATTAATAAATTTTGACTTAGTTGGCAAATTTTTGCTGGATTTATCGATGAAATTCAAAAAAAATACGATATTTAGAGGTGTAAGGGGAAAAGGGAAAGGTGTTTTGTAACAATTTTTTACGATGCTGGTTGTGCAAACCTTATGCTATCCAAAGTATTCAGCAAAAAACGTTTTGCAAAAAATATGCAGAAATTTGTCGATAAAATTTGTTGGGATAGCGGTTTATCACTACTTTTGCATTTCTAATCTCATTGCGCGTTATGAAAAGATATATGACCCTCCTTTCCTTTTTGCTCGTCTTCCTGGTGGTTTCTGCCAAGGTGAAGACGGGTATTGAGGTCTTGAAGAGTATGAATTACAAGCCGTTGGAAGGACTCCGCGTGGGTTTGGTGACAAATCCTACGGGTGTTGATGACAATCTGGTTTCTGATATCGATCTTCTCCACAATGCACCGAATGTAAAGCTCGTAGCTCTCTATGGTCCTGAACACGGAGTACGGGGTAGTGCACACGCTGGAAGTTCTGTGAAGGACGAGGTGGATAAGCGTACCGGATTGCCTACTTATTCGCTCTACGGAAAGAATGCCATGCCGTCTGCGTCTATCTTGAAAGGAATTGACATCTTGGTCTATGATATCCAGGACATCGGCTGTCGCTCCTTTACTTATATATCTACGCTTGGAAATGTCCTTAAAGCAGCGGCTCGCAGTAATATCAAGGTCATGGTCCTTGATCGTCCGAATCCTCTCGGCGGTCTGAAGGTTGAAGGCAATATCACAGAGGATGACTGTGTGTCTTTCGTCAGCAAATTCAAGATTCCGTATATCTATGGCCTTACAGCAGGCGAGATTGCCACGTTGATGAACGAGGAAGGTCTCATCGGCAGCCGTCCCTGCGATTTGACGGTGATTCCCATGGAAGGCTGGCATCGCAGTATGACTTACGATCAGACAGGCCTTGAATGGGTGCTGGCTTCTCCGCACATCCCCGAGGCTGTGACGGCTCCTTTCTATGCGGTCTCCGGCATCATCGGCGAGGTGGACAATTTCTCCATCGGCTGTGGCTATACGCTTCCGTTCCGTCTCTTCGGCGCCCAGTGGATCGACGCAGGAAAATTTGCTGATGCCATGAATGCCTTGCAGATTCCCGGTGTGGTCTTCCGCCCCATCTATTATGTTCCGTATTATTCCATCGGTCAGGGTAAGGAACTCGGCGGTGTCCAGGTCTATATTACCGATTACGACAAGGTGGAACTCACCGACATCCAGTTCCTCGTGGCGCAGGAACTCTACAAACTCTATCCGAATCACGACTTCCTGGCGCAGACTTCATCCAGCCGCAAAAACATGATTGACAAGGTCTGTGGCTCTAAGAAAATCCGCCAGCTTTTCATGAAGCGTCACCTTTGGTCCGACGCCAAACCCTATTGGGACAAGGACAAGGAAGCCTTCAAGTCTCTCTCTAAGAAATACTATCTCTACGATTGAGATTCAATTGGTTATATTTTTACAAATGAAATACATTATGCGTGTACTGACGACGGCACTGGTGATGGTCATCGGTGTGGCGGTTGAGACGAGCTGTGTGAACGGGTTCCGCAATCCGTTCGCATCTGACGGCTCTGCGCAGGATACGCTGGCACCGATCATCAAGGCTTATCCCAGAGAGGTAAATCTGGGGGATACGCTTGACATGATGAAGAATGTTTCGGCGGTATTCCATGGTGACAGCGTGGCTGTTACCTGCGACGCCTCCGACCTCGACTATACCGTTTCCGGAGACTACGAAGTGACCTATACTGCGACGGCAGTAACCGGCGAGACTTCTGAGAAAAAAGTGGCCATCCGCGTCAAGAATCCTGAACGTAAAGTTATTTATCTGACCTTCGATGACGGTCCTTCTTCGCAGACGGAGGAGATTCTCCGCGTCCTGCGTGAGAATGATGTTCAGGCCACCTTCTTTGTTACCGCCCAATATCCTCGTTATTACCGTTATCTTGCTGAGGCCCACGAAGATGGCAATGTCGTTGCTCCTCACACCTATTCCCATAAATTCAGCATTTATGAAAGTTTCGAGGACTATTTCAAGGACCTCGAGAAGATTCAGCGTATCATCGAGAAATATACCGGTGAGCGCTCCAATGTCATCCGTTTCCCGGGAGGCAGTTCCAACCACGCCTTCGCCCATTTCAACGACGACCCTGATTTCATGGTAAAACTCTGCGATGAAGTCCAGCAGCGAGGCTATCAGTATGTCGATTGGAATGCTGATTCCTCCGATGCTTCGGGTTCCAATGTCCCTGTGACTAAGCTTATTAAGCGTGCGTGCCAGTTAAGAGGCAATGAGATCTGCATGCTTCTCCACGATGGTCCGAAGAAGGCGACGACGGCTGCTGCTCTCCCTGCGATTATCAATTTCTACAAGTCCCAAGGTTACGAGTTCGGCACCCTGACGAGTCCGGCCTATATCTTCCACCATACGGTCCGTCCTTTCAGTTTTGCTAAGAAGGAACCGAAGGCAGAAAAGCCCAAGGAAGTGAAGAAGCTCCGTCATGCTTCCGATTCTACGAAGAAAAATCTAAAACATCTGAAGCCTAAGCAGATAGATGCTGATATTCCCATGGTAGGACCTACTGAGAAGACCGAGGAAAAGCCTGCTGAGACTCCAGCTGCTCCTGCTCCTCAACCTGAAACTCATGAAGAAATATAAAACCCTTCTATTCATGGCGGGAGTCCTCGTTGGACTTGCGCTGATCTGCCTGTTCTTCCCTCCGAAGGGAATACAAATCGGCAGTTGGAAACTTGAATTCCCGAGCCTCCAAGAGGTCCTGGAAGTCAAGCCGAAAGTCGTGCAGGAATCCCCCGAGGATATTCTTCGCAAACGCCAGGAGTCTCTCCGTAATGCGCAGTTGGGAAAGTTCGATAATTTCTTCAAAAATGATCCTGCGCGCATCACCTTCCCCAACAACGATACCCATTATTTCGATTCCTTCTTTGAGGCTTTGGAGCAGTCTGGTAAGAAGCATGTCCGCATTATGCATTATGCTGATTCTCAGATTGAAGAGGACCGAATGACCGCCACCCTCCGTCATTATTATCAGGACGAGTTTGGAGGAAATGGCGTGGGAATGCTGACCCCCGTCGAGGTGGTTCCGATGATGACGATGTTGCGAAATATGACGCCTGAACTGCCGAGTTTCGTCATCTATGCTTACGATAAGCATGGCAACAAGGGAAAATATGGCCCGATGGGTGCTTCCACACATCTCAGCGGAAGTGTTCACTACACCCTTACGAGTTGTCAGAAAGAAAAATATCCGCACTCTGCCGTCTTCAACAAGGTGAGTGTTCTGATGTCGGGAACAGGCTCTATGACGGCCAAAGTTCGCGAACATAATGTTCCTCTTACCCTTGAGAAAGAGATTGACGGAATGAAGCAATATTCCGCACAGATTCCTGCGGCTACACGCTGTCAGTTGACGATCTCCGGCGAGATGGATTTATACAGCATTCTCCTCGATAGCCCTACCGGTGTCAATGTTGATAATATCCCTATGCGCGGATGCTCGGGAAACATCTTCACGTTGATTGCCCGCAAGAGTTTCGCTCCTTATTTCCAGTTGCAGAATGTCGGTCTCATCATCCTTCAGTATGGCGGTAACAGTGTGCCTTACACCGAAACCGACGAAAAGATCGAGGCCTATATGAAACAGCTCAGCGAGCAGATAGCCCTCTTTAAGCAGATGGCTCCGAAAGCCAAAATTCTCTTCATCGGTCCTGCCGATATGAGTACGCTCATCCGTGGAAGTTACAAGACCTATCCGCAGTTGCCGAAAATCGATAAGGCCCTCCGTCAGATGGCGAATGCTTCAGGAGCCGCCTATTGGAGTCTCTTCGATGCGATGGGAGGTGAGGGAACGATGGCGCAGATGGTGAATGTCGGTTTCGCTACCCACGACTATGTTCATTTCAGCGTCCGAGGTGCTGAGAAGATGGCCGGTCTGCTCTGCAACACCCTCCAGGTTTATCACGATGCCTACCGAATCCGTACTGGCCGTCAGCCGTTGAAGCATCAGGAGGTTAAAGTCAAGGAAGGCAAACCGCTTCCGAAACCCAAAACCGCTCCGAAAGAGGAGGATACAGAAATACACCCAGAAGGGGAAATAGAAAACCCAGCTCAGGACAGTGACCTGGGTACCGAGGGTACACCAAATCCTATGCCTTAATTTGGGTAAAAGTGTTCTATGGAAATACTACAATTATTCTGGGGTTATTTACAACACGTTTTTTCCTTCGACCCCAATAGTCCGTTGCTGTTCACCCAGTTCCAGTTCTGGGCGTTCTTTGCCCTCGTCTTCGCCCTCTTTGCGTTGACGGGGAGCCGTCCTTTGCTTCGTAACAGCTACCTCTTCTTCGTCAGCCTCCTCTTTTATTATAAGACGAGTGGCTTCTTCGTCGGTCTGCTGATCTTAGTGACGATAACGGATTTCTTCATCGCGCAGGGAATTTACAAATCGAAAGTCCATTGGAAACGCAAGGCCCTCCTTTGTCTCAGTGTCTTCATCGATCTCGGCATTCTCTGCTATTTCAAATACAGCTACTTTTTCGCCGATCTCTTCGGACAACTTTTCGGCACGACCTTCGAAGTTACCAATGTCGCTGCACAGATGGGAAACCAGGTCCTTGGCAGCAATGTCTTTTCCGTTGATAAGATCATCCTTCCTGTCGGTATTTCCTTCTATACTTTCCAGGTAATCAGTTATACGGCAGATGTTTACAAAGGACTCGTGAAGCCTGTCCGCAACATCCTCGACTTTGGCTTCTATGTAAGTTTCTTCCCACAGTTGGTAGCAGGACCTATCGTTAAGGCTTCGGACTTCATTCCCCAGCTTTACAGAAAGTACAACCTCTCGCGCATGCAGTTCGGTATGGCTATCTTCTGGATTCTCAACGGCCTTGTGAAGAAAATCGTTCTTTCTGATTATCTAGCGGTGAATTTCATTGACCGAATCTTTGACAATCCCCATCTCTTCGGAGGCTTTGAAACCGTCTGCGCACTCTTCTTCTATTCCTTGCAGGTCTATGCCGATTTCTCCGGCTATACAGACATCGCCATCGGTCTGAGTCTCCTCATGGGTTTCCATCTCCCTGCGAACTTCAATTCTCCGTATAAAGCCCCCAACTGCGGCAATTTCTGGAAACGCTGGCATATCTCCCTCTCACGCTGGCTCCAGACTTATCTTTATATTCCTTTGGGCGGTAACCGTAACATCACCTTCGGAACCTTCTTCTGGATTTGTACCATCACCCTTGCTGCGCTGATTCTCTCCGGAAACATCTGGATTTCCCTCGTCGTTCTCATCATCTTCTGTCTCGTCGTTTTCACCGGCTATCGTTATCCCGAGAAGCGTCGCAAGATTTATGCGAACCTCAACTCGATGATTACCATGCTCCTCGGTGGTCTGTGGCACGGCGCCAGCATCAACTTCATGATATGGGGTGGTCTCAACGGCGTCGGTATGATTGTCTTTAAGTTCTGGCGCGATATGTCTCTCCTTCGCCGGGCCCTTATCTGCACACTGCTTACAGCCATTCTTGCCGGTCTGATATGGTACAGTCCTGCACCGCTGTGGAATGTCCTCATGGCCTTCATGCTCTTCATTGTGTTCTCCGCGTGGGTACGCTATATCTATGAAGAGGTATGTCACGGCACCTCGACGCGTTTCACCGAAGTCACCGCCCACGCCTGGGCCATCCTCGTCACCTTCACCTTCATCACCTTCACCCGTCTCTTCTTCCGCTCAGGCTCCAACCTTGATCCTGCTGTTGCCAACGAGACCGCGTGGAAGATAGCCCGTGAGATGGTGACCGCCATGGGAACCCGCTGGTCCGTCAATGTCTGGGATGTTGTCAGTGCCTATCACAATGTCTTCATCCTCTTTGTCTTGGGAATGATCATCCACTGGCTGCCGTCCCGTTTGAAGCGTCGCTATCGCATCTGTTTCGCGAAACTTCCCCTCCCTGTGATGTGCATTGTCGCCATCCTCGTCGTCTTCTTCACCTACCAGTTTGTCACGGCTGAGATGCAGCCCTTCATTTACTTCCAGTTCTAAAAAGAAGGTTTAAGAAGGAGATTTTTACCGAGATTTTCCAAAGATTTTCACCTGATTTTAAGCGAGGAACGAGCGCCCTCTTTAGCTTGCGTCAAACTATTTTCAGGTTGGATTTTTACTTAAATATTTATTTTAAAATCTAGATAAAATCTACTCAAAAATAAGGGAGGGATTTTCTGTGGTCGTCGCTATCGCTCCTTAAAATCTGGTTAAAATCCAGGGTGAAAGTCTGAGTAAAAATTATTTCACCAAAACATACAACATCCCCTGCATATCAAGTGATATGCAGGGGATGTGTTTTGTGCTCGCAATGATGCGGAGATTATTTCAGCACGGCACGGACGGAGCAGCCGCCACCACGGAAGTAGCCGTATTCACCGCGTTCGGGATTGTAGAAGTAGCGGCAATAAGCATTCACAGCATCGGTGGAGGTGGATGACCAATAGAAACCATAGCCGTTATAGGCGTTGAGGGCGTTCTCGAGAGAGAAACCGGCAGCAGGAAGGAAGATCTCCTGGTTCGCATATTCGCCGACGCCGTTCACCTGGAAACCAGCGATGATGCAGTCCTTGTACTTGGTCCAATAGCCATCGTACCACTGCCAGGTGGTGAGACCGTTATTCCAGAGTTCGGTGAGTTCGTCATAAGTCGGCATACGCCAGTTGTCACCCCAGAGATAAGTTGCGGTGTCGTCGTCGCCGGTGAGGGTAGCATTTTCGCCGAGGGTCTCGTTATAGGTTGCATTGTCCAAATCCTTATGACCGCCCCAGGTGTAGGAACCACCGACAGCCGCCTTGTTGACGATGCCATAATAACTCAGGTTCGTACCAGCCTTCACATAAGAGAGGATGGAGCTGCCGACATTGAACTGTGCCCACTTGGGACCACCTTCCCAAAGTTGAACCCATTCCTGGACATTGCCGTCCTTGGTAGCAGCATAACCAGTCTTGGCATGGGCACCTTCCGTCTCGTAGAAAGTGATGCTGTCAGCAGCAGCAACTTCAGCAACGACCTTCGCCGTGCCGTCCTCATTCGTGCCTTTGTAAACGCGAACGACGGGCTGTGACTCCTCTTCAACGATGGGATCTTCGCGCGGAGCAACTTCCTCGTCGCCAGCGATGAGGTTGAAGTTCACCGTCACACCCTCCGTGGTTACAGCACTTCCCACAAAACGGAAAGTGCGGAAATCGATGGAGGTGACAGTCATATTGAGGCTCTTGAAGTTCACCGTCTTCTTGGTAGAATAGTAATGGATAAAGGTGTAGTCCTTATCCATCTGGCTATTGGTATAGGTACCGAGGAGATGGTCGGTGTTGGAAGCTGAGAGGTTGATGACGATGTCGTCCTGGAGGGAGTTGCTGGTAATCATCTGCCACCATCCGTAGCCGTAGGGGAGGTAGGTATGGTCGGTGAGTAGCATGTCGTCGACGGTGATGTCAAGGGTCTTTCCGTCATCGGACACAACGACTGTCGCCTGCGTCGTGAGGCAGGAACAGAAGCCAACAAACAGGGCTGCAAGGAATGTGAGTAATCTTGTCTTCATAATGAATCGTACAAAACAGAAAGAGTTTTATAAGTTTAAATGTTTTATTCTTATAAAAACAGAGTTTTGTTTTATTTAGGTTAATGATTATTCTTCGTTGTTTTCCTTGAGGAGGGATACTGCGGCTTCGAGATCCTCTTCCTCGACGAGGATGCGGACGGGAGCAGCATTGATGCCACCGTAAATCAGAT
>DCHS01000051.1 GCA_002314875.1 Prevotellaceae bacterium UBA1746
TCTTATGTATCACTTCCTCGACCAAGATATTACGTACCTCAAGGGTGTCGGTAGCGCGCGGGCTCAACTGCTTGCGTCGGAACTTGACATCCATACGGTGGCGGACCTCCTGCACTGCTATCCCTTCCGCCATGAGGACCGTACGAAGGTACACCGCATCTGCGATATCATCGAGGGAATGCAGAATATCCAGATCCGCGGCCGCATCGTCAATTTCAACACCCTCGGCGAAGGCCCGCGGAGACGTCTCGTCGCCACCTTTACCGACGGCACGGGATTCGTCACCCTGGTGTGGTTCCGGA
Organism: Prevotellaceae bacterium UBA1746; assembly: GCA_002314875.1. Taxonomy (GTDB): domain Bacteria; phylum Bacteroidota; class Bacteroidia; order Bacteroidales; family Bacteroidaceae; genus Alloprevotella. Next base: position 303 of record DCHS01000051.1, read on the forward strand.
ATATCAAGGCTTTCGAAAAGGTCTACAAGGTCGGCGTTGACTACCAGGTCTTCGGCGAACCGAAGATGTTCCAGCACGGTTTCAACATCGCCCACCCGGAGATGGAGGAACTGGAGAAGATTCAGAACCGCCCCCTCCTCCGTATGCAGCCCGTCTACCATATGACGGAGAAACTCACGAACCGCGGTGTCACCTCAAAGGTCATCAACCAGCTCGTTGCCAACGCTTTTGAGAAAATCACCTCCATCCCGGAGACACTCTCCGAGGACATCGTCCGTGAGCACCACCTCATCAGTCACGAGCAGGCCATCCGCGATATCCATTTCAGCCAGAGCGCTGCTGCGGTGAGCGAGGCCAAACGAAGGCTGAAGTTCGAGGAACTTTTCTACCTCCAACTTTCCATCCTCCAATACACCCGCGACAGAAAGACGGGCTACGAGGGTTTTCCCTTCCCCCGCGTCGGGCACTATTTCAACGATTTCTACACCAAACACCTCCCCTTCGAACTCACCGGAGCGCAGAAACGTGTCATCAAGGAGATTCATACCGACCTCCAGTCCGGACGCCAGATGAACCGCCTCCTTCAGGGTGATGTGGGATCGGGAAAGACAATGGTGGCAACGCTCATCAGTCTCCTCGCCCTCGACAACGGTTTCCAGGCGTGTATCATGGCGCCGACGGAAATTCTTGCCGAACAGCATTACAAAGGAATCAGCGAACAGCTCGCTCCCCTCGGTATCCGCGTGGAACTCCTCACCGGAAATGTGAAGGGAAAGCGCCGCACCAAGGTTCTCGAAGGTATTGAGAACGGCGAGGTGCAACTCCTCGTCGGAACGCATGCCCTCATTGAACCGACGGTGGTCTTCCAGAACCTCGGTATGGTCGTTATCGACGAGCAGCACCGTTTCGGTGTCAAGCAGCGCGCCAAGCTTTGGGCCAAGAACACCCGACCGCCCCACATCCTCGTGATGACGGCGACGCCGATTCCGAGAACGCTGGCGATGACGGTGTACGGCGATCTTGATGTCAGTGTCATCAACGAACTCCCACCGGGACGAAAGCCCATCACCACCCTGCACTTTACCAACCGCAATAACTCGCAGATTTTCAACGGTATCGTTACCGAACTGAACCGCGGTCACCAGATTTACATCGTCTATCCGCTGATCGAGGAGAACGAAAAGATGGATCTCAAAGCGCTCGAAGAGGGTTTCGAAGAGACGCGGAAGATGTTCCCCAGCTGGTCGGTAGGAAAGGTCCACGGCAAGATGAAACCCGCCGAGAAGGAGGAGGCCATGCGTGCCTTTTCCGCCAAAGAAACGCAGATTCTCGTTTCCACAACGGTGATAGAGGTCGGCGTGAATGTGCCCAATGCCAGCGTGATGGTCATCCAGAACGCAGAGCGCTTCGGTCTTGCCCAGCTCCACCAGCTTCGCGGCCGCGTGGGACGAGGAGCGGAACAGAGTTTCTGCATCCTGGTCACCAAGGAAGGTCTTGCCGAGTCTACCCAGGAACGTATGGACATCATGGTCGAGACGACCGACGGCTTTAAGATTGCCGAGGCAGACCTGAAGTTCCGCGGTCCCGGTGACCTCGAAGGAACGGCGCAGTCTGGTCTTCCCATCAATCTCCGTATTGCCTCCCTGATCGGTGATACCGTCCTGATGAGCGAAACCCGCGAGGCGGCAGCCCGAATTATTGCCAAGGACCCCGACGAATCTCTCCCGCAGTACCGTGTCCTCTGGACGCGACTCCGACAGCTCAAAGACGACCTCACGAATTACTCGGATATATCATAAAAAACTCCCGCCCAAGACTGGGCGGGAGTTTTTTGTGGGCCGGAGAGTCCGGATTGTCCGGAAGTTCCGGAGGTTCCGGGAGTTACCGGAAGGACCGGCTAAAGAGCGAGGCGGCGAGGGCACCGGAGAAATTGTGCCAGACGGAGAAGATGGCACCGGGGATAGTCGCCAGCGGGAACATCGCAAAATGAGTGGCGGCGAGGGAGGTCGCAAGACCACTGTTCTGCATGCCGACCTCGATGGAGATGGCCGTCTGCTGGGGACGCTCGAGACCGAGAACCTTTCCCGTCAGGAAACCAAGGGCGAGACCGCAGAGATTATGGAGCATCACCACAAGGATGATGATGAGCGAAGAGGTGAGGATGCGTTCAGCATTGAGAGAGACCACGATACCGAGGATGGTAGCGATGGCCAGCGTAGAAACGGCAGGCATATAGGGCTTTACCTTTTCTGCAAAACTCCCAAACCAATAATTCAGCACGATGCCGATGATGATGGGGAGAATGACGACCTGCGTGATGCTCAGCAACATGCCCCAAGTATCGACATCGACGCTCTGACCGGCATAGAAGAGGACGAGGAGCGGCGTGAGGAGGGGCGCAAGGAGGGTGGAAATGGTCGTCATTCCCACGGAGAGGGCGAGGTCACCTTTGGCCAGGAAAGTAATGACATTGCTCGCAGTACCACCGGGACAGCAGCCGACGAGGATGACACCGACGGCGAGTTCCGTGGGGAGGTGGAAAAGTTCGCTGAGCCCCCACGCCAACGCCGGCATGATGATGAACTGCGCCAGGCAGCCGATGATGACGTCCTTCGGACGGGAGAAGACAACGCGGAAGTCCTCGAGCTTGAGATTCAAGCCCATTCCGCACATCACGATGCCGAGCATCCAGTTGATGCTCTTCGGGGGAATCCACGAAAAGGTTGCAGGGATAAAGAGGGCCACTGCGCCCACTGCTAAAATAAAAACGGCGAGATATTTCGTCAGAAACTGTGCAATAGTTTTCATAGGTGTTGGTTGGGGCCGGAGGGACCGGAGGGTCCGGAGGATCCGGTAGTTTCGGAGGGACCGGTAGTTCCGGAGGGACCGGAAGTTCCGGAGGGACCGGAAGTTCCGGGAAGTCCGGAGAGACCGGAGGGACCGGGATGTCCGGAGAATCCGGAAGTTCCGGCAATTAACTATATTTACGGGGGAAACGGAAGATGATGCCGAGGATGGCAACAACGCCGAGGAGGAAGTTGTAATAGAGGAAGGGGATGATCTCGAAGGGACTGATGGAGGCGAGACCGCTGGCGATGAGGAGCTGGGCACCATAGGGGAGGATACCCTGGACAACGCAGGAGAAGGTGTCGAGGAGGGAGGCGCTTTTGCACTTATTCACCCCGAAACGCTCGGCGATATCGGAACTGATCTTGCCGACGGAGAGGATGGCAACGGTGTTGTTTGCCGTGCAGCAGTTCGTCATGCTGACGAGAGCGGCGATGGCAGCTTCGGCACCGCGTACCCCCTTGACCTTTCGGGTGAGATGGTAGATGATGTAGCCAATACCGCCGTTGTGACGGATGAGTTCCATCATACCACCTGCCATAAGGGCGACAAGGATGGTCTCCGTCATGCCCGTCATACCCTGGGCCGAGGCTGACATCCAGCCAGCGACATCCAGTTCACCGGAAGCTAGACCGACTACGGCGGCGAGGACATTACCGAGGACGAGGACCGCCATTACATCGAGACCCCAGACAGCGGTGACGAGGACGACGATATAGGGGAGAACCTTGAAGTAGTTGATGTCGGCAAGGGAGGGCGCTGATGCCAGGACTTCCGCCGGCTGGGCAGCCGTCTTTGTCAGTCCTAAAACGAGGAAGATGACGATGGTGATGAGGGCGGCAGGAAGGGCCAGGAGGATATTGGCCTTGAACTTGTCGGAGAGTTTAACACCCTGGGAACGGGTGGCGACGATGGTGGTGTCGGAGATAAAGCTCAGATTGTCACCAAAAAAGGCTCCGCTGACGACACTGCCGATGAGGAGGCCCATCGGAAGGCAGGTGGGAGCCGCCATACCGGCTGCAACGGGGGCGAGGGCAACGATGGTGCCGACGCTCGTTCCAACGCTGATGGAGACGAAGCAGGCCGCGAGGAAGAGGCCTGGGAGGAGCATGCTCGGCGGGAGGACGGCAAGGGTCAGATCGACGGTGGCGTCGATGGCACCCATGGTCTTGGCGGTATAGGCGAAGGCGCCTGCAAGGAGAAAAATCCAGATCATCATCATGAGATTCTTCTCGCCGGCACCGGCGCTGACGAGTTCAACGCGCTTCGCGATACTTGCACCGCGGGTGGTTGCCACGGCGTAAATCAACGAAACGAGGAAAACGACGACTAAGGGAACTTTGTAGAAGTCGCCCCAGGCGATGCCCATTCCGAGGAACAGGAGCGCGAGGACGAGGACGGGGCTGATGGCCAGCAGGCCTTTTTTGTGTGTCATGAGCAAATAGTTTCGCGGCTGACGCCGCACTCGGAGGTTCCGGAGAGTCCGGGGTGTCCGGAGGTTCCGGTAGTTCCGGAGGGACCGGTAGTTCCGGAGGGACCGGGGGATTAGGAGCGGAAGCGCTTGGTTTGGGCGGCATAGCCGCATTTTTTACAGAGGGACTCGACGGCGAGATGGCGGGAAAAGCCGTCATAGATGGCACGGGCACGGGGCGAGGCAAGGATGGCGTCGAGGGACTGGTCGAAGAGGTTGCCGAGGGTGAGGTCGCCGTCGTGATCCAGACAGCAGGGGACGACGCTGCCGTCGACGAGGACACCGATCTGGTTGCGGAGAGCATAGCAGAAGATGTCTTCGCCCTTCTCCGCGGCTGCTTCATCGGGCCACTCAAACATCTTGTCGTACTCCAGGTAGAGGTTCTCGGCCAGACGGTAGCCGTCGGGACGCTCAGTCCACGGCTGGGGGACGTGCTCGGCAAGCAAACGGAGGATCTCATCGTTGGTGGCATCATAGCCGCCTTCGTTCCAGAGGCGGAGGACAACGATGGAGCCGAGGGCGGCGGCGGCCTTCGCGAAGCTCATCACCCGGGAGATGTAGGCCTCCGGTGTCGTCTTGCCGTTTCCCTCGTGGGAGTGAAGGGAGATCTGGTACTTGTAGGCCGGTGGGACCGGAGGTGCCGGAAGTTCCGGAGGTGCCGGAAGTTCCGGAGATGCCGGAGGGACCGGAGGCAGGAGTGTGCCGTTGGTGGTCACGATGGGGACGAAGCCCTTGTCCTTGGCACGGCGGACAAAGAGGTCGAGGTCGGGATGGAGGAAGGGCTCTCCCATCAGATGGAGATAGAGAAAGCGCACCTGCCCGCGGAGGGCGTCCGTGAGGGCCTCGAACTGGGCCACAGTCATCCTGCGCTTCTCCCGCTTGTTCTTCGGGCAGAAGACGCAACTGAGGTTACAGATGTTGGTGATCTCGAGGTAACAGCGGTCAATCATAATTATTTCGCGGCTGACGCCGCTCACACCGGAACGGACCGACGCCAGGAGTTGACGGGGGAGGGGCTTATGCCACGCTCGGAGAGTCCGGAGGTTCCGGTAGTTCCGGAGGGACCGGAAGAGCCGGGGGGACCGGGGTGTCCGGAGGTTCCGGACCGGCTAGAAACTGGTGATGGCGCGGTAGGCGTCCTTGCGCTGGAGGGCTTTATCGAAAAGGAGGGGATAGTTGGAGGAGGTGAGCCAGGAGTCACGGTCAGAGACATTCCAGAAAGTCACGCAGTCGATGACATCACGGTGCTTGCGGAAAACCTCGAAGAGGGCGCGGTACTGCTCAGTATGACGAGCCTTGACCTCATCGGTGATCTCCTCACCCTTCTGGCTGAACTGCAGCTGGCCGCCCATCTCCATGTTTACACGGACATCGAGCTCGGTGAACTGGATATGGTCGACAATCCTCCTGTACATCGTGATGGCAGAATCCACTTCGGCAGCACTCGGACCGTAGATGTTGTAATGGCCCTGCATACCGATGCCGTCGACACGGACTCCGTATTCCTCCTTCATCTTCTTTACCATATTGAAGATGCGCTGGGATTTGAAGCGGTCGGCAGCATTATAGTCATTGTAAATCAGGAGGACATCGTGACCGGCAGCCTCGGCAGCAAACTGGAAGGCCTTGGCGATGAATTCGTCGCCGAAGCGTTCGTAAAGCTTCGAAGGACGATAAGGCTGCACATCGGGACCACCGTCAGCCATCGCCTCATTGACGACATCGATGGCATAAATGATATCGCGATAACGGTCAACGATGGTGAAGATATGGTCACGGAGACGGGCATAGAAGACTTCATCGGGAACGGGATTTCCCTGTTCATCGTACATCATCCAGTCCGCGAACTGGGCATGCCAGCAGAGGTTGTGGAGACGGAGGGGGAGATGGTTCTCACGGCAAAAGTTGGCGATGACATCAGCACCTTGCCAGTTCCAAACGCCTTCGCGCGGATGCACCATGCCTGTCTTGTGGTCGTTCTCCGCCGTGATACTGTTGTATTCGCGAAGGATCAGTTCAAGGTCCTCGGGATGGTAGAAATTGCCCATGTTGATGGCACAGCCCACCTTGAAATAGTCCTTATAGACATCCTTAAGCCCCAAATTTTCCTGCGCAGACAGAGAGCCTCCCGTCATCATCATCAACAGGAAAAAGAGGATTTTTCTGAAAACCATAGGCGTCGGTATTAATATTTTCGGCAAAGTTACGCAAATATCTTCACATACGACGTATGTGAGCGGTATTTTTCGCCAAACAGACACCCCGGAAAGCGGGAAAACTAGAGGCGGAGACGAAGCTGGAAGGTGAGGTCAGCTTTGTAGTTCTTTTCGATAAGGTTGAGGGAGGAACTGATGGCGTCGCGGTCAAAATAGCGGACGAGGGAGAAACGCGCAGAGAAGAACAGCTGATGCCAGATGCGCCAGTCCACGGTGGAACAGGTGGCCACACCTTTGCCATAAAAAGAAGGAATGCTGACGGCGCCCCGAAGCTGCGGCAGGTAGGCATAGCAACGCGCATAATAGTTATCGGTGAGAAAACCTGCGAGGAAAGCTGATAGCGTCAACCTTTTCATCTGGTGCATCGTACAGCGGGCATAGAGAAGACCGCCTTTGGAAAGACCGCCGCTTTTATTTCCCTCCTTGTCATAGCTCACCACCTGCGAATGGTAGAGCGAAAGATCACTGCCGACGTTCAGACTCCAGCGGGAGAAAGTCCGGGAGGATTGCCAACGGAGATGCTGGGAGGAGCGCCATTCCAAAAGCGTGCCGTCATAGCCGGAGACATTCTGCTGGCGGTTCTGAAGCTTGTAGCGAAGACTATGCTGCCAGTTCTTTCCGCCATGACAGAGAACGCCCAAAGAAGCGGAGAAGCGATAGGAACAGGTATCGGCAAGGTAGGCAGGACGGGGGAGATAGGCATAGGAAAAACTGCCGGAGATCTCGCATTTTTTCCAGCCGCGGAAAGTTCCGCCGAAATGCACACTCTCCTCATTCTGGAAGGCGTTGCCACCGTAACTTCCCTTTCCGTACGGCGTGATGAAAGCCTTGGAAAAAGAATGCATTTCGAGGGCCAAAGACAGCGTCCTAAGCGGCTGCCAACGGAGCGCCGTAATCCAGGCATAGGGGAAGCCTTTCGACTTGATTTCTTCGGAGTTGTCGACGGTTGAGGGATGGACATTGTCTTTGATGGGATCGTAGGCAAACTCTCCGAGAATAGATGCCCGCTTCCAATGGAAAAAATAATCCAGACTGAGAGCCGCTGCCCGGTCTCCTCTTAAATAATAAGCGTTGTACTGGCGATAGGCCGGCCAATACATCTTACTGTAATGGGCGTAGGCGCCATTGAGACCGACGGAATAACGACTGCCGTCAAGCCCTACCCTTCCGCCCATCAGCATCTGGGTGGCCACCCCGCGTTTGGCAACTTCCTGGAAGGTTCTGTGCAAGCCGTCGGTCTTCCAAGCCGTGATGGTATCGGAACTATTCTTGTCAAAATCATTCTGCGATGAAGCTCCTTTGACCGTACCGTCAAGTTGGCGGCAGGAGACGAAACCCGTCAGCTCCCACTGCAGCTGATTTCCCAAACGGACGCTCCCCGCAGCACCCCGGAGGAAGTGACTCTCATCAGTGCCGGTATGCGGTCGCAGATGGACGGCCTCGCGTTGGGATCCTGTGAGAAGGCCCAGGGTCGTGCCCCAAGTCGATCCGCCGACGATGAGCCCCTGTCCCAGCTGCAACTTATAGTCTCCGGCAACAACCGTAAAGGGTGAACGGCCCGTCGTCATCGAGGGTTTTCGGGTCACCGGAGCTTTGTAGTAGAAATAAAGCGAGGAGAAGTCCCACGGCTTGGCACCGTAGGCCGCAAAGCGCTCCCCGTAGTCTTGCTGTAACGAAATGCCGTATTTCAGCTGAGAACCAAATTGGTATTGATACTTGATTAAATGGGAGAAATTACTCCCGAGGAACATCTTTGTGGCGTAGTTGCTCTCATCATATTTGTAGAAACCGGCTCGTTTGTAGAGGGGAATATCCGCCGACATCGTGACCTCGTGAGAGCCGTCTCTCCAGAGCCGTTGCCCGGAGTGCTGGCGAGGACGGCGGAAGTTCTGTGTCCCTTGCAACTGGGAGGCAGAGGACGCACTTCCTACTCCCCTCCCCGACTGTTCGTGTCGGCCGAAAGTGATAAACAACGAAAGCCATGAGCGCTCGCGGTAACCCAGTTCGCGAACCGTCAGCAGTTCGCCCAGGGAGCGGAAACCGTGATAGCGGTCACGCTTGGCCAGCAGGGAGTCCACCTGCTCATCGCTTAAAAAATGAAAAGAAAGCAGATCCTCACGCTCAGCGGTATTGATATCAATGGGATTCTCGTGAATTTGTTTCAATTCCTCGAGCCAATCATACCGTTCGGCGTAGTTATCGCTTTCTTCTTCGGCCTCAGCCACATACTGCTGATAGTCCTCAACGAACTGCTCCCAGGAATAGTCATTTTGGTCAAAGGAAAAAGGGGTCCGGGCACATACCGAAAGGGAGTGTGTCGGGAGCCCGAGAGCCACCAAAATCACTAATATTTGAACGAGCCTGCTCATTTCGGGGGGCAAAGGTACGACTTTCCGGGGAAATATGCAAATTATTCCGGAAGTTCCGGTAGGTCCGGAGATTCCGGGTTGTCCGGAAGTTCCGGATATTCCGGAGCGTCCGGAGCATAAAAAAGCCTCCTCGGAACGGGATGTTCCGAGGAGGCTTATTCTGTGGGCAAGTCCGGAGGGGACTTACTGGATATTAGCGGAGAACCTTGCGGCCGTTAGCGATGACAACGCCCTGCTGGGGAGCAGCGATGCGGCGACCAGAGAGGTCGTAGATAGCTTCTGCAGCGGGAGCAGTTTCAACGGTAGCGATAGCCGTGGGAACTACGAGGGGAGCGCGGAAAGGAACAGGAGCGGTGAGGCTACCTGCAGCAGCGCTGAAGTTAACGGTCTCGTTGAGCTGGAATTCCTGGAGGCCGTCGCCAATGCGGAAGTTAACGGTTTCACCACCCTTACCGTGAACGGTGATGAAGACGAGGGTACGGTCGTCACACTGAACCATCTTACCTTCACCGCGGCACTCATCACCTACGAAGGCACCGATGGTGTAGTTTTCAGCATCGGGAACATTGGTGATTTCAGCAACGATGGTCATGTTGTCGGCATAGTCAGAAGCGTTGTACTTCCACTGGCTATGAGCCTGAGCACGACGGTTAGAGGGAGCAGCAGAGAAGTCAGGCTGTTCGAGAGTAACCATTTCGTTGCCGAAGGTTACCCGGGTCGTTTCACCAGCATTGTAGAACAAGAAGCTTTCGCCGTACTTCAGTTCGGTCAGGCTACCGGTCCATGCAGTACCGTTAGCCTCAGCAAAACCATTGCTAAAGCTTACGACACGGTTACCGCTGGTCTTGGGAAGGAGTTCGCCGAAGTCATAGAGAGGATGGTTGTACTGGTAAGGATAAACAACCCAGGTCCAACCCTTGTACAATACCACTTCAGTTGAATTGTTCAAACTGTAGACAACAGCCCTTTCATTATAGGTAAGATCAGCTGCAGCCTTCGTCTTCAACTTGTAAGCCTGGTTATTGGTGACACTAGTGAGGCTACCGAAGAAACCGTATTTACTATCGTAGCAGGCATCGGTGGTCTGAGTACGAATATCATAAACAGCATCGCCAGCGATATCATTATCAAATTCCACAAGGTCCGTCTCTTCCAGCAAACCATAGAAGCTGCACCATGACCATCCATTGGGAACCGACTGGTCTGCGGGAACAGAGAAGAAGCCAGCACTACTCCAGTCAGTATCTTCATTCTGATAGCTTGCAACAAGTTTGAAGAGAGGATATGCCACATAGGGAGTCACCTCGAGATAGAGGGCACCGTTGTCCTTGACGAAACGAACATCTGCCAATTCCCAGTCATTGGGGAAAGTAAGCTGGCCGGAAGTAACGGTGAACTTGAAGTTCTGAACATCGTATTCAGCATCAGCGGGATTAACAGTAGCCGGAACGCGGGTCGTCTCGAAACGCTTTAATTCATCGGGGAGAGAGAAAGTTATGCTCTCGAGGGGAGTATAGTCCAAGGTTACCGTTACAGTTGCTGACAAATTGAAAGAAGGACCATCTGTTTCTGCAAGGACAATGCTGATGGGATCGTTAGCAACAGCCTTCAAACCGGTGAGGGTGAAACCAACAACGCGGTAATTCTGAGTCTCCGTTGTCTGGCAGGTTACAGCAAAGTTGGGAGTATAGCCGAAGCGTGTGGTAAGGTCCTTGTAAGCTACCGTTTCCTTGTTTCCATCGATAGTGAATTCGAAGGTGATGTAGTCGCGGAGGTCAGCATCACCGAGTTTTCTAACTTCGATATTAGCGAGCTTTGCAGTGGGCTGATACTGAGCGAAGACATCATAGGGAGTGATGAAGAGCTTGGATTCTGCGCCCAGCTTGACATCACCCTTGAGACCATTGAGATAAAGATTAACACCGGTGGTGAAGGTAGATTTCAGAGCCGTGATGGTCAGGATATCATCCTCGTCAGACTCGATATAGCTATTGTCAGCACCGAGAGAATATGTACCTACATAGTTGATTTCAATATCTGGATTGTAGCCGAGGTAGGTAGCGAGATTATCCCATTTTACAACGTCGTAGTCAGACTCTGTGGGATTTTCAGGAGCATCTTCCTTCAGAATCTTGAAGGAGATGTAATCGCGGAGGTCTGCCGTCTGGCCCTTTTCGAGGGTGACATTGCTGAGGACCATTTCAGTATAGCGGTCGAAGAGGTCGATGGGAGTAATACGGAGGGTTGCAGGTTCAGCATCGTCCAGCATAGCAAACTGGCAGCCTTCACCCCAACCGCTAACCGTCACTGGGATACCCTTTCTATCCGTACGCTTGAGCGGAGTGATATAGTTAGGCATGTTGTTGGTATTCTCGAAATAGTCACTACACCAATCATAGGTTTCCAACTGGAAGGTCAGATCGGGGGTGTAGCCGAGGAACTGAGACAAACGCGCATAAGGAACTTCCTCGTAAGCAACATAACTCATTACCGTTGGATCGGGGAAGAGGAAGACGAGGTTGTTACGGATGTCATAGTCAGCACCATAGGGAACGGTGAGGTCCGTCAACTTAATCTTCACATCGGTATCGAGACGGTCGTAGGGAGTGATGTAAACGGTTGAGTTTACAATCTTCGTTTGATAATTTAAAACCAAGGCGCAAGTCAAACCTTCGCCCGTCTTCTTTGTAGCCTTTTTTGCAGAAATGCAATTATCACTTACTCCATAATAGTCAGAGAACTGGGTTTGCACGAAGAAAGTGTAATTCACGGGCTTAGCAGGAAGTTCTGCCCAGGTAGTGGAAACATTTGCTCCGTCTGCCGTATGGTAGTTCACCTTCAGGAGCGAGTAAAGGTCTGCACTCTTGGGGTTGGTTTCCATGTCCAGATAGATGTCATCCATCGAGTAGGTAACATCACTGCTCAGGTCGATTACAGCAAGGTGTACAAGTTCGGAGAGGTCACCGAAACGACCTTCGGTAGAGAACTTGTAGGTGGTTGTGAACTTGTACTGGAGGCTGTTAACGAAGGTACGGAGTTCAATGTCTTTGCCATTGTCTTCCGCATTACCATAGACATAGAGAGAAGCGTAACGGCCAACGTTCGAATTGAGGCTGGAAGCCGTAGTGACACCACGACAAACGCCATCAATGAAAGCAGCGACCTCAATGTTGTCATTGGAGCTGGCGGCAGCACCGTTGACGGTAAAGTCGAAGGAGATGATGGTGCTAGCCGGATAGTCGTTGGGACTCGGGGCTGTCCATTCTGGCTTCGTCTCCGCCCATGTTGCCATAGTAACAAGCATGAGCATCAAAACAGAAAATAATCTTTTCATAATTTTGAGAGATTAATAGTTAATATTATTGTTGTTATAGATAATCGATATTTCTCGGGGCGAACTACGCCCCGAGTTGCGGGACGGGGACTCTTCGGAACAAAGCGAAGCGAAGGGTGCGAGGGAGCGCAATCGAAGGGAGCGAGGGAGAGCAAGCGAAAAGAGCGAACTGAGCGCTACTGCGTAGTTCCCTTGACGAAGAGGCGGGTGTAGGCATGCACCGTATTGACGTAGACGGTGATGGATTTGCGGAAGGGGCCGGTGCGGAGGGAGGCGCCGTTGAACTGAACGGTGACCGTTCCCTTTTTGCCGGGGAGTATCGCTTCTTTTGTATAGTTTGTCGTCGTGCAGCCGCAGCTGGTGGCGACATGATGAATGACGAGCGGCGCCTGTCCCGTGTTGGTCACCGTGAAGGTATGTTGCTGTACCTTGTCCTTCTTGAAGGTCCCGAAGTCATGCGACTGCTTGTCGAAGTGGCAGACTGGGAGATGCTGCACCACCGAGGTGGAGTCCGGCGGGAGGCTGAAGGCGGGAGAAAGCAAGGACAAGAATAAAGAGAGTAAAACCATTATTATTTAAAATTCACTTTCAATATACTCGATATCTCCATAATTATCGACACTCCAGGGATAATCCTTTTCTAGGCCAGAATAAAGAACCATTGAATGTGTTTGGGGATTATCATCGACATATTTCCCCATGTATTTCAAAGCAGGTGCACAAGTGAGCGTAAGGTTCTCTCCTTCGTCTTTTGGCGTGTAAACAAATTCAAAAGTGTTGAAGTAATAGCCTGTTTTATAGCCAGATTGTCTAATCGGAACTGTTACTTGCTTGATTTTTTTCCCTTTTGAATCGTATAAATTGAAAAACCATTCTACTTCGTCAATATGATCGCCATAATTAAGGCGTGAAACATAACCGAATTTATAAATCTGAGCATTTTCAGAAGCTAACGGATAGTCTATTCGTTCCTTACTATTTAGTTTACGTCCTTTAATCTGAGCATCGTCAACAATAGTAATTGAAGGTTTCTGATTTTTCAGCATCTGGGCATATTCGGGATAGTACAGATAATAATCGTATTCTTTGCTATAGAGGCAAGGCAATATTATCATTGGAAAGTCAGTAAGACAGTCCGCAACGAGGGGGCATTCATAGCTAGTAACTCTTTCATCAAACTCATAGGTCATTGCCCTGAATGGATAGATAGCAACTTCCGGCTTGATTTCCCAGTCCGGGTCATCGCGGAAAATATCATTGTCTTTAGTATAATCAAATTTATGATCTCTAGTCCATACGTAAACTCTTAGCCTGGGTTCGTAAGTTTTATTAGTAGGATAGAATCCTAGTGATTTAAAAGGTAATGTTGCTTTTAAATACGTTCCTCCACTTTTCGGTACAAATCTAGCATCAATACTTTTAAACGAATTAGAGAAAGTAGGATATCCGTAATAATTTAATGTACAGAAATCATTTTCAGGTAAATCAATCTGTTGTTTATACAGTTCTAATCCCATTGGTGATACTGTACCATAGACTACACCTTGAATTATTGTATAGGGATGGATAACATCCTTACTAGACATATTCTTTGCAGTGAATTTGTTCTTCGAGCCACCTTCAAAATAGTTGTCAGAAGATACACTCATTTTTACACCCGCAGAACCCGTAATTTCGGCACCAATTCCTACACAGCCACCAGCAAGAATTTGACCTCCGATTACAACATAAATTCCAGCGTCAAAGTGTCCTTCACCTTGAATGTCAGTTGTTATCTTACCTGGATGAGGTTCTTTTATTGGTTCTTGATATCTTCCGAATTGCTTGTTACCCGCTTTTTCTCCAGTCTCATACTGAACAGATACTGTTCCAGAGATTCCAACGTTTACTTTTACACCAACTTCAAAAATACCATTAACAGTAAATGCAAGACCTGGTCCAACAATAATTACTCTGTTTAGACGGAAAAATTGCAGTTTATTTAGGCCAGAAGAAGAACCCGAAGATGCTCTGACATTTTTATGGTATGTATTTATAGCATTCCATGCTTTATCTGCATCTGATGGATAATTGAGATATGCTTTACCATCTATGTCAAATCCAACGGTTAAAGAACCCGTAACCGTTTTCTCTGTATCAGTCCAGTCTTCACTTGTATCAGTTTCTTTATCGTAATCTGCATGATAGAGAACTTTTGAACTTTGTTCAACAGTGTATTTCGTAAAGACATTGAAGCTTTTTGCAGTATGGGAACCTTGTAAAGCCTCAAATGCCTTCTCTTTCCATTTTTCCTGTCCTTGCAATAGTGTTACTAATTGAGGAAGAGATACTGTAATTCCAGGTTTCTGCCTTTCTGCCTTTCCTTCCTCTTGTTCGTAGAATGCAATACTAGCAGAAACACCGGCCTCAGGATCAAAATATTTTCCTTTATCAAACGATGTCGCCTTGCAATTCTTTGTAAGAGTAAAAACAGTTCTCTCTTTCACCCACCTGTCTTTTTTCTCTTCTGGCATATCTTCACCTCTAGATTCTTTTAAACGAGACGGGAAATGCTTCTTCATTTGCCATTCGTAAAGTTCAGGGAGTTCATCCTTAACATAAGAATAATCCAAGAAGATTTTTTTGTCATCCATTGAAGCACGGGATCTACGTCTCGAATTGGCTAACGGACCTTGTACACTATCTGGCAATCTGTAATCCTCTTCTGTCCAATCCTCAGGAATGTCTAAAATCGTCATGGGCATGTCAATCGTATACTTCAAATCCTTGAAGATTTCGTGGGTCTGAGCCTGGGTCGTCTTCAGACGAATCAGACCGTTTGTATTGCTACGCTCTAAAACCTTGCCATAGTAGCCGATAGGGAATTCCATATTACAGCCTATCATGACATAACCGCCCACCTGAGGCATCCATTCCTGAGGAACATTGTCCTTGAAATAGATGATCGTATCTGATTCAACGGCAGCAAAGTACTCCATCACATTGTCTGTAATGGGCTTTACACCTTCGTTAAACTGGTAGGTGACTTCTGCAATATCACTTTTATAGGTGTAGGGTTCATACACACCTTTCTCCTCTTCTGACAACAGCCACTCCTCCATCGACAACGTACAGCTGCCGAGGATCATCGTGAAAACGCTAAGAACAAAGAAGAATATAGATTGACGTCGCATAATCGAAAGATTTTTAGAAATTTACACTGAGTTTGAAGAGTTTGCCGAGGGTACCGTGCGTCTCACCATCGTAGTCGCAGGTCTGGTCGAAGAACTCATACTGAAGGGTGCCGGGAAGATGGACCGCAAAGCGAATCTGCTCGGGATCGCCGTCCGTAACCGGCAGAAATTCTGACCGTACGCGGAAACGGACATACTGAATGCCGTTGGCCTCCATAGGTTCGGCAAACGCACAGCACTCACTGTGGAAAAAGGCTGCCACACGCATCGTTTCGGGATCGAAATACTTGCCGTTCACACGGACATCGGCGAGGACCACGGTCTCAAAGGGCTGCTGCGCAGGGGCTGTCCACTTCGGAAGAACACTTACCGTACAGGTCGCGCGGGAAAGGTCTTCCACGGACACTGCCGTCACCGTTGTCTCACCTTCGCTGAGGGCATAGAAGACATTGTCCTTGACAACCAGCACGGAGTCGTGTTCCGTAGCCCAGAAGACAGGGTAAGGATAGACTTCACCCGTCGTCGTCAACGCCTTCATGGAGAAGGTGTCGCCTTCCATCGTGAAGATGTCGTCTGTCGTCAACGCCAGTTTCGGTGCTGAAGGAGAAGAGGGATTCTCCTCAATCACATCGCCAATCCCGAAGTCGAGGAGACCGCAGGACTGCAAGGTGAGCAGAAGCAACAGACTTGTGAAAATACCGAAGAATCTCATTTTGCAGGAGCTTTAATCGTTACAATATTGGAGGGTGTGCTCTCACGGCCGTCAGCAAACTGAATCATGACGAAGTACTGTGCCTCTTCTCCGGGCTGGAGGAGGTAGTCGGTGTGGAGCATATCGTTGGGAGCAGAGGACATCAGGAACTTGAAACGGTTGTCCTTGGGGCCCTTGCGCCAGATGCAGAAGTACCATTCGCCCTTGTAGGGAAGATTGGTGTCAGTCTCCCAGGCGATACGGGTGGTGCCTGCCTTTTCTTCAAAGACACCCATCAGGTCGATGTCCCAATCGAAGACGGTCTCACCGGCCCAGGCTACAGAGTAGGCAACGCTCTTGCCACTCGTCAAGCCATTACAGCTGACAGATTCCATGGCATAGAGATAGCGGTCGTCGCGAATATAGTCGGGAACATCGCAGAGCTCCACATAGTTGCCGTTGGCACGGACAGAATCAGGATTGAAGGTGCCGATGAGCTGCCAGGTATTGGTCTTGCTGCGGCTGTGCTCGAGACGGCGGTAGAGACGGTGCTCGTCAATCTGCTGTTCGTCGGGACAACCCCAGCGCATGTGGATACCGTCGGTATTCACCCAGGTAGAGTCGATATGGGGCTGGGAAGGAACGAGGGTTGAAGGTCGTTGGACTCTGAAGGGAGGGGTGTAGGCGCCTTCGTTGGTGGAATAGTCTATCGCGCGTACCTTATAATATATATAGCGCTGGTTCACCTGTGTATCCACGGTATCCACGAAACACATCTCCGCACTCTTCTTCGTGCTGGCGAGCATGAACTGGTGGGTGGTATCGTTGGCAAAGGCCACCTCGAAATACTCGATGTCGTCCTCGTCAGCCTCCCAGGTCAACTTGATGGTTCCTGTTGCAGCGTCCGTCTCGGCCTTGAGATTGCGGGGAGCATCCGGAGCCTTGACATCCTGGAGACGGAGGAGTGTGGGCATGGCGAAAGAAGCATTACCTGCCTCATCGTAGGCACCGACGGTCACCATACCGGTGGAAAGTCCCGTAACATCAACGGTGAAGACGGTATCGTTGGCACCGAAATACTGCCTGGAGAGACGCTTCCACTCCTTGCCGGTCCACTTTTCGTGATAATAGAGCGGCATGAAACCAACGAAGTCATCCTCGATGCTGTCCTTGGAGATATGGAAGGTCGCTGTTACCCCCTTCATCAAGTCGTTGGGATCGGTATGGTTGATCTCAATAGCGTGAATCTTGGGAGAGTTCGGACCCATCATATCGGGAATATGAACCTTGTAAACATCCGACGGCAGGGTGAGGTCGCCGAAGGCGTCGTGGGCCATAATACGATACTCGTAGTCACCGGGCTGCTCTACGATATCCTTATAGAAACAGTCCTGCTCATCGGTAGTACCGACAGACATCATCAAGTAGGGATTCTTGTTGACGCGCGTCCACATAATCTCGTCAGAGCGGCGACGGTCGATTTCATAGGTGGAATAAGGCAGGGGCTGCCACCACAGACGGACGGAATTCGGACCTGTAATGGTGTCACCCATCTCCATCTGGAGCTTCTTGCGCTCGTAGGGAACATTCTCGATATCAGCGATATGACCGGCTCCCATGACGAGGCTGCTCCAAGGGTTGCGCTTGGAAGGCTGGAGGATGTATTCGTAGTGATGACCACGAACGACCTTGCGGTCCGTCCAGCGCATCGCGAGACGGTTCGCCAGGTCTGTACGCCACTCAGAGAGGATGACGGTGAAACCGAAGCGCGTCTGCTGATCATCATGGATTTCGAGGAGAGACTCGAAGGTTCCAGCCTCAGCATTCGTCTGGTCCGGCATGAGATGGGTATCGTTGTACATCAATCCCATGGCACCATAGGCCAGCGAGTCCGTTTCAGGATAGAACGCCTTCATCTGCTCGAGGGTCCAAGGCTTGAAACCCATCACAAGGGTATCGACCTTACCGTCCGTTTTATCGATACGGTAAAGGTCCACACCAGTCATGTGGAGACGGCGCTGGGTAACGAAGTCTTCACCCGCCCAGCGGAGGACGATGCTGTCACCGTAGGCACGGGCAAGCATCATGATCTTAGCCTCCACAATACCCTGATGAGGGGCGGGGAAACGGTCGTCCACCACAACGGTGTCCTTGACATCGGCATCGGCCCTACCCTGCTGACCCTGTGAAGAATAGCCAGCCAGCATCTGTGCTGCAAAAGCGGAAGCGGCCGAAGCCACGATGAAAAGTTTTCTATAAGATATCATAGTCAAAGTTTTTTATTTTCTAGTATTGACAACCTTGTCCATATTGGTAAGGGTCGTCAAGGAGAGTTTGGCAAGACAATCAGCGTAGCGCTTCTTAGCGGCTGCGAAGGCGGTCTGAGCATTAGCAAGGATTTCCGCACCATCTCTGGTAAGGTTATCGTAACCTACATCGTCCTTGGCGGTATTCGCCTTCATCAGGAGAGTCTCCATCTTCGTATCGATATCAGGATACTTCTCTGCAAGTGCGCGGTAGTCAGCAGCATACTGTTCGTAGGTGTTGATGGCAGCATCAAGTTCAGCCTGGGTTGCCACAATGCTGCGGAAGCTCTTGAAGGTAGTTTCAACCTCCTGATATGCACGATAGATATCAGCGGAGAGCTGCTCCATGGCCTCGACATCATTAGCATAAGCCAGGCCCTGAGAAACATAGGCATCAACAGCCTTGTTCCAAGCCCTCATCTCATCGCCTCCCCTGAAAGTGAATTCGCTGACATATCGGTAATAACCCGTTACCATTTCCCAAGCCTGATAAGAGGTTGGAGCGGCATTGATGCTGGCCTCAGCATCAGCAATACGCTTGACATCATCAGCATACATCTTTTCGAGCGGAGTGATAAGGTTTTGAGGAATATCACCTTCAACCTTCGCTCTGTAACTATCATACTTCTCGGCAAAATCATTATCCGGATCATAGAATGTACCCGATGAAAGCTTCACCAACATAGCCCCCTTCCAATTGTCACGGGAGGTACGATAATCACCTTCAGCATCCTCAAGTTCCTGACGAATGGCACTCAGTTCTTCAATTGAAGCCTTACCGGCCTGATGGCGTTTCATGCAATCAGAAGCCTTGAGTGTCAAGCTATTGAGATTGTCCCAATTGGTGGTGATATCCTTGGCACACTCCTCATAGTAGTCAGCAAGCGCGTTGGTACGCAGAACACCATTGCTCCAATTACAGTAACCCGATTCGTGTCGAGCCTTAATCCAAGGACGGAAGGTTTCCACCTTTTCCCAAAGAGCGCGGAGATCATCTTCCTTAGCCTTCATGGCCAAGAGAGAGGATTGCGCTTCTTGAACGGCTTCAGTAATGTTGTCTTTTAGGCTATTTAAACCATTTTTTCGAGATTCGTATGATTCCATTAAATCGTGATCAGGACGGAAATCACAATCTATTTCATCCTTTGTACAACCGAATAATAATAGCCAATCGTAGTCAAGGCTCATTACATCAGGAATATTATAATAGTCATACAAGTTCGACTGATATTTGTCAATATCTCTTCGCGCTTGATTTGCTAATTCCTCAGCTAAGCTGTTATCATTAGCATCAAGAGCGGCCGTCTTATCATATAGACCCTTAACGATATCTATATCTTCTTCGCTAATAGGAACGTAATCATCCAATGGAATTATACCACCCTCATTCAGGAAATCAAGAGCAGGCTTAGCGTATTTTCTTGCATATTCCAATGGATCGAAATCTATATCACCAGGATGGTCATAATAAGAGCAACATATTGCCTTGATTTTACCTCTCGTGTCATTATAGGATGGAATTCTCTTATAAGCATAGAAGCGATCTCTCCAGCTTTCTGCCTCTTTATGACATTGATAGATACTGTATTTCATGCCATTGACATAAGCTGTAATCTTATCGGCCTCAGCTTGGTATTCAGCCATAACTGACTTATTGTAGCTGGCAGCACGAAGTTGAGCTGCATTATCTGTTAAGGCTGCCTTTTCCATTACAGCGTCAGCATAAGGCTGGGCTTTGTCCATGTATCGCTTAAAGAGATATAATTCTGCCTTCCATTTAAGCGTGATAGTATCAACGTTATCCATCAAGGCATAATCCATCCATTTCTCAAACATTTTTGAATCATGGAACTTTGTCAAACCTGATACATAGATGGACTTTGCTCTGTCGATAATCTTGGGAACTTCATCCTTTCGACTATCCCAAAATTCTACAAGCTTAGGATAGACATTATTGCGATAATCCTTGAAATAGTATTCCAAAATATTCTTGAGTTTATTCTTGGCAGCTGTCAATTCGCCGTAAGGTGCATAGGCTTGCTCTGCCTTGGCCTTCCAATCTGCAGCGTCCATGGCGATGACTTCCATATCATCGATTTTACCGCGATAGGTGGTGTAGGATTCCTGGACCTCAGCCAACATCTCGTCAGCCTCTTTTACATAATTCGTTGCATCATTATAAGCCGGTGTTCCAGGAACTGTAAGTGCCATCAAATCGTTAAAGATTCTATGAACATCAGAGTTCTTCTTTCCTACCCAATAGAAATTGGTATTGGAATCAGAGAAACCCTTGGTTTTCTTGAGTTCATCGAAACGGTTTATCACATTGTTGGCATGGGTGTTACCATTATTTAAATCCTTATTGAATTTCTCACGGTCATCAGCATACAGGTACGAATTATAGGATTTCTTATATTCCTTCTGCTCCTGCTGCATATAGGCTAAATCCTCATCGGTACCAACCACATCGGCACCCTTAATTATCGAATTGAGGCTAATGTAGTTAGACTCTTCTAGATCGCGAGCTTGCTTCAGATTCTTAAGGACAGTTTCAACACGCTTCTTCGTCTCAGGATCCTTAAGGATATCAATCTTTTCGATAAAGAGTCCAGCATCGGCATAGAGACTGTCGACTACATCTTTGAAATAGGATACTTCATTGCGGTACCAGGTAATCTCATTCTGCAACTTGCGGCAGGTTTCGATATCCTTTTCTGCCTCAATACGAACCACTGACTTGGCAGAGGCACCCTTGGCAATGATGGCATACTGCCTTTCTGCTGCATCCAGATAGCCTTGACCTTCAGATACGTGAGGGGTAACCTTGCCTAAAGTTGAGATTTCCTTATTCAGGTGGCCATATAATTCATCATAATATCCCTGAGCAGATGACAAATGAGACATGTTGCCATAATACGCATTCATTAAACAGTTCTGAATGTAAGTATTCAGGGAATAAGCATTATGGTTTACCTTCCTGTCTACAAGGTTATGGCCCGTTTCATATTGGGCCTGAGCTCTGAGATATACCTCCTGCAACTGGTTGCGGTAGTTCACCAGGTTATCCTCATTCTTGCGGTAGTTGGTTTCAGAGACTGTACCACCGGAAGCGCTGTCAGAAGCACTGGCACCAGTCACTTCACCCTCACTGGTCTTGCTGCCGTTACCACTCATAACAGCGATAGAACTATTATCAACAGATGCTGATGAAGTCAAAGGATTCTTCACATCATATTGATACAAACAGCTGCCGTTCAGCAGATTCGTACATGTATAATTACCAGTTTCAAAATCATAGGCATTGACACGGTAAATCTTGAAGGTAGCATTCTTCAGGAGGGCCATGGCAGGTTCTGCCTCGAAGGTAGCACCGGTTGACATGAAGGTGTAGTCAGGCTGTTTCAGCCAGTCCTTATAGTAAGCCTTTGTACCATCGTTGTAGATATCAGTATTGCAATTTTTGCTGATACCCTGCAAACTGTAACTGGTATAGAGCTGGACATCCTCACAAGCGCGATAATGTTCCTTCTTCATAATCTTCGGGAATACCCAGTGCAGACGGGCAATGAGCGAAGCTGCACCACCGGAGAAGCCAATCTGATAATAGGGCAATGACAGGAACTGATTGTCTTGATCGTCTGCCTTGACATAGTTAGCATATCCCGTCTCCATCTCCTTGCTGGTTGCTTGATTGCAGGTGAGATAGGTACCACGGTGAAGCTGCATCCATTCATTAGCATACTTCAAATACTCACTATCAGTGGGCTTCGCGGAAAGACGGGTACGGGCATAGTTATCAACCTCACTACATGCTGCCTGAATGCGCGTAGCAAAGGTCTGGGTACTCTTGTACTTCGTCTTAATTGGAGTGAGTACATGATGGAGATTGAGCAGATAGCTGCTTGAAGGATAGAATCCGAAGGCACGCTCGTCGGTATTGAGGAGATAGTCATACTCTCCACTCTTGGGAGCAGGCACGGGGTAATAGCCATAACCACCCTGATACTGGCTTTGGTCATAGAAGAACATATTGCGGATCTTCTCCTTGTCGTCCCAGATATTGGTAGCCTGGTTATCATCGGCAGGTTTAAAGGTCTTCAGCTTGCTACCGAAGGCTCCTTCGTAATTACCCGCACCTTTGACACGCATAACGGCACTCTGCGTCGTCGTGATATCGAGGTTGAACTTGTTCCTGTCAGTTTCCCAACCGCCGATGAAGGCAAAGTTGCTGAGGTAACCGATATAGAGGAAAGGATCGTAGTTACGGGCGAGTTTTGAGCCAATCTTCACCTGATCCAGACCAAGGGCAATATCACGGGTGTCAGAAACCGTATATGACGGATAGGCATAGCTCTTCAGCTGGGCACCTACAAAGGGAACTTCATAGGGAAGACTCTTGTTCTGGTAGCCTGTCCGCCAGTTACCTGAAACTACATGGACATGGAGTCGGCCGATATTCAGGGTATCGGAGCTGATGGCACCCGTCTTTGTATTTACATTATAGGTCGCATAGTCAAGACTCATGATATAGTCACCATCTATCTCCATCTTTGAAAGAATCGTACGAGGCTCCATATTACACATCCTGTCGTTCTTCACCCATGCATTTTCCACGCGCTGCAATTCCAGACCCTTCTCATTGAGAACACGCCAATAGAGCTTGCCAGAACGGTAGGCGGTTCCGGAGATATCCTTGGTCAGGGCAATGGTAGGACGCTGTGCATCGTTGAGATACACCTTCATATACTTGCCGGTCTCGTTGTCCTTGATGTTGTCATGGAGACGGTTGTAGTTGCTGGGATATGCTATCGCTACGAACTTTTCAAGGTCGCAGGTGTCAGCAAAGGCTACATCCTCACCCGTGCAGAAGAAGAAGTTCTTCGTCTGCTTCCAGGGTGTATTCTTGTATTTTGAATCTTTTTCGTCAAAGGTTACGGGATCAACTTCTCTACCCTGCTTGAGCTCATAAGCACAACCGTTGAGTTCCAGGCGGTAGAACTTATTGGCCTCCAGCTTGCTTCGGAGAGAAGCGAGATTAAGGATATGGTGGGTAGGATTACCTCCTGTCCACTCGATTTTATATTTATTGCTATAGTTATTGGTCTTCTTTTCGGGATTGTAGTTAGAAGCCTTTTCATAGGTGTACAGCCAGGCTTCCTGCTTAGCACGGAAGACGAAGGTACGTTCTGCTTCCATCTTCAGCTTTTCAGCATCGCCGCTGTAATCCTTAACGATTCGCTGATATTCGTTTTCATCGAGGACACGGAAATGCTGCTCGAGGGGAGCACTGGTGTTGACATAAGGTGCCTTGGAGAGGTAAGGCTCGATGGCATTGTTCTTATTCCAGCCTTCAGTCTGGATGGTATCACCGAGTGAACAGTAATCCCAGAGGATGAAGTTGTCGAGGGGATTGCCCAAGAAGAGTTCACACTTGTTACCACAGGTGAAGGAGAACTTCTTGTTCAACTTGATCAAGCCACCCAAAGCACTGATCTTCGCACGGAGCTTGCCGTCGAAGTAGGTCGGGTTAGGACCACCCATATTGAGAACACCACCAATAGCGGCATTCGCAATTTCAAGATCCTTCTTGTAGAAACCAAGGTTGATATGGAGGTTCAGCCAAGCTGCAAAGTAGGCATAGAGCTGACCCTGGCCGTACCATTCGTTCCAGCCCGGATGACCATTGGTGTTGGTACATACAGCACCACTCAGCTTACGGAGGCTGACATCGAAACCTGCCAGTGCATCGAGACCAGCGGTAATGATACCGAGATTCACATCGATATAGCCATAGACCTGGGCACCGAACATGACACCACCGACCACGCTGCCGCCAAAGTTGGCAGTAGCCTGGGAACGGGCAGCATCGGCCTGACCAATACCGTCGGAAACAGCAGAACCATTATCAGAACCGTCAAGGAACTTGGCAATCTTATCGGGGATGGGAGGCAACTGGCCGTCATTCGGCAATTCGTTACCTACACAGATATAGGCATTCGCTCCGACCTTAACCGTCACAATCTTGGACTTGAAGTCGATGAGGACGAGCTTGCAACGCTTGTCTTCGGTCGGTTCACCGAGATAGACGTGCCACTTCACCTTGTCGAGCTTACGACCTTCGACCTTGCGGGTAATCTTCACATCGAGGGTGATGGAGACGGAACCCAAGGAAGCGGTCTTCTTCTGTTCGGCATTGTTGGTTTTGACATCACCTTCCGCCTTATCCTTGCTGCTGGATTCACTCTCTGCCTTTTCAAGGTTGGCGAGGTCAGCCATCTCGCTGTCAAACTTCTCGAAAGAAGAGTTGAGTTCCTGGAGACCCTTCACGTTGTCGAGCTTGGAGTCGGAGGTGATGGTGAGCTGGAAGTATTCGTCGCGCTGGGTGTTTTCGTAGAGAATGGTCATCTTGTTATGGATGAGACCACCCACAGCATCGAGGGTACCGACGAAGAGGAACTGCGTCAGACCGCCCTTGCCTTCACCGTCGCGGTTCTTGTCGTAAATGACCGTCATGGTGAAGTCACCGGACATGATGTCATCGGCACCAATGGTCGATAATTTCATTCCCAGGATGATACCAATCTTTCCTCGCTTCGGCGTCACTTGGTCAGGATTCTTGGCAGAAGAGGAACAGTTGAAATAGAAACCACCCGTGAAGCCGTTGATCTGGACAGGAGGAACAGGCACACCGGCCTTGCCATCCATTGTAACTACAAAGTAACCCCATGAATAGGCACGTTCTATTGCTGTAGCCTTCTCTTCATAGTAACCGCCCTTCATATCGAGGCCGAAGAGATCACCGGGAAGAACAACCTTGATCTTACCCGCGAAGCCCTTTCGGGTTGAATTGTCTTCGCGTTTAAGTGAGCCATCGAGAGTAATACCGCAGAAAGAGGTGTGGAGACCGATGCTGTCGAGGGTACACTCGTTGAAGGTCGCGCTGACATTCGTAATGTCCGTCAGGTTATAGACGGAGAATTTCAAAAAGACTTTGGCGGCAGCACTGATATCGATGCCTTCGACAACCTTGACCTTACCCGTAATACCGAGTTTCAGATTGAGACCACCGCTCTTCGTGCCAGCGGGAGGATTGTTGTCAGACTCGAAATCAAAGCCTTCCAAACTGAATTCAAACGGACCGACCTTCTTGGACATAGAAGCCAGAGACCAGGCACCTGTGCTGAAGAAGAAGGTCTTGCTAGCATTGTTGAAGGTCTTGCCTTCATAAAGCGTCAGAATGGTTTTGGTCTTATCGTTGAAGGCAGAAGTCTGCATACCCTTGATCTGGGCATATTCTGAAGCCCAGTCCTCGTGAGCACAGTTGGCAATGCGGAGACCGGAGAAGTGGATGTCGGGGATACTGATATCAATCTTGATCTTATCCTTGATCTTGCCTTCCACCCAGTCGGAACCGGAGATACGAAGGTTACCGCCCATGAGGAGTTCCACACGGGTCTTGGTGTCTGCTGCTGTGGTCTCAGCCTCAACAGCGAAATAGGTCAGACTGCGTTCGAAGGAAGCCTTGGCGAGGAACATATCGATGTTCATCTCGTCATCCATCTGCTGGATGGTGAAGATGTAGGCCGTGTTTTCAGTCTCCTTGCCCTGCTTCAATGCCTTGCGGATCTGGCAGTTGTAAGCCAGCTTGGCAGGATTGTTGTCCTTGGTCTTGATCAGGGGAACACCAATCTTACCCTTCATCTTACAGTCGTCGAAGTTGCTCTGAATAAAATTCAGGGTTACCTCATCAAGACTGAAGGACCAGCCACCGAGCTTACCGGTTTCACCCTTGAAAGCATTATAGACGCCGGCGGACATGGTTGCACCAGACTTGTCAAAGAACATGTTCTTGGCGTCAACCTTAAGGCGCTTGTCACTTGCATTAGAACCAAATTCAAAGGCCTTCGGGAACCTTACACCAACAGTCTTTACATAGAGACCGGTCCAGTCGCCGTCGTTTTCAACACTGTACTTTCCGCCCTTGTAATCCACGAGACCCGTGAGACCCGCCTTCTTCTTGTCGTACTTGGCGGGGAACTTACCCATCTTATCGG
Source organism: Prevotellaceae bacterium UBA1746 (assembly GCA_002314875.1). Lineage (GTDB taxonomy): Bacteria > Bacteroidota > Bacteroidia > Bacteroidales > Bacteroidaceae > Alloprevotella. The sequence goes on from DCHS01000051.1 coordinate 26,764, forward strand.
AGTTGCGGAAGAGGGAGTGGTCATAGACGATGTCAGAGGCCTGGAAAGTCCAGCCAGGAAGATCTTCTGCCTGGAAATCATCAATGTTCACCTGGTCAATCAACCAGTCATCCCAGTCGGAGAACGATCCGCGGATGTTCATGATGGGACGCTCGGGACGACCGTCAGCACCCTTCTTGACTTCACCCTTCACGTCCTTGACGAGACCGGGAATCTTCATGTCGATATCGACACCGAGCATTTCGAAGGCATAGTCGTGCCAAGAGATGTAGCAACCGTCAGAAGGCTTGAGGAGGTCCTCAGGGCATTTGAAGGTCATCTCATAGCTGGACTTCGGATCCTTGATGGTGAAATCGCTCAAAAGGGCAATCGTACCGGACTCAGGAACGATATTGTCGGGAGAGATACAGAGGCGGGGGGCACCGAAGACGAGGATGTCATTCTTCAGATAGCTGGAGTTGGGCAGCGTGAATTCGCCGATGAGGTCCATGGTGGCATGGGTCGGCGCGAATTTCATCGTGCTGATCTGAAGCTGGACAGGACTCTGGTTGGTTACATCGGGAAGTGCAACGGGGAAGTAGAGTTCGTTGATATTGCCCTTACCAAGGAGGTTGTAAACAGCCTGACCCTTCTGCACATAGCCGTAATATTTGCTGAGGTCGATGGCCTTGGCCAAATCCTTGGCTCCGGACTTTGCGCTGGCAGAAATAGCACTGGCATAAGGCAGACCGGAATCGCCGATGTACTTGTCAATACCCCAGTCGCTGAAGAGCTGCTCGACGGTGTCGAGGTCACTCGTTGCAGCATCCTTGGCATAGGTCTGGCATTCACCCTCATAGACCTGATCATCGGTATTGATCTTGAGGTTATCGAACTTTACGCAGACCATGACGGTGGTTCCCATCGGATTCCACTCAATCTTACCCTTACCCTTCCAGGAACCGTCCTTGTTCTGGTTGAAGTCCTTGGAGTCAATCGTCAGGGTATATTCGCCGATGGTAACTTTCTTGCCGCGAAGATCAGCAGCCGTCTTTGTCGTTGGCTTTGTATTTTCAATAACAATCTGGTTTGAGCATTCAAAATACTTCTTGTATAAATGCTCAATCATTGCAAAGTCAACGACATTAATCTCGTCATTGATAAAGGCTACTGACGACTGATTCGTACACTTCGGTACAATCTGGAGCACCATGTAGTCGTTCTTCTGAACGAGTGGTTCCAGTTCGGCCCAGGTGAAGAGGGCTTTCAAATCCTCCTCATTGGTAACAGTCTTTGTAATAATAGGCTTTGTGAGCAATGTCTCAGCCTTATCGGCCTTTTCATCACCCTTGAAAAGCTTGACCTCGTAGGTAAAGGTACAATCATTGGGATTCTCACCTTCACCACCGACATAATAGACACTCTTCCAAGAGCAGTTGATGTCGTTTCCGATATACAACTTACGAGCACCGTAGTCATTAAAGACAGGGGTAAGAATTTCAGGGTTACGGAAAGAATATAGCGCATTGGCGTCTGGCTTTTCTTCCATTTCGTTGTCACCCCAATAGAACTCACCTTCGTACTCATCGGCTGTTTCGTCGTCATCATCATCGGCTTTCTCATCATCATCACCGTCATCGGCCTTCTTATCGCCATCGTCAACTTTCTTATCACCATCGTCGGCCTTATCACCGCCCTTATCACCATCATCTTCAGGTTCAGGAACGACCTTATTGCTTACGATGTGGAAACGGCGATAACCGCTCTTTCCCTCGTTCTCCATCATGACATACTTGAAGGTGGAGGTGCTGGTAGGATTGGCTACAACCTGGGCAAGATAGGTCTTGCCGGTCTTGAAATAGGCAGAGATAACGGACTGCGGAAGGATACAGGTGGGAGCAACAAGCTTCTTAACCTGATAAACCGTAGGATTGTGATCCATGGCATCGTCCAACTGCTGGCCGGGGAGTACTTCCACAACGCGGAAGTCATAGTTATAGGTTGAAGTTGCACCGCAAGCGATGGTAGGAATGGTCCAGTTGAACTGCATGACCTCGCCTACCTTGAAGGCCTGGTCACCGACATTGTCGATATCAGCCGCCATAGGGAGGAAGATGGGAGCCTGGGCCTTGTAGCAGACCGTGAAAGTGGTCTGTCCCATCTCGGGATTGCTGGCAACAACGGGGGTGGAATACTGAGGATTTGCCCAGCTATAGGCCACGATATGAGCACGATAGAGACCTTCGGGAAGAAGACCGAAGGCACCGCGGCGATAGTCATCGAAAAGTCCTGCGGGACAACTGATGCGGTCCTCGGGGATATGATCGAAGAGGGCATTCATCTCGACCGTCGTGAGCTGTTTTACACCATGTGCGGGCACCACGATGGGCTTCAAAGGCTGGATGTCATTGGGCGTAGTGACGCGGAGACCGTCAGAGGGGCTGACGTGCTCGATGTCCAACTGCAGATAGACATTCTGCTCAATGCCGGTATTGTTGCTCAGCTGAATGGTGAAGTATTTTCCAGGATCAGCAATATACAACAGGACCTGTGGCGGCAGGATGGGCTGCACAGGGGATACCGTGACCATGACGTTCTGCGCACGAAGCGGAGCAAAAGACTGGGCGAGCAGCAGTACAAACAGCAGTACCGCGGCTTTCCAATCAATGGACGTTATATGGAGTCTTCTGAACATATCCTTATATATATTAGAGGAGTTGTATTTTTGTTTGGGGTTTAGAGGGTTTATAAACCAGCGAAGCTTTATAAACCAAGCGAAGCGCTGTCACCCTTCTTCTTTGCCTTCTTCTTCAGATGAAGGAGGGAGAAGGTGTAGGCGTAATTGAGGCTGATGGTGATGTCGGTGCAGTCGAGATGACTCTCGATCTTGCTCATGTTGACATCGCCGTACTTGTTAAAACAAGCGCTGGCGGAGAAGACGTGGTCTTCCTTGAGGGTGTAGCTGGCACCGAGATCAAAACCGACGCTCATGCTCTTGGACTGACGTTCGACCTCGTTGTAGCAGAGGGAAACGGAAGCGTTGACATTGAGGTTGTTCTTCGAAAGGAAGGAACGGCTGGTACCAAAGGTAGCAACATCGCTGGAATACTTGGTCTTATAACCCTTGGAGCCCTGATGGCTGGCAGAACCCGTGAAGCTCATGCCCCAGGGCTTGACTTCGAGACTGTAGGTCACACCGAGAGCGGTGGTGGAAACATCGCTTTCGCCGGTGGCATAGCGGTTGAGGTCCTTGTTCTGGGTATAGTTGCCGGAGAGGACGATGTTATGACCGAAGAGATCGGTATCGAAATTATAGGAGGGCGTCAGACTGTAGCTGGACATGATACGGCGTACTTCCGTGCTGTCGTTAACGGCAAGGGTTCCATCGCCCTGCGACTGGAGGTAGCCGTTGTAGCTCATCGCGAGATTGAGGCCCTTGGCAATGGGAGCATTCAGACTGGCAGAATAGACAAAACCGCGGGTGGTATAGAGCTGCTGCTTCGTCAGATTATCGCTCTGGCCATTGAAAGTGGCGGAGAGGGAAATCTTGTGGAAGAGGTTGGTTCCCATCGTAACACCGAGGGACTGGTAGTTGTTGGACATGTAGTACGTTCCGAGGGAGGTGTAGTCGGGCTGTACCATGCGGTAGTTGACGCTCGTGGTGAAATTCTTGAAACTCAAATTCATGCTCGCATCACCGGCGAAACGCATCAATGAGGAGTATTTGGCATCAAAGACCTTACCGAAATTGTTCTGAAGGGGAATGTCCTTCACACGGGTATTCGTGGAGAAAACGGAACCTGCCGCATTGGCGGTGAACGACAACCAGTTGGTCGGAGTCACGGCTCCCTTCAAACCGACGACGATGTTCTCCTGGGGATTAACTTTCTCCCACCACTGCTCATCGACGGAATTGGGACGGTCGTACGCGCGGAGAAGATAGAGGTCGAGGTAGTTCCTGCTGTTTCCATAGCCCACCTTGAAGCCCCAGCCCACACGCTGATACTGTGGGGTACGGGCAAACGGATCGGTAGGATCGGGATTGATGGCCTTGCGGAGATTACCGTAGAACGCTCCTGTACGGAAGCCCTTATGGTTGTATTCCAAACCGATACCGTTCCAGGACATGCCGAGAACGTACGGGGAGAACTCCATGGAGGAACGACCGAAGTGTCCCGTCCAGCCTTTATAGGAGGGGCTGACGTTGAAAGAGAGGTGCGGGTAATTGAACGACAGGTTGGAATTGGTATAACTCAGCGAGAAAGGCATGTTAAAACCATACAACGAGATGTTCAGATTTGCATACACCGAATTGCTCAACGGTGAAGCATAGCCATCGCCCACCGAGGAGTAGTGGTACGTGTTCTGCGTACCAACGGCTCCCGTGATGATGAGGGGATCGCTTTTGGCAATGTCGGAGATGTTCTGCGCACACACGTCAGCGGTCCCCCCGAGCATCAGGGCGACGGCTGCGATCAGCGGAAGAATGTGGGTTCGGAATCTTGACATGCTTTATGAGGTTAATTGTTATTCAAGTTTTTTCAAGAATTTGAGAATTAGAGATATCTCAGGATGGGAAATTCTACAATTCACTAATTCTTGATTATCTTCTTGCCACCACGGATATAGACGCCATGGCTGGGAGAGAGGATGCGACGGCCGCTGAGGTCGTAGAGGGTTTCATCACCGGAGGTTGCAGAAAGAACGGGGATGCCGTTCAAACCTTCGGGAGCAAGGAAGCGGACAGGCTGACGGAGACTGCCGGCTGCGGGGGTAAAGGCAAGGGTTTCTGCCAGACGGAATTCGCTGCTGCCAGCACCAAGGCGGAAGGTAATCTGCTCGCCGGCCTTGCCATGGACCGTGATGAAGAACAACTGCTCACCATTACAATCCACTACTCTGCCCTCTCCACGGCATTCACCACCGACAAAGGCACCCATGGTCAGGTGACGGGCTTCGTCAACACCGTCCAACTGGGCTATGAGGGTCATGTTATTGGGATAAGCAGCGGGATTGAAGTCCCAATGATGGGAAGCAGCGCGCTGGTTGGAACCTGAAAGCTCGGAGAAGTCGGGCTGGCTCAAAGACAACTCACTCGGATAAACCAGGTCGGTCTCCTCTCCTGCGTTGTAGAAGATGAAGCCGTTACCATAGCGGAAGGTTTCGATGCTGCCCATCCAGTCTTCACCGTCACATTCGGCAAAGCCGTCAGAGAGGCTGACCATGCGGTTGCCCTCGGCAACAGGGAGGATTTCGGCAATCTCAAAGAAATCGCGGGAATACTGGTAGGGATAGGGAATCCAGTTCCAACCGGGATTGAGCTGAACGGACTGGCTCTTCGTAAGGATGCCGGGAGCACCGTAGCAGTTGGGATAATGGAAGGTAAAGTCCTTATCGAGAGTGGCCTTCACCTTGTAGCAGCCTTCAGGAGTGATGTCGGTCAGGTCACCGAAGAAACCGTAGTCAGGATCCTTATAGTTGGTCGCGGATTCAGAACGGACATCGACTATCTTGCCGTCAAAATACAGCTGGTCAATGGTTTCCAGAGGCTGTTTACTATTTAAATAATAGAAGGTGTACCATGCCCAGTCCTTATGGAATTCCTGATCGGCAAAAGAAGTGACAGAGAATGAGTTCTCATACTGATATTTACCATCATCGTAACTGACAACAACTTGCATCGTACCGATGATGTAGGGACAGAGAACGAAGTAGATGCCATCGCCTCGCTCTTCGAAGTGGGCGTCCATCGGATTCCAGCCGGCTTCAGCATAGTCCACATCATCGGAAATAATGCTGACATTGAAGTTGCCGACAAGGACACTGGCCTTCTCCGGAACAATCGTCACCTTGATGGCAGAGGTCTCAAAGCGATTGAGGTTCCTGGGAACTCTGATTTGCATGTCTTCAAGGGCAATATCGTCAATAACGACGGTCACCGTTGCGGACGCGCGATAAATAAAGTCGAGTTCTGCAGCATCGAGGATAATGCTGATGGGAGCGCCGGCGGTCTCCTTAACGGCGGTGAGGATGAAGCCGTTGACATCGTAATATTCGCTGGTCTCCACCAGACGGAGCTTGAAGTCAGGACAATAGCCGAGTTCGTGTTCCAGATTGCGGTAGGCAACGGTACGCTCGAGATGGTCCTCACTATCGTAGAAGTCGAAAGTCAGATGATCACGGAGATCGACGGGCTCATACTTATAGACGGTGATATCGTCCAGGCGGAGTTTTACATTGCTGTCAAAATAGGCATAGGGCTGAATATACACCATGGCGCTCTGGGCAAAGATACGGCTTTGGAGACCCTTGTATTCGAGGTACATGCTGCAGGGATAACCCTCTTCGGTCGTACTCTTGAGGGCGGTGAGGGTATAGCCGTCAGCACCCACTTTGTAGTAATCATTGCCCTCAAACTGCCAATGCCAGGTGAAGGCGGGATCGTAGCCGAGATAGTCCTCCATTCCGTTGAAGGGAATGTCCACGGTCTCTCCGTCCTCAGTAATACGGAAGATGATGTGCTCGCGCGCATCGGCGGTACCGCCACGCTCCATATAAAAATCAGACAGCAGCATTTCAACCTCGCCATTCATTCTTTCGAAAGGCTTGACATAGAGGGTGGAAGCCAAAGGATAGTTGATGCAGTCAAGGTAAGCGATGTTACCGGAAATCGGCGTTCCTTCGGGAGAGGTACGCAACAGAGCTTCGAGAGAATATTGGTCTGCACCCACGCTGTAAGTGTCACTTTCTTTCCAGATGAAAGTCATTCTGGAAACAGGATCGTAGCCATAGCGTGCTTCGAAGTCCTTGAAGAATTCCTTGTAAGCGAATAGTTCATAAGAGCTGAAATCCTCACTGTACTGCTTCACCTGGATATAATCGCGAAGGTCAGCAGTGGCAGAGGAACGGAGGTCGCACTCAATGGAACTGAGTTCAAATTCAACATGACCGTCGAGGATATCGTAGGGGGTAATGTAAAGCATTCCCTCGCCAAAAACCTGGTTCGTGCCAACAGTAACCTGCATGAACAAACCATCTTTCGTCGTGGGATAAAGAGCAGTAAGGACTAAGTCTTCATCCACCTCATAACGATCACTCATTGTAACAAAATTCACTTGTGGCTTATAGCCCAGATAGGCCTCCAGACCGTTATAGGGAACTTGAATGTATTTATTCAAATCGATTTCACCATTTTCATCGTAACCACTTTCCTCACCTTCCTTGAGGAAAAGCACGGTGATTTCCTGCTTCATATCATGTTTTTCACCCACTTCCAGATGGACGTCATTCAAAAGAATGCGAATGTTATGATCCATCGGATCGTAAGGCTCAACATAGACCATACCCCAGATGCTGAAGTCTTTATGGCGAAAGGATATCTTGCCACTCACACTCTCACCGTATTTCCTCGTTCTTCTCTTGGCATGGGCATAAATCTTGTCGTTGGCCTCAATCTCAAAATCGACATAGTTGCTTTCGTCCCACTTAGTAGTGAAAGTGCTGGGGAAGGCTGACAGGTCACGGAAATAATACTTCACCACCCCCATGATATCGTCATCATAGTATTCAGCCCTCATCATATCTATGAGATTGTCGGAAACGGGCTTGTCGGTGAGATGGAGATGGATATCGTCAAGGTAGAAAAAATAGCCTCCGTAAACAAGGTCGAGAACGTTGAATTCTTCCAGATGGGAAAGGTCGCCATGGGTTTCGCCATCAAAATCATATTGCTTGCGGAAGGTGTACTCTTCCCCATTAATCCTGGTCTTCAAGGTAATCTTCTTACCCTGATCGTCGGAATTACCATAGACCTTCAGGTGGCCATAATGTATCATACCGTCGGGATGCTCCGCTGTCGGCGCATCCAACGAAAATTCGCTACTGTTGGCGATGACATCACCACGGCACTCGCCGTCGATGAATGCAGCAACCTCGATGTATGCGCTGGCATCGACGAGCGCACCGTCCAACTTCATCTCAAAGTTGATGTTGGTGCTGCCTTGATAATCCGTACTCTCAGGACCCGTCCAATACTGGGCCCACCCCGCCATGGCAACGAGGAACAAGAGCAATAAAGAAAGTACCTTCTTCATGGGATATTAGGTTTAATGATTTGGGGAAGAGAAACCGGCGAACCGGCAATACTGGTTTTCAACAATTTCGGATTAACCGATTCTAAAGATTTTTTTCCACCAGGGAAGTTCCTGGGTTGGAGACTGATCCTCATCACGCGAATCCATCTGCGCCTCCATCCGGTCAATTTCCTGCTCCAGTTCTTCTAAAGAAGTTGTAGCATTTTTCGGTTGTATAGTTTCTTGGTCCATAATGCGTCTTTTTATACTTTTCTACTTTGCAAATTTACAAAGACGTAGGCGCAAATCGTAAAGACTTTTTAATCATTAATCTTCATTTTTTAATCATTTTTTGCAATAAAAGTCCCATTCCCCTCGACAAATGGGGTATTTCTACCGATATTTCGCCTTTTTCGCACAAAAAAAAGAACTACTTCGCCCGAAGGCAAAATAGTTCTATTTTTCGTATTTTTTCTAGAGATATATCTGTTATTTCTTGCTTTATTCTCCGTTTTTATGCACCGCACTCGGCACAATTCCAAAGCGTTTCTTGAAGGCTCTGGAGAAGTAATTGGAATCGTCATAGCCACAGCGGTGAGCCACTTCTTCGATGCTCATATCGGGTTCCTCGAGGAGCAGACGCTTGGCGGTCTGAAGACGGACCATAGCAATATATGCCGCTCCGGTTTCACCCGTGATGCTCGAAATTTTCCTTCGCAGCTGCTGGTTGCTGATGCACAGTCGGTCGGCGATGGCCTCCGTCGTCGCATTGCAAACGGCCATCTGTTCAACGATCAATTGGTTGAGCTGGTTCAGGAACTTCTGATCCTTGTCGGAGAGGGTGGCGGGTTCAGGCTTCCCTTGTTCAAGAGCCGTCCTGTAGCGTTCACGCTGGGCAAACATCTGACGGATGATATTGTCGATTCGCAGATTCAGTTCATCGGCATGGAAGGGTTTGACGATATAGGAAACCGCACCCTCCTGAAGGGTGGCAATGCGCTCTTCATGGCCTTCACGCGCCGTGATGACCACGATGGGAATATGAGACAGCAATTCGTCGCCATTGACGGCCCGGCAAAGTTCGTCGCCGCTCATCTTTGGCATCATAATGTCGGTGAGGATCAAGTCTGGAATCTTCTCCTTTGCCATCTGCAAAGCCTCTGCACCATCATGGGCCAGGAGAATGTCATAACGGTCGGCAAGGAGCGAGCGGATGTATTCCAAAAGTTCCGGATGGTCTTCTGCCACAAGAATGATGGGGCGGGTTTCCGTTTGTGGAACGGGCTCCGGCTCTGGAACATATTGAACCTCGGGAAGGGCCTTTGCAGGTTCAACGGTAATGCCCTCGGGAGCGGTCTTCGGGAGGCGGACGGTAAAGACGGAACCTGTTCCCTCCCTGCTCTTGACGGTAAGGCTTCCGTTCATCGCCTCTACAATATTATAAGACAAGGAAAGACCGATGCCGGTACCCATCTTGTTTTGCTGGCCACTCTTCGTCTGATAGAATGGATTGAAAATGAAACGCAGATCATCACGGGGAATACCACAACCGGTATCGGCAATGCGTAATACCACATGTTGGTCATCATCCTTCAGCGTGACAAGAATGCGACCTCCGCTCGAGGTGAATTTGATGGCGTTGGAAAGAAGATTTCGCAACACCTTATTTAAATAGTCTGCCACATAGTCCGTCATAACGGGCTTGTCTGCCATAGCGAAAGTGAGGGTGATGCCTTTGGCGGTGGCATAACTCTGCTGAACCTCGACCGCCATACTGACAACGGGACGGATATCACCCGTCACCCAGGTTCCCATACCAACAGCACTCTTGACCTTGGAATAGTCCAAAAGCTGGTTGACGAGGTTGAGGAGTTCGTTGCTCTGCTGCTGGATGGTCATCATATCGGCAGCACACTGCTTCGGCAAGGCTTCCCTGGACTTCTGCATTCGTTCCACAAGACCGATGATGATGGTCAAAGGTGTACGGAACTCGTGGGTGATATTGGTGAAGAAATTTGAACGGATCTCTTCTAACTTCTTGAGCAATAGGTTGTTCTTGGCACGGATGCGATTGAAGGCATAGAGAACGCCAACGATGGAGAGCAGGATGAAAATTCCCAAAAGAAGACCTATGGTGAGGTTACGCATTGAACCCAGGCGTTTTTGCTGGGAAAGCAGCTGGAGGTCTTTTTCGGCGGACTCATAACGAACCTGAAGTTCAGAAAGCTGGCGGCTGGTCTCTGAACTGAAAACGCTGTCCTTCAAAATGGAAAATGCCTCATATTGCTCATAGGCCAAAGCGTCCTTCCCGGTAGAATGATAGGCCTGGGCAAGTCCCTTGCAGGCTTGCATCTCCTGGCGACGGGAATGAATTTCCCTGGAAATGGCAATGGCACGCTCAAAGTAGGGGATGGCCTCGGCTGGCTTCTTCTGCTGGATGAGCATGTCTCCCAAATGCTGGTAGGTCAATCCCAGTGAATGGCGTTCGCCTTTTGCCTCAAGCCATTCCACGGCCTAACGGTAGCATCGGTGGGCAGCCTCAAAGTCTGGCATAGCAAAATAGATATCGCCCATCTGGGACAGGCGACGCCCGGCTTTCAGGGTGTCTTTCCTGGCAATATCGAGGTCATAGGCCTGTTTGGCAAAGGAAAGGGCTTTGTCACGGAGTTCGAGGCTGTTGTAAATCTCTGAGGCAACACCATAGCGGATGGACAGATTCGGATGATCTTTCACCTGCTTCTCCAGTTCAATGGCCCGGTCGATGTAGTTCTTCGCCTGCACCAGCTGATGGGTACTCAGACAGATTGACGCTATATTACTATAGTCACTGGAAAGATAGGAAATCTCACCCAGAAGGCTGTCAAGGTGAATTTGTGTCCGGCTGACGATCAGGGCGCTGTCGGGAACACCCATATGGAAGTAGGCTAAGACCTCATTACTCAGGGCTTCTGCCCAGGATGCGGTGTCTTTCTTGGCAATGGCAAGCTTCTCCGTTTCTTTTGAAATGGCTAAAAGGCGCAGGTAATCCTGACCGGACACGCTCTTCGCAGAGTCCAGCAACATCGCAATCTCTGCAGAGTCTTCCGGGGTCAGCTTTGAACCGCCACCGGCTTTACCGCCTCTGCAGGAAAAGAGCAGGCTCATCACCACACACAGAACCAACCAGAAGGCTCCGTGAACCTTATGGTATAATGTGCAGGATGTTTTTCCTGACTTTGTACGAGCTGAAGAGAAGATAGCCTTCATAATATGACCGGTTTGTTGGACTTGTTATCAACCTTTTCGGCTGCAAAAATACGATTTATTTTCTTTCCACTCCTATAATATCTTTTATTTTTTAAAATTTATCCGTAACTTTGCCCGCCGAAAACCGAAAACCATGGCAGAAGCACCTATTCTCAACGAGCATAACAAGGCGGAACATGCACCGTCACATATTGCAGAGGAAAACCCACTTCCCATTGTAATGTACACATCTGAAGATGGCTGTACACAACTGGAAGTTAAGTTGGACGGAGAAACCGTATGGCTGTCTCAGCAACAGATGTCCCTCATTTTCCAAACCGACAGAACATCTATTTTACGCCATATCAACAATATCTATAAAACAGGTGAATTGGAAGAAGAGTCAACATGTGCAAAAATTGCACAGGTTCGAATAGAGGGAAAAAGGAGGGTCAGTCGTGAAATCCCTTTCTACAATCTTGACATGATAATCTCTGTTGGATATAGAGTAAACTCCAAGACAGCAACAACATTCCGAAAATGGGCTACTTCCATTCTCAGACAATACCTCCTCAAAGGCTATGCCATCAACCAACAGCGACTCGATCACTACAACGAACTGAAGGATGTGGTACGGCTGATGTCACGTGCCATCCAATTTCAAGAGAAAGTTAGTGGGGAGGAATATAGCGGACTCTTCCATGTCATCGGTGACTATGTATATGCCCTCGACACGCTTGATCGCTATGATTATCAAGAACTTGCCATCAGCAAGACTACCAAAGAGGAACCTTTCCATGCTACTTACGATAACGCTATGGATGTTATCAACCGTCTGAAGGATAAGTTTGGTGGAAGTGTTCTTTTTGCAAATGAAAAGGATGAGTCTTTTAAGAGTAGTATAGGCCAGATCTACCAGACGTTTGGAGGACAGGAACTCTATCCCTCAGTTGAAGAAAAGGCTGCCATGTTGCTCTATCTTGTTGTTAAGAACCATTCGTTTAGTGATGGCAATAAGCGAATAGCAGCCATGCTCTTTCTCTGGTTCATGGAGAAAAATCATATCCTCTATTCCGAAGACGGCCACAAACGTATTGCTGACAACACGCTGGTAGCCCTGACCCTGATGATTGCTGAGTCAAAAACCGAGGAAAAGGATGTGATGGTAAAGGTTGTAGTAAATCTGATTAATAAGGAGAACCAATAATATGGCAGAAGCACCTATTCTCAACGAGCATAACAAGGCGGAACATGCACCGTCACATACTGCAGAGCACATGCTGAATCAGACGATGATCAGAATGTTTGGCTGCGAACGTTCAAAAAACGCTCACATTGAACGCAAAAAGTCGAAAATCAATTACAATCTTCCCGTCTGCCCGACAGCAGAGGAGGTGGCAGAGATTGAACGCCGGATGAACGAACTCATTGCGGCAGATCTCCCTGTGACCTATGAATTCGTAACGCGAGACACTATTCCTGACGGCGTTGTCCTTGACAAACTCCCTGAAGATGCCAGCGAGACGCTCCGCATCGTTCGCATTGGTGACTACGACGTCTGTGCCTGCATCGGTACTCATGTGGCTTCAACGAAGGAAATTGGCACTTTCAAAATAAACAGTACGAGCTATAACGACGGTTCTTTCCGCATCGTTTTCAAAGTAATCACGGAATAAGACAGTTCGTCCGGAACAACTGGCACCTCCGGAACAACTGGAACCTCCGGAACAACCGGCAAAACCGGCACCTCCGGAACAACTGGTACCTACGGATTTTTACCACGCTCACACAATAAAACGGCAAAAGTGCCGTTTTAGAAGAAAACACACCCGTAATTCATGATTGACTCCCTCTCAACTTTGTTACATCCAGGACTATATGTCATCGTCTGCGCACTGATTTCCATGCTGACGGTATTCTGGGCGTATTTTAAAGTCCTGAAAATAGCAAAAATGAAGAGCCTCGTGGATAATCCCGATGCTCGCAAACTCCAACAAGTTCCTATCCCCATCCTGGGCGGTATCGCAGTCTTTCTGGGCATCATCACCGGCCTCCTCGTTGCCAGCTGCCTCTTCGACGGCACTGCCCTACTCTTCCCCGTTCTGGCAGGCATGGGTATTCTGCTTTACACCGGAACGATTGATGACTTGCTGGGTCTGACTCCAAAATCGCGTATTATCATCGAAGTGCTGGTCATCCTAGGCATGATCTATGGTACAGGAATGTGCATTGATAACCTCTATGGTCTTTGGGGAATTGGAAATGTTGACTGGTGGATAGCAGTTCCTGTGACTGTCTTCGCAGGCGTGGGAATTATAAATGCCACGAACATGATCGATGGCGTCAATGGTCTTTCCAGCGGCCTCTGCATGGCGTGTTCCGTAATGTTCGGAAGCGTATTTTTCCGCGAAGGAGACTATGTAAACTCCTCATTGGCATTTATTATGGCGGCAGGCCTCCTGCCTTTCTTCCTTCACAATGTCTTTGGCCAAAGCTCGAGAATGTTCATCGGTGATGCAGGTACAATGGTCATGGGAACAATGCTGACATGGTTTACCATCTCCATGCTTTCCAGCGAGAAAATGCTGGCGCTCCCGCATGTCATCCTTCCTTCTGCAGAAACCAACAGTATTGGTATCAATGATCTGATTCTTCAGGACTTCAAGGGCATCGGTGTCGTTGCTTTGACACTTGCCATCGTCGTCGTTCCCATAGCAGATACCCTGCGTGTTATGACCATGCGCGTACTACGCGGAAAGAGCCCCTTCCATCCGGATAAGACTCACCTCCACCACTCTTTCATCGCAATGGGTATCAGCCACTCCATCACAACGCTTTGCATTGTCCTCATCGACATCATCGGTGTTCTCGTATGGTATCTCAGTTTCTATTTCGGAGCCAGCGTTGATATGCAGCTTTATATTGTTGTTGCCTACGGTGTTTTCTGCGTTTGGGGAACCTACGCTCTCCTTCATGCCAGTGAGCACAGTCAGAGCCGTTTTGCAGTGTGGTGCCGCAACTTCTCTCCCTATACTCATTTCGGTCGCAAGGAATGGTGGCAGAAGATCCAGCTTCATCTTGACGCTCCCGAATTCACCCCCAACGAAGTAAGCGAAAAGCGCCGTGAACTGCGCGAGAAGTTCCACCCTGAACAAAACTAATCCTCCTTATTTCCAACGATTTAATCACGGTTTTCAACGGTTTGAAACGATTGCATATCGTGGTTCCAATTTTGTAATTCCATATTTTCACAATTTGAAATTCGGAAAATCATTACGCCCTGAAAGGGCAATGGCTTCTACAGCTCAGGGCAGTGCCCTGGGTTTTTTGTTTTTTATAGTAATCCGCGCCCTATAAAGGCAAGATGCTCACATTTGAACAAACAAGCAAGGATAATCATTGGGGCGCCCTGAAAGGGCAATGACTTCCATAGCCCTTTCAGGGCGCACCAATTATTCGTCACGCTTTCGATGCAATTTTAAACGCCCTACTTCAAGGCGCACCCATTATTCGTCTCGCTTTTCGATGCAATTCTGAACGCCATACCTTTCGGGCGCACCCATTATTCGTCTCGCTTCTTGATGCAATTTTAAACGCCCTGGTTTTAGTGCGTACGAATGATGTGTCACGTTTGAATGCCTTTATAAACACCCTATATGTAGGATCAAATGCCTTCCAACTGACGCATTAATAACTGTAGCACTACCCTACTCTATTCAATAAACTTGTCTCACAATCGCACGGAATTCACACTCATAAACTGGTTGCTGCAATCTACATTATATAACACAATACCCATAATTTCATATTGTGATAATCAATTTGTCACATTGTAATAATTCTATAATTTCGCAATTTCATATTATTTAATTGTGGCGTACAAAAAACTAAAACAAGAATTATTATATTATTAAACTATGTTTCAATGTGTTATGGTTTCTATAATTCTGTATTATCATATTTTCGCAATTTTATAATTTCATATTCTCATATTGATATTATTTATCCAATTTGGTATTGTAGCAATTCTACATTGAGGTAATTCTATTATTTCGTAATTTCGCATTGTGATAATCTCGTTATTTAATAATATAGAATTGTAGTAATTCGGTTATTTGAGATTTTAGTATTTAAAGTATACAGAAATTCTGCAATGTGAAATTTGGAAATGGAGAAAATGTGTGAATTTTGCAATCTAATATGGAAACAATTCGAAGTAAAAGAAATTTTAAATTGCAGAAATTCCGGATTTTTCTTGGAAATCTCAACGAAAGAAGTTAGTTTTGCGTCAAAATTCAATTAAAAACTCTTAAAAAATCACAGATTAGCGCTTTCAAAGCCACTGATTACAACTAATAATTCACTAATTAAGGCCCTACATCACTCATTATGGCACAAAAAATAGCTATTCTCAACCGTAAAGGCGGTGTTGGTAAGACTACAACCGCCATCAATCTCGCTGCTGGACTTGCGAGGCAGGGAAAACGCGTTCTTTTAATCGATCTCGACGACCAGTGCAACTCCACAGCAGCTCTCGGCTACGATTTCAGCCAGGGAACCACCATTTATGAAGCACTCATCGACCGCGATCTCGCTAACGCAAGCCTCCAGATCTATCCCTACACCGATAATTTTGATTTTGTTGCCGCCAGCCAGGACCTTGAAGGCATAGAAACCGCTATGCACGACCATTTCGGGGCAGATCAGAAGCTTAAATTGCTCGTTATGGGCATAGAATTTGACTATGACGCCATTATTTATGACTGTCCTCCCAATGCCGGTCTGATGAGCCGTTCCTCTCTCATCGCCGCTGACTACGTCCTCATCCCTCACGACTGCGGCCAGTTCTCTGAATGCGGTATTCCCAAAGCTGTCAGCCTTTGCCGCGAAGCCATGATGCTGAACCGCGATCTGAAGGTGCTCGGCTTCCTCCGTACCAAGTACAAAAACACCACGCTCTGCCACGAAGCCAAGGATACACTCAACGAAAGCTATCCTGAATACCGCGTCCTCAACACAACCATCAAAGAGTGCGCAGCCCTCGGTAAAACCTTCAAGGACCATCAGACCATCTTCTCCTACAAAGGTGCCGGCGATCCCTCACAAGGTAGGGTAGACTACACTTCTCTCGCTAAGGAAGTCATTGAGATTTGCGAATTCTAATTTGTTGATATTTAAACTATTATCACTTATCCAAAACCAATTTGCAATTACTCAAATACAACAATACAGAATTCAGAGAATTTTACAATTTGGAATTATAACATTTGAAAATTAGAAAAATCTAAGATACTATGGCAAAATCAATGATTGAACAGGAGAAAGAACAGCAGCGTCTCCGGGAACAAAAGAAACAGCTCGAACAGCGTGCAGCGTTGATGGCACAGATGATGGCAGGTTCACAGACCCAGGCACAGCCCGCGTACGCACCCGCAGTTGAAGAAGCGCAGGTTAAGCGCGGTCGCAAGAAGAGTAGAGCAGCGACCATCGCTGAACGCCGTCCTATGCAGAAGAGCATCCACTTCACCAGCGAAGACACACTGAATATGGAGCAGATCAAATTCAATCTTCTGAAGGCCGGTGTTGATAAGGCTGATGCCAACGCCGAAAACATCGTTTATTTCTTCTTCCAGCACTGCATCGATAAGTTCGGCACCGAAATCCCCATCGAACAGTTCAAGAAAATCCTCTTGTAAACGAGACTATCTTTTATTAACAAGAAAATCCTCTTGTAATCCGCTAAAAACTAGCAACATAAAGAAACTCCCCCGGAAACCATCTTCCAGGGGAGTTTTATATTTCTCACAAAACTTAATCCAAGTTTTAAGCGTTTTGTTCTAAAACATTTAGTTTCAGATGTTCCTAACTTATTGATTTTCTTTTTTCAAGAATTCTTGATTAAAAAACTTCAAAATCAATTAGCGTTTCATTCAAAAACGTGTATTATTCCACAACAGGGTGGGGGAGGGCAGCGCCGAAGACGGCATTCCAATCCTCCAGACAGGGCTGATAGATGTTGGGAACCCAGAAATCGGTGGCGAAAGTCTTGCTGGGAACGCGGAAAACCACTTCTTTCGCGCTTACAGACACGATCTCAGCGGGTTTGAGCCATTGTTCCACCTGCTCCAATCCAACGCGCTTAACGGCCAGATTCTTGAATTTTGCCCAAAGATCGATGGCTTTCTGCACTTCAGGGCTGATATTTTCGTCTGAAGGCGCTTCAGGACGGTCTACGACCATCATAAAACGGATGGCCTTGGGACGGCCTTTGCCATAAGGACTGTAAACGGGCTCATAATTGATGGTGAAATCCGTTCCCTGGCGCGTGTACCAGAACTCGTCGAGCTCCTTTTTCACCGGCTCGAGAATGCGGCGCTTGAAATCCTTATACTGCGTATACTTTTCAGTGACCACCTTGTTATAGATCTTCTCACCTTCCTTGTCAACAGTATTCGTATCTTCCAGAACTTCCGTACGGGCGCCGAGAAGTTTACGCAATTCTTCATAGGAAACCTCGCAAGTATCGTCCTTCATGAACTTCTTGGTCAAGTATTCGTACAACACGGGCGTGCGGCTGCACTTGCACATGTACACGATGCGCTTGATATGTTCAGCAAAACCACGCTGCATATTGAAAGTTGCATCCGCCACACTGCGTTCGATTTCCACCGTCATATACCCCACACGTCGCTGTGACTTTCCTGCCACCGGAAGCCAGCAGGTCATCAGGGGGCGGACGGACTGCACGAGATTGCCGTGCTTGTCCTCCTTCACCGCGGGAGCCATAATACTGGACATCATCATCGCTGCTGAGGAAAGTTCCTTATATTCACTGGCCTGGTGACACACCTCAGAGAGCGGCATTTCGAAGCTGATCTTATTATCCTCGAAGTCGCTGTCGCTGAACAGCTGGTACTGTTCGTTCTCCTTGCGTTCCTCCAGATGGTCGAGGTAGCGCTTGATGTGGGGTTGCACTTTGGTAAGGATTTCCATCACAATTCGCTGCTGGGCGAGGGACAAAGGGCCAAGCAGATCAATGAGGGAAATCGGGTTCTTCACATATTCTTCCTTGCGGGCAAGAACGAGCGTGCGGGGTTTGGGGGTTTCGTCAGCCATTGTGGTGAATTTCATGACGCCCGGGGTAGGGCAGTTTTCTGTTTTCGGGGAGCAAAGGTATAGGAATATTTCGAATTTTACAAATAATTTTTGAAAAAAGTGACAAATATTTGAATTTGTCGCAACCCCATTTTTTTCGAGTTGGGAATCTGTCCTTTTCAGTTGGGAATCTGTCGCCAACGCTTTAAATATCATTGACCAAAAATTACAGGGTTGTAAACTTTCGCAAGTTCTTAAATAATTGATTTTATGCTCACCCAGATCAACAGAGCAAAAGAGGATCAGTCTGCTGATATTCTCTGTGGAAAATGTCTCGTTACGAAAAACTCTGTATCGCTGTTGCTCTAAGTGAAATTATAAACATAAACACCAGTGTTTCCTGAGACAGTCGGCCGATGCGCCCTATAATTCTTATTTTATAAGAATAGAAGGTTTTATGTTGGGAATCTGTCGCGAAAAGGCTGTGAATCATCTATGTTGGGCATTTGTCCCCGCACTTTGGGAATCCGTCCCGCAGAAGTTGTGTATCTGTCCCATATCTCTTGGGCATTTGTCCCCGATGAATTGGGAAAATGTCCCGGGAAAGTTGGGAATCTGTCGCAGAATATTATTACTTAATATACTATAATACAATTACTTATATCTTTTATCTTAATCAAGGGTAAAGGTAATAGTATAATATTGTAATAAAAACAATTAGTGTTGAAAATCAGTAAGTTACGTCAAAATTCGGGGACAGATCCCCAAGTCAGACGCGACACTTCCCCAACAAAAGCGGAACAGATACCCAGGATTATCGGGACAAGTCCCCAACTACGAGAGACAGATACCCAATCCAGCGCGACAACAGCCCAATTTAGGGTGACAAATACCCAATTCGTTTGGGACAAATTCCCAACTCACGGCGACACTTCCCCAACTTGATGAACCTTCCTCCTCCTTCGTTTTCTGCCGGTTTGTCTCTGAAAACACCCTTTCTGAAAGATTTTCAGGCGGGACAAATTCCCAACTCATTAAAAACCCCTTCCAAACGGCCTTTTTCGCAAATATTTTTAATATTCCGTTTATTTTCAGTTTTTTAGATTCGTAAACCTCAATATTTGCTTTAATCAACTCCAACCCTGCCCACGGTGACAAAGCCAGCC
This sequence comes from Prevotellaceae bacterium UBA1746, assembly GCA_002314875.1. Classification (GTDB taxonomy): domain Bacteria; phylum Bacteroidota; class Bacteroidia; order Bacteroidales; family Bacteroidaceae; genus Alloprevotella. The sequence goes on from DCHS01000051.1 coordinate 46,301, forward strand.
CTTCAGTCCGGTTTTTGTCCTCCTCCCCCAGGGCGGAAAACACTGTCCGGGGACAAATCGCCAACTCACAATTTGAAATTCTAAATCTTGCGCGCGTAATAAATAAGGAAAGACGATCCATCAAAACCTTTAAGGCCAGGGAGTTGGGTATTTGTCGCCTCCGGTTGGGAAAATGTCTCCGGAAGTTGGGCATAAGTCCCTGTCTTTTGGGCCGCTGACCCTTCAAGTTGGGTTTTTGTCACCCCGGATTGGGTCTTTGGTCCCACATGTTGGGAAAATGTCGCTCTGGCGAGTTGGGTATTTGTCTCTGCAAGTTGGGA
>DCHS01000012.1 GCA_002314875.1 Prevotellaceae bacterium UBA1746
TAAAATCAAATACGCGCGCCTGAGGTTTTTTTTCAAGTAAACCGTTTACTTTGTTTACTTTGTTTACTTTTTCGAGATTAAGTAGGTTGTCATATCAGCAACTACCTTGCTTTCCAATGTTAAAAATTTTCGCCTAACTAGAGCGGAGGTAATTTGAACTATAACGGACCTAATTCGAACGCTCTGCGCAGAGAGAAAAAATTGCCACCGCACCGCGTTTTTACTGCCCCATTTTCGGGTATTTTCATAGGGCGTAACATTAAGTTACGAAAATTATCTGAGACTACCAAGAAACGCTATGTTAAAAACCTTAACGAGAGTTAATTGGATGAACTTCTTCCGTTTTTAAAAAAGTCATGCATTTCGAGTTTTTCTGCTTCGAAATATTATATTATCGCCGTACCTTTGCCATCGAAATCAACTTATAACTTGAAACACTTGACCTATGATCCTGGCACTAATACACAAAAAAGCCAGATGCCTAAAAAGACACCTGGCTGATTATTCTAGAAGTATTGTAAATTTACTTCACCATGTACTTCTTGCCGTTGACGATATAGAGACCTGCAGGGAGGTGATTCATATCACGGAGACGAAGACCGGAGATGGTGTAAATACCACCCTTCTGATCACGCTTGATGACAACCGTAGTGATGCCATTTGTGGAGGTCATGCGGCCATTTGCGGGAATCAAAGCATCACCGGTTTCACCGGTTTCGGGCATTTCAACGAAGTAACCAGTGTTGGCAACAACACTTTCACCTTCCTCAGAGATGAGGACCTTGGTATGATTGGTGTTGAATACACCACACTTTTCAGGAAGTGTGACAGTTTCAAAGGTACCGGTAAGACCGTTGTTGCTCTTAGCGTTCGTAGTGGGTGAGAGCGTTGAGAAGAGATTGCCTTCAGGCATGAAGAAGAGAACAGACTTGCTGGTAGCACCTTCTGCAGGAACATAGACATAAGCTTGACCAGCAGTCAGCGTACCCTCTTCAGCCTTGAGCTGGATGTTGTTTTCAGGGTCCTGACCGATAACGCTGTAGAATACACCGGCATCGCCGTCAACATAGGTATCCATATCGAGGGTGAAGGTGTAAAGCTGAGGAGCGGAGGGATAGTCCACATCGAAGAGGAGACCACCGTCGTTCATGGCATTGTCAACCTCACTCGCAGTCTGAGGAACAAATTCAAAGGCAGCATTGTCAGCACCGTTTGCGCTATCAGTAGCCTTAAGGCTAAGGGTTGATTCGCTGGCATAGAGATAAATATAGGTGCCGCTCTTAGCATCTTCCTTGTCAAGTACAAGGTTGAAACATCCAGGAGCCTTAGCGAACTGCATGCCAAATACATAAGGATCAGTGCTCTGAGAGAGTGTGGTAGTACCGCTGACAGGACAGAGATACTTGCCAGTGTAGAGGTTCTTGAAGGTGAAACCAGCTTCAGCTTTTTCAACCTGCCAGTAGATACCAGGACGGAGAGCAGCGTTGTTTTCGTCAGCGTAAGCATCACCATTTTCTACACGACCGAGAAGTTGAACAGCATCCTGTTCAGAAGAAGTTGCAGCACAAATACTGCGACCTACAAGTGCAGTAGTTTCGCTCTTGCTCTTGATGACATAAAGACCAGCAGCAGGTACATGGAGAGCAGCGTTGAACTTGTCAAGAGCAGCGTTGAGAGCAGCGAGAACAGCATTGATTTCTTCAACCGTCATCACTTCCTTAACACCAGCCTCAGCCTCCTTGATAGCCTTTTCGAGGTCAGCAATAGCACCATCGTCATAGTAACCGAGGCCACTGCCTTCCACTGCAGCAGAAGTGAGTTCCTTGGCAGCCTCAACTGCATCCGTGATACGGGTAGGATCGGGGAAGTGGTCCAAGAAATCGTTGTACGCACTGAGAAGTTCCTCGTAGGTTTCCTGGGTAGCAACACCCTCATCAACCTCCTTCTTAGCCTTTTCGATGGCAGCCTGGAGACGTTCGATGATTTCCATGGGAACCGCATTGAGAAGCGAATTAGCATAGTCAATGCTTACACGATGAACACGGAATTCAGACATAGCGTAGAAACCGCCGGCATATTCAGTGACACGCTCCTTGAAGACGAGACGGAAGTTCTTGTATTTCTTATCAAAGAAGTAAGAGCAAGTACCGATATTGTTGTCCCAACCACCATTTACAGAGGTGTACTGGTAATCAAATTCAGAAGAACCCAACTTGGTCCAAAGTTTTTCCCAAGCCTTATCATCGCCATCAACATCAACGACATCGAGGAGACTTTCGTCATCAGTAGCATAGATGTCAAATGTGAGAGGAGCATCGTAGTCACCATAGAACCAGCCACTGTACCAGTCCTCATACATGACGGTCTTGAAGTGAAGGGCAATTTCCTCTTCATCAAGAATAAACTGGAAGTAAGGATCACCCTTATACGTGTCATCCCAATCGTAATAGTGCGTACACCAGAAGGTATTTTCATCACCATCGAAGAGGTAGTCGAAGCCACCATAAGAATTGTCAGATGCCTTAGAACTCATCTGAGAACCGCTGGTAAGAAGACCATCGAGTTCGAGGCTGTTGCTCTCAGCGGTGGTGTTCTTTGTGCCATCAGCATTGAAGATGTCATAGGTATAGGACTTGATGAGGGTATTCTCAGCCTTCTTGAGTGTTGACTGAAGATTGAACATGATCTTTGCACTTGCCACATTGACCATGAGGGTCTGATAGTCCTCTTCGGAAAGAGAAATGACGCGCCAGCTGGAACCTGCATTACGAGCATCCCAATAAGTAACAGAATCTGCCCACTTTGAGGTGTGGAGACCTGAATAGGTAGCAGCACTGGGAGCGGTGTAGTCAGCGTAAACGGGAAGCGAAGGACTGTAGATGCTGAACCAACCAGGAACGTACTCATTGGCAGCAAGAGCGTAACCAGTTTCAGGCTTTCCGGTCATGTGAATGGTGTAGTCAGAAGACTCAGCGCTACCGATATAGTTTTCGGTAACGATGTTCTGCAGATAGAAGAGCGTATTGCCCTCATTGTCCTTCTTATTGGACTTTGTAGCATGCCAAACATACTTGGCTGTGTTGGCACAAAGTTGATAAGGAATACCGTTTTCGTCAGTAAGATTGCCATTGATGTCAGTGATGACCGCCTTTCCATTGGCATCCTTGCCGATGAAGATGTTCGTAGCCTCGTTGACATCATCGGGGAAGAGGGACCAACGGAGATACAGGTCGCTGGTCTTTACTGCACTACCATCGAACATACAGCCACCGTCGTGACCATAGTCGTTGTAGTTGTCAACCCAAGGCCAATCGGTATTTTCGTAGCCTGTAGCGCGCACATTATAGAAGATGTAATAACCTTCTTCAAACCCCTTACCGCTCTTGCAGAATGCATTGTAAGCCACGGGGAGAGCCTCTGCCACTGCGTCAATCTCTTCGTCAGTAGCATCACGTTCTTCGTTGTAGAGCGCGAGTGCATTTTTCCAAAGCTTAACAAATTCAGAATAGAGAGTAGCATCAAATTCACCAACACCATCACCAACGGGATAACTGCTGAGATCAATGCTCAAGGTGCCGTCAGTCAAGTTGGCCATAGCAGCTTCAAGGCTCTGCATTGCTGAAAGTTCAGAAACGGTATAAATAAGCCATGCGTTGGTATCGTAATCCGTATCACGGCTTGCTGTACCTGAAGTTACGCCGTCACCAAGACCACAGAGGTAAGAATAGGTAGCATAAGCATCTTCGGGATCGTTGGACTCATAGTTGGCGATGACCACAGCATTGTCCACCTCGCAATAAGTAGCGATTGTGTAGTCAAAGGCACTGCCAGTATCACGCGCTTCTGCGGCATAAGCTTCAATGCCGGTATAGTCTGCATCATCGTTGCTATATTCATATTCATCAGAATAAGACTTGCTGCTCTTGACGGTCACCTTCCAAGCACGGTCGATGGCATCGCCGAAGAAGTTTCTCTGGCCAAGGCCATAGAGGTAGTTGCCAGCATAGTTTTGAACATAGTAAACGACAGAGCCGTCGGCAGTCTTTTCACCCGTGGGAACGAACTTGAAAAGATTGTCAGTAGAAAGGTAACTGGTAGAGACGATGCTCTCGCCATTCAGAAAAGCAGTGTAGCCACCATTGAAGGCAGAAGCACCACCCTGAAGACAATACCAGCGGCCAGACTCGATGGCAGAAGGTGCCACAGGATTACTGAAGTCGTAGGTCCAGTAGCGTGCATTTGCAGTCATTGCACCTGACGCAAAGAGAACGCTGGTAGCAAAGAGAGTAAATAATTTTCTCATAAGTTTTTATGTAAGTGGTTAATAGTTTTTCTTTTTGCGCAGCAAATGTACGAATAATTATTGTATTTTTTAACAATTTGCCGTCAAGTTTTTGTGTTTTATAGACGATTTCACATTTTTTGTCTATTACTTTTTCCTTTGGGATGGTGTTTTGGGCGAAATACGCCCAAACTTGCAGGACGGGGATTCTGGAGATTGCAGGGGTACGGACTAATTCTTGTTAACCTTCGGCTCCAGACGGTGACGCATGATGTAGGTCACGAGGATGGTCATCAGGGGAGAAAGATAGTTGAAGACACAATAAGGCGCATAGACCAAAGCACTGACACCGAGGACACTGGACTGCGTCATACCACAGGTGTTCCAGGGAACGAGGACGGAGGTGACAGTGGCACTGTCTTCTATCGTTCGGCTTAACAAGCGCGACTCGTAGCCCTGCTTTTCGTAAGTTTCCTTGTACATGGAACCCGTGACGATGATGGCAAGATACTGGTCGCTCATCGACATATTCATAAAGATACCCGTTGCCACGGTACTGCTGATTAAGGAAATGGTTCCGTGGGCAAGTTTCAGCAAGGCACGCATAAGACTTTCCAACATGCCCGTAGCTGTCATCGCAGCACCGAAAGTCATGGCGCAGACGAAAAGCCAGATGGTATTCATCATGCCTGACATACCACGCGTTGCCACCAGACTGTTGAGGGATTCAACACCGGTATCGAGGGAGGTGCTTCCGTAAATCATCGTCATCATGCCACGAATTGCATTGACCTCTGTGCGCTCGCCAGCGCCAGCGATTTCGAAAAGAAGTTCACTCTGAGAGAAAACGGCAGCAACGCAGGCCATGGCAATGCCAAGGAAAAGGATGACGAGGGTATTCCAACGGCGGGCAATCATGATGGCAGTGATGCCGGGAACGATGAGAAGCCAGGGGGAGATATTGAAAGTTGCAGCAAGGGCAGTTCTTACTCCCTCCACATCGCCGTGGCCATGGGCTCCTGTGATGATTCCGACAATCATATAGGTCACAAGGGCGACGCAGAAAGTTGGAATGGTGGTACGGAGCATATAGCTGATGTGGGTGAAGAGGGGTGTTCCCACGGTAGATGAGGCCATGACGGTGGTATCGCTGAGCGGCGAAATTTTATCGCCGAAATAGGCACCGGAGATGATGGCACCGGCAACCCAGCCTTCGGTGAATCCGAGGGCGACGCCAATGCTCATCAGGGCAATACCGACGGTGGCAATCGTTGTCCAGGAGGAACCTGTCATCACACTGACGAGGGCGCTGATGATGCAGGCGCAGACGAGGAACCAGGTGGGATGGAGGAACTGAACACCGTAATAGATCATCGTGGGAACGATGCCGCTGACCATCCACGAGCCGCCGAGGGCTCCGATGAGAAGGAGGATAAGCATGGCGACAGCAATGGCGGACATTTTCTCCTTGATGGCGGCATCGAGCATCTCGAAAGTGAGATGGCGGGTGGCGAGACCAACGGCAACACAGAATGCGGAGGCAACGAGGAGTGCCACCTGTGATGCACCGCCAAGGGCATTATCGCCATAAAGCGCCACCACCCCACCGATAAGACCGATGAGGAGGAGTAACGGAGTTGCAGAAATCCAGACTGAGGGCAACGATTTTTCAGTGTTCATAAGTTTACATAATAAGGCGCCCGTTTTTCAGGGCGCCTTTGTTTTTTTATTTTAGATGAAGTAAACGGTGAGACCAGCCATTACGATGCTGACCATTGACATCAGCTTAATGAGAATGTTAAGGCTGGGACCGGATGTATCCTTGAAGGGATCGCCGACAGTATCGCCGACAATGGTTGCCTTGTGGCAGTCACTACCCTTTCCACCGAAGTTTCCTTCTTCAACCATCTTCTTGGCATTATCCCAAGCACCACCGGCGTTGGACATGAAGATAGCGAGGGTGAAACCTGCTGCAAGACCACCAACGAGGAGACCGAGAACACCGGCAACACCGAGGATGAGACCTGTAACGATAGGAATGATGATAGCGAGGAGTGAGGGGAAGATCATCTCACGCTGAGCAGCGAGGGTGGAAATTTCAACGCAACGCTTGTAGTCAGGAGTTCCCGTTCCTTCGAGAATACCGGGGATGTTCTTGAACTGACGGCGAACTTCCTTTACCATATCCTCAGCAGCACGACCAACGGCACCCATAGTGATACCGCTGAAGAGGAAGGCTGCCATAGCACCGACGAAGACACCGACGATAACCTTGGGATTCATGAGGTTCACCTGGAAATAGTCCATGAAGGAAGGAATATCCTGAATGTGGGTGAGGACATCAGCCATGTGGGCATTGCCAGCCTCAGCGAGACGGTTTACAGCCTCCTTGATTTCTTCAATATAAGAAGCGAGAAGAGCCAAAGCGGTGAGAGCAGCAGAACCGATAGCAAAACCCTTACCTGTTGCAGCGGTGGTATTGCCAAGAGCATCGAGAGCATCGGTACGCTTGCGAACTTCTTCACCAAGTTCACTCATTTCTGCATTACCACCAGCGTTATCAGCGATAGGACCATAAGCATCGGTAGCAAGGGTGATACCGAGGGTGGAAAGCATACCAACGGCAGCAATACCAACACCATAAAGACCCTGAGAAAGTGCGGTAGCATTTACATCAAGATCAAAACCATTAGCGCAGAGATAACTGAGCATGATGGCAACACCGATGGTAAGGACGGGAACGGCGGTAGAGATCATACCCGTTCCGACACCCTTGATGATAACGGTAGCAGCACCGGTCTGGCTTGCAGCGGAAATCTGCTGGGTGGGACGGTAAGAGTGAGAAGTATAGTATTCGGTTGCCTGGCCAATGATAACACCGGCGAGAAGACCAACGATAACGGAGCAGGAGATGTAGATCCAGTTGGGGATGCCAAGGAGATAAAGGATGGCAAAGGTGGCAACAGCAATGAGGGCAGCACTGACATTGGTACCAACGCCTAATGAATGGAGGAGTTCCTTCATCGTTGCACCTTCCTTGGTACGAACGAGGAAGATACCGATGAGGCTGAGGAAGATACCTACAGCAGCGATGATCATCGGAGCAATGACATAGTTCAACTGGAGTTCCGTGCCAAGATAAGCGGTAGCACCGAGAGCAGCGGTAGAGAGGATAGAACCGCAGTAGCTTTCATAAAGGTCTGCACCCATACCGGCAACGTCACCGACATTGTCACCAACATTATCAGCGATGGTTGCGGGGTTACGGGGATCGTCTTCGGGAATATCAGCCTCAACCTTACCCACGATGTCAGCACCAACGTCAGCAGCCTTGGTATAGATACCACCACCAACACGGGCAAAGAGAGCCTGGGTTGATGCACCCATACCGAAGGTCAGCATGGTGGTCGTGATGGTGATGAGACTGTCAACGCCACATGCATTAAGGATAACGAACCAGATGGCGATGTCAAGAAGACCGAGACCTACCACGGTCAAACCCATTACAGCACCAGAGCGGAAGGCTACCTTCAGACCAGCGTCAAGACTCTGACGGGCAGCATTGGCAGTACGACCGGAAGCATAGGTAGCGGTCTTCATACCGAAGAAACCTGCGAGACCGGAGAAGAAACCACCAGTGAGGAATGCAAACGGTACCCAAGGATTCTGCAACTGGAAACCGTAAGCCATCACTGCGAAAATTGCGGCGAGGACGATGAATACAACGAGAACGACCTTGTACTGCTGCTTGAGGTAGGCCATGGCACCACGGCGAACATATTCAGCAATTTCTCTCATTCGGTCGTTTCCTTCGTCAGCCTTTCTCATAGACTGGAAGAAAAACCATGCCATAGCCAATGCTACGACAGAAGCTACTGGAACAAGCCAGAAAACTAATGGAATGTTTTGCATAGAAAATATGATTATAGGTTAATAGTGTTTTTTGAGGTTAAGAGGGTTTATAAGGGAATCGGACTGCAAATATAATATGTAAAAATTGTTTTGTCAAGGAAAATGGGAAAAAATTGTCATTTTTCTTGCACCTTACTTAAATAATAGGCACGAAGGGAGGGCCAGGAATAATAGGGATAGTGGTCGGTGGGGATGGGGAGAGAGACCTCGCGCTCGTTGAGAAGGGCCTTGACGAGGATATCACCCTTGCCGGCTTTTTTCGGACGATAAAAGACGAGTTGGATGTTGCAGCCCATAGGGAAGATGCGGTAGTTGGCCCAAACGCAATCAAGGGTATCAACGCCCTCAACGGGAACTTTCGGATAGGAATTGCCGAGTTCCAGAAGAGCGGCCAGCGGAAGAACATCGACCTCATGGCCGAAACGCATCGTTGCACCATGGAAGGTACGGCTGCCGGTAATAGTGTCGGCCGTAGCCAGGATGTTTTGCAAAAGGTTCTTCTGGCACATCGGAGCCTGCTCGGCAGAGTAGTAAAGATACCACTCCAGGTTCCAGCAGCGCCACATATTATAGCAATCTTCTTCGGAGAAAAGATCATAGAGATCAAGACCATCATCGTGGCTCTGCATATTGCCGCAGATATCAAAGGTCTTACGCACCATCTGTTCGCGATCGACGATACTGTCGTTGTATGCTGCATCCGTGAAGAGAACGCTCCAAAGATGCTCGGGACGGATGAACTCCTTTTTATAGTCAAAAGGCACGCGGGCAAAGCGTTCGTCAGTCTGTTCCTGGAGTTCCTTTGTCCAAGGATCGTTGAGATAATACTGGAAACTCTCGCTGACATCGTTGTGGATGCGGAGACGGCGGTTGGCCTTGCAGAGTTCCTCGCACTCAGCCTCCATACTCAAGATGCAACGGATGACGACGGTACTGCGCGCATCGACCTCGGCATTCTTTGCCTTGAAAATCTCCGGGAAGCGTTCCGTTAATCGTTTTCCGATATCATGGTGCTGACGTTCGCCGACCGTAGTGAGTTCACCAAGACGTTTGACGGTGGAAGGATAGAAGCCCTCAAGTTGTTGCAATAACCATTCGCCGCGAGGAGTGAGTTTTCCCTGATCCTTGGCGCGTTTGAGCACATCGATAACATCAGTATATTGGTTGTCGTGGATGAGCCAGCGACTGCCGTGACGGCCATAGTGAGACAAGTAAAAAGGCTCATAACCTTTCGGTGTCGGCGTCAGTTTCTCAGTAGGAGGAATATAGGCCACATAGCAACTGGCTGACAGCAAGGGATTATCATGGATTTCCTGGCGGGCCTGCGTCCATTCGCTTTGGGCCTTTGCCCCTAAGGAAAACAGGATGAGAATAAGGGAGAATATGCGATACATGATGCGTTTTCTATTAAAACTTGAATTTTTATAGGATTTTCGAGGCAAAGTTACACATTATTTTTCATAAATACAAAATACAAGATATTTTGTTTGGCAAATTATGGAGTTCTTCGTAAATTTGCGCCTTGAATTATTTTAGGTGATTCACATTTCTACATAGCCTAAAAGGCTCATATTTGATATTTATAAAATCAAAATAACTAAGCTATGACTAAATTCTACGCTTTTATCGCTGCTGCAGCCATGACATGCTCAGCCAATGCCCAGAGTCTGCAATTTGAAGACCACAACAGCAACCAGACGGTTTCACAAATTCACAAGGCTCAGGAAACCATCGATGGCACCTATCTTTGGGGCTATTGGTCTAATGAATCTTTTGACGACATCGATGCTGAAGATCGTATCAAGGAACTTGGTCTTCAGGAAGATACCTATGATTTTGACATCTGCATGAAGGTGCCTGGCCTTGGAAAACTCAAAGGTTCTACCATCCAGGCCATCAATGTTCCTGTAAACCATGTCAGCGAATTGAGCAATTACAAGGTTTACATTATGGACAAGGATATGACTACCATTTTGCAGACCCAAAGCGTATCCACCTCAAGCATGGAGGAATATAGCTATTGCACCGTGAAGCTTTCCAAGCCCTTCACCATTACCGACGACGTCTATGTTGGCACCCAGTTCAGAGGCAAGAGCATCAATGGTGGAGAATCCATTGATGCCATGCTGATTGACAAAGGCGCCAACCAGCCCGGTTCATTCTATTGGAACCAGAAAGGAAAGTGGCTCGACTTCAGTACTACTTACGGTTCCCTCCTTTTCCAACTCCAGGTGACCGATGCAAAGATTGGTGCCAACAGTGCCTATTTCGGCAATTTCACCGAATTTACCCTTCCCAACCAGGACTGTGTTTACAATGTGGACGTCTTTGCTGATGGTGAGGTAAATGTTGAAGATATTCAGTATACTCTGACCGTTGGTGATGAGACCGATACCTACTTCACCGAAGTTCCCATCACTGCTGGTGTGAACTCCAGCAACAAGGTAGAAATCAGTTTCACCAGTCCTTCAGAACCTGGTGACTACACCGTTGATCTGGCTATTACCAAGGTAAACGGCGAAGATAATGTTTTGAAAGACAACATCACCAAGTTAAAGTTTACTAATGTCACCAAGAAGGTGCAGCGTCGCACCGTGATGGAAGAGTTCACCGGTTGCTGGTGCGGTTACTGCCCCCGCGGTTTCGCTGGCATCAAGACCCTTTACAACTACTACCCCGAGAAGTTCATCGCCATCTCCGTTCACTATGCCGACCCGATGGATATTGACTGCTACGGTCTTAGCACCAGCGACTATCCCGGCTGCCAGCTTGACCGCAGCGGTGTCTTCGTAGATCCTTTCTTTGGAAGTTCCATGCTGACGAGTCCTAACAACCCTACCTGCGAAGGTATCGTTCAGGATTTCGCCGTTGCCAACGAGAAGGTTTTCGGTGCTGATGTTACCGCTACCGCCGTTTGGGAAGGCAACGACTATAAGAAGGTGACCATCAACGCTACCGCAGAAGGTCTCATTGCCGGAACCTACACTCCCCTCTTCGTCCTCACTGCCGACGAACTTTACAAGAAAGACGCCAACTGGATGCAGACCAACTATATGTATAAGTGGAGTCAGGAAGCATGGCATGGCAATGACGAATTGGGAAAATACTGTAAAGATGGCGAATTCGGTCAGGAAAAGTTCCTCACCTCTTATGATGATGTGATGATTGGTTCTTCTTACAAGAAGGTCGGCACTGAGGCTGTAAACCAGACGAGCAGCATCACCCTCGAGGCTAATGAAACCAAGGACTTCTCTTATACCATTTCTCTCCCCACCAGCACAGGCCTCTACAATGCCATCATGGATTCCAAGGATAAGGTTTATGGTATCGTCATCATGCTCAACGAAGACGGAACCATTGCCAATGCTTGCAAGACCAAGGTGACCTCTGCTGACGGTATCGGCACTGTTATCGCTGAGCCTCAGGAAAACAGCATTGAAGCAGTTTACGGTCTCGATGGCCGTCGCACCAATGGCAATGCTTCTGGTATCAGCATCGTCAAGATGAGTAACGGCAGCAGTAAGAAAGTCATCAAATAATCATCACAAAAGACAGGGACTATGTTTTCATGGTCCCTTTCCCTTTGATATTCAATTATGAAAAAAATACTCGCTATACTCGCCGTCCTCTTCGGCACACTGACCATTTCCGCTCAGAACGATGTCAGCACTTGGGGTTATTATACCGGCAACGATCTTGGAAACGATGCGAACATCAACTGTATCGGAACTCAAGTTGCCATGGATTATGTCGTGATGATGAAGGTGCCTTATGAGGGCATCATGCAGAACGCCAAGATTACAGGCATCAGTCTCCCCGTTCATGTTGCTTCGGCTTTGAGCAAAGTCTCCGTCTTCGTGATGGATACAGATATGGCTACGGTCCTCGAAGAAAAGGCCGTTGACACAGAACAGCTTCAGAACCTTTCGTTTACAACCATTATGCTCGACAATGCCATCACCGTTGACCGTGATCTCTATGTCGGCACCAAGTTCTATATTGAAAAGGTTTCTACCACGGGAGAAAAACGCCCCGTTCTCTTCGACCAGTCACAGCCCAACATCGACGGAGGTCTTCTGATGTACTACAACCAGCAGTGGAATGACTTGTCGCAGTATGGCTGCTATGTCATGCAGATTGTCGCTCAGGATATGAATCTGTCTCCCGCTGAGGCTGTCTTCACAACCCTCAAGGACCACACGATGGCCAATACAAATTGTACGGTGAAGGTTCCCGTTTGTTCCAACAGCAAGCAGGAAATCAAGGACTTCGACTACACCATCAGCATCAACGGTGGTGAAGTTGAGGAGCATCATGCAACGGCTTCCATCCCCGCTGGTTATAACAAGCAAGGAACGTTGAGTATTAACTACAAGACCCCCGAGGAGGTAGGACCCTACACCATTGCCCTCTCTCTTAAGAAAATCAACGGCATTGATAATGTTTTCGCAGATTCTGTAACGACTTGCAAATTCGACAATGTTGATCGCAGTGTTGTTCGCAATGTCGTTATGGAGGAATACACGGGTACGGATGCAGCACTGGCCCTCCGCGGTACGGTCGGTATGCTCCATGCAGAAAAGGCTTATAAGGATCGTTTCATCGGTATCTCCCTGCATCGCTACAACGATAAGGACCCGATGTACCTGAGCAGCTACGATTCAAATCTGACTTTCTCTTCTGCTCCCCGCTGCTATCTTGACCGCCAGCAGGAACTCGATCCTTATTACGGCGACTTTGGCAACGATGGTATGGAATACAGCCCCGGCAAGATTCTCAACTATGTGGAAGAACGCATGGCAGCATGGGCTCCCGCGGCAGTATCAGCCACGGCAAGTTTCAACGATAAATTGACGAAGGTGAATGTGACCGCTGAGGTTGACGCGCTGACACAGGCCAACTACAAGGTCGTGTATGTCATCACTGTTGACAGCCTCTACAACAGTGCTTGGATTCAGCAGAATGACTATAGCAAATATGAACCAGAACTTTGGAACGCGCAGTTCGATGCTGAATTTTCAAAGTATTTCGAGGGAGGAGAATATGGAAAGACCCCTCTGAATGTAGTCTACAACAATGTCGCTGTGGCTTCCAGCTATGTAACAGGCAGTAACCGCGGTGGTACGGCAAAAATGACCGCTAACAGCCAGAAGGAAATGGTTTATACCCTCAACATGCCGACCTCAACACGCGAGGCCCTCTACGAGGCCTGCCAGAAATCAGCAGACAAGACCTACGCCATCGTCATGCTCGTTGACGAAGAAGGAAAGATTGCCAACGCTTGCAAGGTAAAGGTTGAACTCCCCACTGGAATAGAGTCAGTTACGACTGATTCGGAGGTTAGCGTAACAGGTATCTACGGCCTCGATGGTCGTCGTCTCAGCCACCAACCTTCTGGCATCTCCATCCTCCGAATGAGTGACGGCACCAGTCGCAAAATCATGAAATAAAACCTAAAAAAAACTTTTGAACAATACCATGAGAATTATCAAAATCACACTCTTAGCGCTGTTGGTCAGCCTTCCAGCAGCAGCGCGCCAGTTAACTCCAGAAGAAGCATTGGCGCGAATGCAGGGAAGCGGCAACGGCCAACGCAAAGCCCTCAGTATATCCCAGTTCTCTTTGGCAAAGACCTTGAAAGCCGATGACAAGACCCTGCTGTACGTTATGAACCGTAAGTCTGGCGACGGCTTCGTCCTTCTGGGTGCCGACGACAATGCTCCCGCCGTCTTGGGTTATTCTGACCATGGAAGTTACGATGAAACAAATGCTCCAGAGAATTTCCTCTATTGGATGAATGGAATGGCGCAGAATGTTTCTGCAGCCATTGATGCCCAGAAGCCGATGAAGGTTTCGAGCGCGGCATCGGAATACGAGACCATCGGTCCCCTTGTGAAGACAACCTGGTCACAGGAAGCCCCTTATAACAGAGACTGTACAGATACCGGTTCCAACTGGTTGATGTACACAGGCTGCGTGGCAACGGCCATGGCACAGGTCATGAACTACCATCAGCACCCTGCACAGGGTACAGGTAGCCATACTTATACATTCTCCAAAGTAAACGGACCAACATATACTGCATCCGTAGATTTCAGCCAGCACACCTATGACTGGAAGAACATGCGTGAGTTGTATATGGCCAGCGACACTTACGATGCAACCGTAGACGCTGTTGCGATGCTGATGCATGACTGCGGCGTCAGCGTTGATATGAACTATAGCACAGCAGGTTCTGGCACAAGTACAGAAAATGTAGCAAAAGCCCTCATCACCTATTTCGGTTATGATCGTTCTGTAAGAAATGTCAAGCGATTCTATTTTACTGATGAAGAATGGGAAAGCATGATGATTGCTGAAATTGAAGCACATCGTCCTGTCGTATATGCCGGATCCGGCAACCCTGATGGTGGTCATTGCTTCGTTATGGACGGCTATGACGGAAACGGTTATTTCCACTTCAACTGGGGGTGGAACAGCGTTTGCAACGGTTTCTACCTCATGACAGGCCCCAACGCCATGGACCCAAAAGAACGTGGAGAGAACTGTGGTTTCGTTGAAAGCCAAATGGCAGTCATTGGCATTCAACCTGATTTTGGAACCCAAGAAACATATAAAGGCATGGGCTTCCCTACCGGTTATTCATTGAATTCGAACACCATGTCTTACCGTTCCTATTATCTGTATATCAACGGCTATCTTTGGAATAATGGTGTTTTGCCTCTCAACGCAACTATGGGCGTAAAATATGTCAGCGTTGACAATCCCAACGAAGTGTACTATGACGAAGCACCCCTTGCCTCCACCTTCGATGTGAACAATTACATCATGAGTTACTATGTGAAATTCCAGAATATCCCTCATTACGGACAATACTACGTCTATCCCACATTTAAAGATATGGATGATGTCATACCAGAATGGAAAGATGTGGAACTTCCCTTAGGCTACACAAACATTCCTATCTTGAGTTTTACAGGTTCAGATTTTAGTTCATACGTTACCAGTCAACTATATTTAACCAGCAATGGCATTCGTCAATACGAGAACAAAGTTCTCAAGACGGATAATGTCGTCGCTCACTTTGAACTGAAGGCCTATGAGGCGATTGACAAGAATTTCTACGTTGAACTCTTGAAGAGTACCGGCAGTCAGATGGACTGGGTGGATTTTCCTGTAAAGATGAATGCAGGTGAGACCAAAGCCTTTGATATAGACATTACGAACATGATTAAGCAGTACAACGCTGGAGAATATATGCTTCGAGTTCATGGTGAATATGAATCAACGTGTTATCCTATTTACAACGCCAAAGTTCCCATGTCCATCATGGATCAGTATGCTCCAAATCTCTTCGACATTGAATACATGGTTCGCCTCCTCTTGAGAAAAGAACCAGGTATCAGCATCGATGAAGTGACAAATCTCATTGACGCTGCAAATTAAAACCAGATTATCTTTATATTTTGCAACCCTTCGTAATAGCAATTGTAGATTCGAATGTGCTGGCGGCTGTTGGCTTGCAGCATTTCCTCGAAGATATCATTCCGTTTGCTGAAGTCCGAATTTTCACATCCTTCGAAAGTCTTCAGCAATCGGAACACGAGCATTTTGTGCATTTCTTCGTTGCATCTCGCATCTACTTTGAACATACACAATTTTTCCGCGAACGAAACCAGCGCTCAATGGTGTTGGTAAATGGTGATATGCAAATTAACGGCGTACTTACTTTGAATGTTTGCCAAAGCGAACAACAAGTTATCAAAGCGCTGTTAGGTCTGCATAGCATGGGACATACCAGCCACTCTCACTCCTCTGCGACTGCATCGGATGGAATGCCAAAGGAAATGCCACATGGTGAAATGAATCATGCCATGCATTCCCAAGAAATGCATTCCCAAGAGGAAAACCTGGCCATGCAATCGCAAGAGGCAAACCAGTCCCTACTCTCTGCCCGCGAGGTTGAAGTAGCCCGTTTGCTTGCAAAAGGCTTGATAAACAAGGAAGTCGCCGATGCACTAAACATTTCGCTTACTACCGTCATCAGCCATCGTAAGAACATCATGATGAAACTCCATGCCCGCTCTTTAGCAGACATTATCATCTACTCTGTCGTTAACGGCCTTATCGATGTAGGAGAACTATGATTGTGTCGTGGAAAGCCACGACAAACGGGGCCTTATTACATACAAAGACTGCGCATGGTCATACGATCATGCGCAGTCTTTATATATAATATTATAGGAGTGATTACTTCCCTGTGAAAGCCTTAAGCATATTGCGGAAGATGGAACCATCGCTGAACTGGTCGTAACGCTCACGGTTCTTAACGACACCCATAACACGAGATACGACACCGGCACTATTCTTCTCCTGAGCAGCACCATCTTCAAGGATATACTGGAGGAGCAGTTCTTCCGCCTTTTCATCGCGGGCAACACCCTCGGGGAGTTCTACGCCACAAACGGTATTGGCGAGGACTGTCATCGCAGAAGCGTATTTCTTCAAACCGCTTTCTTCGCAATAACCCCAGAAACGCTTCCAATCGAGCTCCTTGCCAGCTTGCAAGAGCACAGCCCAGTGACAGATATCAATCATACGAATCTTGCCAGCCAACAGGAACTGCTGGATGCGGTAAGCCATAGCGAGGAGCGTAAACATCTGGCTCGGACATTCCAATTTAGTATCTTCGAAAGGAGTCGTTCCCTCTTCCTTCAACAACTGGAGCAAAATCTTCTCCAAGCGTTCGTTACCAGAGAGATAGCCCAAGCACTTCACATCCAGACCGTAATACTTGAAATTGCACTGCTTGCCTTCCTTATCGAGTTGCTTGTTCTGCACCTTCATCAGCTTGCAAGCCGTCGCCATATTTCCCAATCCCGTCTTAGAATCAACGGGATAACAGGTCATACCTTCAATGACACAGTTCTCTGAATTCTCATAAAGATTAGCAAAAGCGAAACTATCAATGACGACAGTATCGACGCCGACAATCTTCCAAACCTCGGCAAGCGTCTTTGCAGCATTGCGACGATTGTTATAACTCATCGTCTGCGTCTTTGCCATACGCTGGAGAACACTCGTTAAGAGGCCCAAAGCGCGATTATCGGGATATTTCTCTACATACTTCTGCTGACCTTCGAAAGCAGTCGCTGATACACCGTGATTTCTGATGAGTGTCACCAGTTCACGAGCCTCAAATTCTTTGAGTTCAAGTTCTGCAACCTTTCCGCTCACGCCTGCAGCGATAAAAGCGAAAAGCAAATCCTGTGCTATATTGTTTTTTTCTTCTTTCATATTTTTCGTTGGGATAACCTTTCCCTACCTTCTTTTAGTCGCGACGGAAAATGTCACGGGTATAAACTTTTTCGGCTACATCGTCAAGAACTGCATCATAACGATTGGCAATGATAGCCTGACTTTCTTTCTTGAATTTTTCAATATCGTTAACAACTCGGCTTCCGAAGAACGTTGTACCGTCTTCAAGGGTGGGTTCATAGATAATGACCTCAGCACCCTTGGCCTTGATACGCTTCATGATACCCTGGATGGCGCTTTGGCGGAAATTATCGCTGTTGCTCTTCATCGTCAGACGGAACACACCGATGACACACTGACGTTCGTGATCCTTGTTGTAACGATTGGAACCCGTATAGCTGTAGTAGCCTGCCTTCGCAAGAACCTGGTCCGCAATGAAATCCTTTCGGGTACGGTTGCTCTCAACGATGGCACTCATCATCTGCTGGGGCACATCGGCATAGTTGGCAAGCAATTGCTTGGTATCCTTTGGCAGACAATAGCCACCATAACCGAACGACGGGTTGTTGTAATGGGTACCGATACGGGGATCGAGACCAACGCCTTCGATGATAGCCTGAGTATCAAGTCCCTTAACCTCTGCGTAGGTATCGAGTTCATTGAAATAGCTGACACGGAGAGCAAGATAGGTATTAGCAAAAAGCTTAACCGCCTCAGCCTCCTTCATGCCCATGAAGAGCGTGGGAATATCTTCCTTTATAGCGCCTTCCTGGAGCAAAGCAGCAAAATCACGGGCTGAAGCGTCGAGATGATTGCCGGCAATTGCCATGATGGCTTCATTTTCTTCTGAGAACTCGCTCTCAGCAATCACCTTGGGATAACCGACGATGATGCGTGAAGGATAGAGATTATCATAAAGTGCCTTGCTCTCACGGAGGAATTCAGGAGAAAAGAGAAGATGAAGCTTGGGCTTGTGGTGCATGGTCACAGGCGTCAGACCATTGGCCTTGCAATAAGCCTCGTGACGGGCGATAATCTCGAACCAGCGCTGGGCATACTTCACATAGAGGGAACGGCAGTAGCCAACAGGAATGGTACTCTTTATGACCATTGTTGCTTCAGGATTAACCTCGAGGACGAGATCGATGACCTCCTCAACATGGCTAGTATCGAAGAAATTCTTCTGAGCGTCGTAGTTTGTAGGTGCAGCGATGACCACAAATTCAGCATCTCGGTAAGCGGCAGCACCGTCGAGAGTGGCTTGAAGGCCCTCCTCACTACCCTCCTTTGCGAGGACATTAGGAAGATACTTTTCGATATATTCGTCTTGGATGGGACTGATTCCTTGATTGATTTTGTCCACTTTTTCGGGAACGACATCAACGGCAATCACATGATTATGCTGGGCCAAGAGCGTAGCAATACTCAAGCCTACATAACCAGTACCAGCAACGGCGATTCTTCGTTTCATTTCAGTATTTTTTAGAATTTGCGCAAAGGTACAGAGAAAAATCGAAAGAATAATAATTCTTTCCTCAAAAATTTTGAAGAAAAAGTGAGAATGAAATCATTTTCCTCTATTTGCAGCTTCAAAATGTATGTTCAGTGTACAATAAGAGCCACTGTAAGAAGAAATCATCGCGAGCATGATTACTTTAGTATCTGTTCTTTCAGCACCTCTCCCTTACTATTATAGATAATAAGATGGAGGTTCTTGCCCTTCTTTTCCAATACCATAGGAGTGGGATTTTCAGGACCATTGCCAATGGAAACCAGACAAGGGTTTCCGATTTCTCCAGGCTGAATAATGCGCTGTTCGTGATTGTGGGCGGAAATACTCACATCGAGTTTGGCGTTCTGCAGCATGTCACTCCAAAGTTCCGTGCAAGGATGATATTCGTCAACATTGCCCCAGATGGGAATATGGTGAATGAGAATGCGGGCCTGTGCCTTTCGGTAATCCTTGCTCTTCAGTACTTCCTTCAGGAATTCCGTTTCTTCTGCACGGAACTTACTGAAGTCATTCAGCCCGTAATATTCTTTATGATCGTCGGACTTATCTTCTCCGCAATCCAAGATGAGGAAATAGGTATCACCCCAGAGAAACGAACCGTACATCTTTCCACCAGGATTATCAAGCAGCGCTGGCAATCCAGCTGAATATGCGCCACGGATTTCATGATTGCCACGAACGAAAAGGGCGGGAGTATTGCTCAAATCAAAGGCATCACCCAAGGCGTGAATAAGATAAAGGGCATCATCAAAACTCTGAGGCTCAGTGAGACAGTCACCATTAAAAATGATAAGATCATAATCACCTTTCGGAGATGCGGCTTTGACATGAGGCACATTATCACGGCTATAGTTGATGTGAATATCGTTGAGAATCAGCATACGGAAATTTGTCGCCTTCTCATCATGGAGTTTGAAACTGAACCACTCCGTCTTCTCCGTAGGTCCGTACTCCTTGTGGTACGTCTCATTTTTCAGGAACTTGCGAGTACAAACCCGATAGTAGTACTTTGTATTCGACTGCAGACCTTCCAGTCTGACTTTGGCAGTACGGTCATGGCACACCTCCTGACCACCTATCAATGCTCGCACCATCTGGACCTGAGTAGTATCTGTACCATACTCAATCCAATGATGGCATGGTTCTAAGGTCTGGTACATCACCGTGATGGCATTACTAGTAGGATTCTGCAGATAAGGTTTATGATAAACCAGCGACTGAGCATTAACAGCCAG
Source organism: Prevotellaceae bacterium UBA1746 (assembly GCA_002314875.1). Taxonomy (GTDB): domain Bacteria; phylum Bacteroidota; class Bacteroidia; order Bacteroidales; family Bacteroidaceae; genus Alloprevotella. The sequence continues at coordinate 20,201 of DCHS01000012.1, forward strand.
CGCTCCTAACAGAGAGAGAACGAGAAGATAGATATTTTTCATGATATTTAGAAAAAGATGTTTTGAATAAAGAAAAGAATCAAGCCTAACGGCATTTTTTTCGCTTACAAATATAAAACCTTTTTTCCTTTCGGCCACAATCATTCATAGAAAACACATCATTTCGCTTTTATTCCAGTCTTTTTTGCTATCATTCCAATTTCTTTTTCTAACTTTGCAGCACAAACAAGTCGCATTATGAAAAATTTCAAGAATATTTTCTTTGATCTTGGCGGTGTGCTTTTCAATCTCAACCCTCGCGTTGCTTTTCGAAATCTGCACGAACTTGGCATTCCCATGCCGACAGAAATGTATGACGACGATAAACCGCTCTATACGATGCCAAAGGGGCATGAACTCCTCTCTCTCATTAGCGAGGTGGATAAGGGAAATGTTCGCGCTCCTCAGTTTATTGAGATCATCAAAAGCTATTGCAAACCGGGCGTGACCGAGCAGCAGATTCGTGACGCTTACAATTCCATGTTGTTTGTTCCTGCCAGCCGATTGGCTTTGCTGAAACGCTTGCGTTCAAAATACAAGGTTTTCCTTCTCAGCAACATCGGTGATATTCATTGGGAAGAGGCAAAAAGACAGGCTGCAGCAGCGGGTTATCCAATGGAAGACTGCTTTGACTACTGCTTCTGCTCTTTCGAATTGGGTGTTGCAAAACCCGACCCCGCCATTTTCCGTCGTGTCATCGAACTCAGCGGCGTTGATCCTTCAGAAAGTCTTTACATCGATGATTTCGTAGAGAACATCAAAGCAGGCAACGATGCTGGTTTCATTGCTTACCAGATTGTTGGCAATACGCTTGAAGAACATGTTCCTGTACTATTTCCTGACATGGTTTGATGAAGCATTCTGTAATGATTTAAATAACTTATTTCAAAATGCTTTGATTACTTAATTTGATTATAAATCAACTATAAAATATAACCTTATGAAGAATATCTTCCTTTTAGCCTTTGCTGCCATGAACATCTTCACCGCGAAGGCCCAATTAGTTACTTCTGACGCAACTTGGTGTAATGCCATTGAAAGAGCTTTTGACTCCCAAGGCATCAGAGCAGATGTAAACTGCGACATGAATGGCCATAATAAAGTACTGCGCGTTGCCGTTGCAGGAAAAACTGCGAGTATTCCCCTTGTTGATAATGGCCACAATGACTATTCCAGCACGATTTGCATCAGTGTTGAACCGATTACCATGTATTCAACAAGACGTGAATATGATGTTCGCAATTGGCCTATGAGGTCAACAAGTGACCGCGTGGACGTTGTATATGGCAATCCCGCTGACGAGGGTTATCTTTTTCAAACTTTGCAAAGTGCATTAGGCGATCTTCCTCGTGTTAAGCTCATTGACAACAATTATACTTATGCTGCTGCCAACGAAACAAATCTTTATGTTTTGAAGTGCAATGTCTTGAATATGCTTCGCGGCGAGCGTTATGAAGCAGTGAAAGCAAAGGATGGAGGTGCCGATAAGAAAGGCGAAGGTTTCCAAAGAGGACATCAACAGCAGAAGGTTGATCGCTACTACGCTTATCTTGAAGCCAATCTCCAACTCTTAGACAGCCGCAATGGCGAAATCGTATGGCAAAAGCACGTTACTGAAAGCGACTACACTTCTTTCCGTTCTACAGATCCCATGGAAAACTGCCGCAAGGATGTTGCAAGAACTCTTCGCAATGCGCTTTCCGACTTGTATCCCTCTTCTGCTCCCCGTGCTTCTGTGAGCGGTTCTGTCATCAAACTTATTGAAACCAAGAAGGAAAAGGCTGTCAGCCTTTACATCAATCTCGGCAATGACAACCGTCTGAAATCTGGCGATACATTTAATGTTTATGCTCAGTATGAAGTAGGCGGAAATATCGGTCAGGAGCAAATCGGTGTGGTTCAAGTCACCGACGTTGAAGGTCCGACGCTTGCTCGTTGCAAGGTGAAGAAGGGCGATAAAGAAATCTTTTCTGCTGTGCAAATCGGTGCTCCATTAGTTGTCGCCAGCAAATGGTAAAATAAACGTTGACTTTTTTGAGAAATCCTCAGTATTGTCAGTTAAAGAATAGAGAAACCCCGCTTTTCTGCGAGGTTTCTCTTTTTTTTAATGCAACTGGTGATATTGTAGATATTCAATCATTTCTTTGGGACGGTCAGTTTGCAGAAGCAATGCTCCTTGCTGCAAAAGCCAGCCCCAGGTTTCTTCATATTGTTTCTCCTCAACGGCCTTGTCATCATCATGTCCCGCATTAAGAGAAGGCCATAACGAGTTGATCCAAATCTTAATGCCGTAACCGCGAATCTTCTTCAGCAAGCGTTCCACCTCAGGAGTGTAAGTGCTAAAACAGCATTCAATGGCAACTGGATGTATCGTTGCATAATCGTCGATCATCTTTTCGGCACCTGGCTTGTCAAGACTTACAATAGGCATGTAGATGACCTTGTCAAGGACGCCGGGATTATCTGACTTGACCTTTGCGAGAGGATGACCAGACTTGATAATCACCTGGTCCAAAGTGCCGGTCTTTATCAGCAATTCATATACCTGTTGAAAATAGTCATAACCTTGATCTATGTTAATGAGAATCTTGCCCTTACATAGATTCAACGCTTCTTCGAGCGTAGGAATATCATGACGGCTTGCAATGCCATGACCGCTCTTGAGTTTATGATGCGCGCGAAGATCTGCAAATGTGTAATCAGCAGGTTTACCCGACGCCGTCGTTGTACGGTCCAAAGTCCAGTCATGGATTAAAATAAGCACACTGTCTTTCGTCATTTTCAAATCCAGTTCGACCATATCCACATTCATGTCGATGCAGTTTTGGAAGGCCTGCAGAGAATTTTCTGGAGCATTGCGCCAATCGCCACGATGGGCAATGATAATGCAATAGTCCTGACTGTTATAGAGCAAATCGCGCAATTGCTCTGCCCGGCTTTGAGCAAAAAGGCTCAAACCGAGGGAGAAGAAAGAAAGAAGAAGAAAAAATCGTGTCATCGTATGTCTTTACAATTGTTTTTCCGATCATTAATTAATCATCTTGCATCCGGTTGATCATATCCGTTACATCACCGATTGAAGGTTCTGTTTCGTATGCATCTTGATGGAGCAACTGACGAACGAGATGTGCTAAATCTTTTTGAGACGGACGGCGGGAATGAATACTGAAACTTGAGGCAACAGGCCAATGGTCTGAAAGGCGCTGGCCATTATCATCCACAAAGGAATAAACCACTTCAAAAGATTCTGGCTGCAAGGTATAGTCACAATTGCTGTTGTTGATATAGAAAATCTTATCCAGCTGCTCGTCTGGCACACGATTGTTATATGTTCCGTTGTATTCCGGATATTTTCCAGCATATTTCAGTTCGATGAACACATCCTCAATTGTCAACCAGCCCGATGCATTGATAGGGTCAATGAAGTATTCTTTCTGCTTATCAAAGGAGTAGATATTGTTGGTATCGCCCATAACGATAACAGGGCGATCTGTAGTGTTTTTCAGAATCACATCGCGCAGTTGTTCGAACTGCTCCTTTCGGCAACTCACATCGCCTTCAGCCGAACCGGCATCAGCATGAAGAATATATAGATCAACTGTCGTTCCATCGCCGAACGTTACCAAATAATAACGGAAGCCCTTGCGGGCAAGACCGTCATTACAAGCATCGGTCAAGCCATTATAACTTACCCACTCCGTCCACTTTTCCTGGCTCAAGGAAATACTGCCCAAAGAGGGATCATTAGCCGTTTTACGCCAAAAAGCATTTAGGCCGTCGGTATTGAAACGGTAGGAAAACAAAGGGAGAGAAGTCAAAGAAATTTCTCCTCGCCATGTACCACAATCGTAATTCGCAGAGAGTTCTCCGTACACTTCGCTGTGGTAGTTAAAGTCCTCATTTACACCGATGATATCCCATCCTCGCTCATTCATTTTCTTTCCCGTCATCTTTGCACCCTCAGCACCACGACTGTCTTCATTAACCGTGATGCCAAGAACGGAAGCGGGCAGACCGTCAACATTCATAGAGCAGACAGAGAATGTACGGTCCTGTGCAAAACCCAAAGCACTGGAGAATAACAAAGTGAAGAAAAGGAAAGTTTTCATTAAGCGTTATTAGAATAAAGTAAGACAGAGTTTTATTGTGATACTTCTAACAATACCACACGGATGCAGTCCTTGAGATGGTAGAGAGAGTTGCCATAACGGTTCTGTGAATCACTGACAACGACAAGGGGAATACGGCCATCAGGAAGAGGAGGTGCAAGACACATACCTTCGTAATTGGCTATATCTTCTCTCAGACTAAGGAGTTGAGTCTTCCATTCTGCAATCTTCGTTTTGGGAAGAAAAGCAGAAGAAGCAATTTCGGTCAAAGGAACATCAAAGGTGGATTGTGCAATAAACTCTGGACGGATATGATAAAGTTTATTGGTTACATAACTGCCGATGTAGTATTCCGCTACATAGAATTCTCGTTCCAAAACCAAAAGGGAGCCATCGGGCATTGCAGTGAGTTCAGGGATACCAAAAGCATAGAGTTTTGGATTGGAGGAAACCGAAGGGACATCACTGATATAGGGCCACTGTGCTTTGAGATGAAGATCTTCGTCAAAGGCCAGAAGACGATGACGGGAAGAAACGTTATTGCCATAGCCGCTCGCACTGCCGTTAGAATCCATCAGCAAAGACTGCTCAGTCGTGGTCCAATAAATATGGTTGAGAGTATCGTATGCCAAAGCCTCAAAACCAGTATTTGCAAGAATTTTATCCATAGCAAATTCACGTGGAACAGCTAACGATCTACCGGTAGGACGACTGTTCATATCAAGTTCGATAATTTGCTGATCTGACTCGGCACAAATAAAGAAGGTCTTAGTCGAGGGATTGTAAATGATACCTTCTCCATCACGTGAAAGTTCATTCTCTACATCTGAAGCATGGAAAGTGACATATTTCATAGAGGTGATGTCACCATTTTGTTGATTAAAATCAATAGTGAATTCATACCACCCATTCTTCTCCTGTTCTTCGCTAACGAGAGCGTAACGATTATCGCCAATCCAGGTTATACCGCTATAGTTTCCTGCTGGGGTATGGCTATCCAAGCTACTCATATTATGCTGACTTAAAACACTAGCAGACTTGATGGTGAATGGCGAACGAGGCTCCATGCGTGAAATACCAAGGATTTCCTCAGCAATGAACGAAACATCCTGCAAAGTTATCTTGCCATCACCGTCGTAGTCATAAATCACTTTATAGTGCTGCTTGGAATCATCGGCAATATACGAGTCCGTCAAGAAGCGCGTCTCCTCGGTCAAATCGGCAATGGAAACCGTACCATTCCCATTGATGTCGCTGTTTTGTGCGATGGCGGGAACGGCAATAAAGAAGAGAGAAATGAGAATGTGTTTCAAGAGTAGAAGATTTGGATCGTTAAGTTTTAAAGGCAATCATATCACCAATGAGACTGGCCAGCTACGCGGAATTTCCGACGCTTGTTAATCTGGACACCGAGAAAGATACGGAGATAGGTGTTGGTATTGGTGAGGTCAAACATATCATGGCGATAATCGTAAAGATAAGTCACTGCAGAAGCACCGGCAAACCATCGTTGCTTATTATAAATGACACTGCTACGGAAGATAAAATCTACATGAAAGTTCTTCAAGTTGTTGACTATCATTTCTGTAGAGATGACTTCTCCATGCTGTTTACGCACACCCAACGAAGGAGCGGCACTGGCAGAAATCTGAAGATTTCGAATGGGAACCCAGGTATAAGCGTAGCCGATAGAAGCACCTATTCGCTTGTAGTTTACATTCTGAACGCGCATCGTTTCGTAAAGTTTCGGAAGAACAATTCCCTCTGCTCCTGAAGTGCCGAACTGCTCTGCTACCTCAGGATGAGCATTCAGATACGCCTGTTCTATCACGGTCTGCAAATTATCGGGATCGAAAGAAAGATGCTGACGATTGTAATTTACTCCCAAGAACCAGGAACCAGCACTTTTCAATTGCACCGTACTTGCACTGTAAGCAGCAGGATAACTGAAATGGCGGTAGTTGAATACATAGTAAGTATTCAGAGCTATATTATTGGTAGTGATGCCCGAAAGCGGCATTCCGCGAACATCTTTATCTGTCAGACCGCTAAAACCTTTTGCACGGCGAAGACTATAAGGTCCGCTGCTGTGCTGCCAGTTCAAGTCGAAGCCCAAACGAGAATTGTAGAGCGTCACGTTGAATTCCGAGGCTTTGTGCTTGGAACTCGGAACAACACCGAAAGTATAGCCTAAAACTAATGCTCGCCAACCCGCACGGGGACCGATTTTGTATGAATGGTCAGGAGCAATGTTAACAATCTGACGCACACCATTCTTCTCTTCACGGGCAGCAAGTCTTAACGATGAGAAGAAGTCCGTGTTCTGCGCCATCACACGGAAATTGTAACGGTTTCGCTCAATAAAAGTGGTATCGACTGTATTGAAGAAATAAATCAAATCATAGCAAAAATCGATGAGAGGGCGTTCTCGCTTGCGATGCCAGTCAATATGACATTCTTTGGGTACATGTTCCCAATCGTCTACTACATCTCGTTTCTTAGGAATGATACCACTATCATCAAAACCAATGAGAGACAGTTTTTCAATAATCTGCGTCAAGCGCTTGCTTACGCTTTCTCTTCCTACACTATCAGGCTTTACCGGTTGCGAAGAAAGGCTATCCACCTGAACTATAAAAACCTCTTCGCCCTCCGTTTGGGCAAAAACCAAACAGGGGGCGAAAAAGCATAGTAGCAAGAGGAGGATATTTCGCACTCTCAATGATTATTAAATCTCTTTTTGTGATTTCAAATAGTTGATGAAAGCATCAGTCGAAGGAGCAGTCTGCACGTTGATGACATCTGCTGAGGGGAAGAACGCAGGGTGATAGCCATCACCACCGGTTGTCATGTAATCATCAGCAACGAGGACAAAGGTCGTCTTGTCCTTGATAGGCGTTACCGTTCCGTCTGCTGCTGTATAATACAGACTCTTCACATGGCCTTTCTTATCCAAATTCACACCAACGCCAGAAGTCTGAATACGTCCCAACGGACATTCGTTCACACCATATTCCATCAGTTCTTTCAACTGCTTTCCCGTGTAGCGATAGCACTTCAAAGGATTAGCAAACGGCAGTGCTTCACCCACATCCATCACAGTGATATTACCCTTATAGAAACCAGCGCGAATACTTCCGAAATGACTGACACCCACTACGATGTCAGTGTTCAAGAACTTCGCAGTTTCTTCATCTGCACTACGTGCAATCTTCACCGCATTGCGATAAGCATCAGCATAAGATTCGGTAACGAGATAGCCAACGCGCGAAACGATTCGATTCTGCGTACGGTCATGCACGATATCTTCTTTAGCATAGGTCAAGACTTCGCTCAAAGGATATCCACGGAACAGCGTGGTCTGATATTGCTCTTCTACCTGAGCCTGCAAACGTGCAGCCTTTACACCCAACTGAGCATGAGGATTTACTTTGAAATTTTTAGGGGTAACCTTGATGCAGCGGCCGGTTTCCAAATCTACATCACACAGCAACATACTGATGTAAATACCATGCCAATAGCCTTGAACAACAGGATAGGGACGCTTGCTGGGCATGATACCCGCAACCTCAACGTGTGAATGGCCGGAGAAAATACCGTCAATATCATCGCGGTCAAAAGCATAAAGATTGTCTTCATCGGGATCGCTCCATGCAATTTCGCCATCTTTCCAATAGGTACTGATGTGCGTTGCGAGCAAATGAACATTGGCTTTCTCCACCTCTTCATAACCTGGCAGATGTTTGATGGAATCCAAAACACCGCTGTAGTTGCCATCGAAAGAAAGACCAGTCAAACGGCGAGCGCTGGCCTGCTTAGGGGTATTGCTGGTAATCAGACCAACAACGGAAACATTGACTTCGCCACCTTCCTTCAAAGAAACAGGAAGAACTGCCCAGGGCTGGCAGTAATCGGGGATACGGCCGTCCTTACGCATGTTGGCACAGATATATTTCATCTCCCAGGAACGGGGACAGATATCGGTACTCTTCCAACGGTCAGCAAGGAGTTCCTGACCTTCATCAAAAGCATGGTTACCGGGAACGCTGTATTCGATACCCATATCACGGAACATTTGGGGCATAAGGGACTGCGCACGAGTGGCAGAATAGAAGAAACTGCCGCCAAAATTATCACCGGCTGAAATCGTGATATTGTTGGGATAAACCTGTTTCAAACTGTCGAGTGCCTGAACCATCCATGCAGCACCAGGGATATCCTTATTAAAATCTTGGACCAAACCACCATGGAAATCGTTGATACAGAATACGGCAACCTGCGCTGTCCTATGTTGAGCAAAAAGTGCTGCAGAGAAAAGTGACGCAGCTAAAAGTAAATGCTTAAAAGTCATAATGTATAGGTGTTTTCTAGGTTTGGAGATTTGATTAGTCCAAAAAACGATTTGCCAAAGCGGGGAACTCTTCAATGCGACGATCGCGGAGGAAAGGCCACCAACGGCGCACATTTTCAGAACGCTTCATATCAACCTCCACAACTTCTACAACTTCTTCGTTCTGGGGAGCACGATAGAGGAATTCACCCTGAGGACCTGCGATAAACGAGGAACCCCAGAATGTGATGCCACCTGTCTGACCACTGGGATCTGGTTCCCAACCAGTACGATTAACGGTGATGACGGGCAGGCCATTGGCCACAGCATGACCGCGCTGAACGGTTGTCCACGCTTCACGCTGACGCTCCTGCTCCTCTGGAGTATCGGAACTCTCTGTACCAATTGCAGTGGGATAGATGAGGAGTTCTGCACCGCGCAACGCCATAAGACGAGCGCCTTCAGGATACCACTGATCCCAGCAAACCTGTACACCAAGACGGCCCACAGAGGTATCGATAGGTTCAAAGCCGATGTCGCCAGGAGTAAAATAGAATTTCTCGTAGTAGGCAGGATCATCGGGAATGTGCATCTTGCGATAAATACCAGCAATATCACCGTTTTTCTCAAAGACAACGGCAGTATTGTGATAAAGACCGGGAGCACGGCGTTCGAAAAGACTTGTTACGATGACAACGCCAAAGGCTTTGGCAAGTGCTCCGTAGAATTCTGTTGAAGGACCTGGAATAGGCTCTGCTAAATCAAAGTTTTCAGTGGACTCTACCTGGCAAAAGTAGAGGGAGTTATGGAGTTCCTGCAACACAATGAGTTCGGCACCCTTGCGAGCACCCTCAGCAATGCGCTGGGCGAGTTTGTCACGATTCTGTTGTACATCGGCTGTACAACTCATTTGAATGACGGCTACTTTCATAAAGTTGTTTTTCTTATTTTGCAGCGCAAAATTCGTAAAAAAATCCGAAATGACCAAATTAGAGGAGCGAAAAGGCACAAAATCGACCTTTCTGCTTACTCTGGCATACCCATAAATGGGTATTCTTTACGCATAATTTGGATTTTTCAAAAAGAAAACCGTAACTTTGCAAGCAAATATTAGAAGATATGACATTAAAAGATATTGAAATCGGGCAAAGCGTAGAAATCACTGCCGTCGGTGGTGAAGGAGCGCTGCGCCAACATTTTCTTGATATGGGTGTCATTCCCGGTACCGTCGTCAAGCTCATTAAATATGCTCCCATGGGCGATCCGATGCAGCTCCAATTGCACGGCTATCTCCTCACACTCCGAAAGGACGATGCTGCCAAAATTGAAGTTACGGAAGATTTCAACGAAAAGGTTCAAGGCGAAGCACCGAAGAGTTCTCTGCCTCACCCAGGTCTTGGTGAGGGCGGTTACCTGTATCATGACCCTAGCACAGAACATCCTCTTCCCAAAGAACAAAGCCTGACTTTTGCCCTGGTCGGCAATCAGAACTGTGGTAAAACAACGCTCTTCAACCAATTGACGGGCGCCAATCAGCATGTCGGCAATTTTCCTGGCGTTACCGTTGATCGCAAGTCTGGTCCAATCCGTAATCATCCCGATACCGAAGTTACGGATTTACCTGGCATCTATAGCTTATCCCCCTACTCCGCTGAGGAGATTGTCAGCCGCCAGTTTGTTCTCGATGAACATCCTACGGGTATCATCAATATCGTGGATGCTACTAACATCGAGCGCAATCTCTATCTTTCCATGCAGTTAATGGAACTTGGCATTCCAATGGTTTTGGCACTCAACATGATGGATGAAATCAAAGGCAATGGCGGAACGATCTTAATCAATGAAATGGAACAGGCTCTTGGCATTCCGGTAGTACCCATTTCCGCGGCCAAGAACGAAGGTGTCGAAGAGTTAATCCGACACGCTATTCATATTGCCCGTTATCAAGAGTGTCCTCAACGCCAGGACTTTTGTTCTCCAGAGGATCATGGCGGTGCGCTTCACCGTTGTCTGCACGCAGTAATGCACTTCATCGAAGATCATGCCAAGAAGGCCGGTCTTCCCATTCGCTTCGCTGCCAGCAAACTCGTCGAAGGCGATCCTCTCATTATGGAAAAACTCCAGTTGGATGTAAATGAGCAACAGACAATTCGCCATATGCTGAAGCAATTGGAAGAGGAACGCGATCTCGACCCTGCTGCTGCAATGGCAGATATGCGTTTCAACTTCATCCAGAAACTCTGCGAAAAATGTGTGGTGAAGCCGCGTGAAAGCAAGGAGCAAATACGTTCTGCTGCAATTGACAAGATACTTACCGGCAAATATACTGCACTACCTGCATTTATCGCCATCATCGGTCTCATTTTCTTTCTGACTTTCAATGTCGTAGGAGCATGGCTGCAAGATCTACTTCAAACCGGCATCGATGCTTTCGTCGCCTGGCTGGATGGTTTTCTGAGTAATATCGCCGTCAACGAAGTGGTGCATTCACTCGTTATAGATGGTATCTGTGCGGGCATTGGCTCCGTCCTGTCCTTCATGCCGATTATCGTCATCCTGTTCTTCTTCCTTTCGCTACTGGAAGACACCGGTTATATGGCCCGAATTGCATTCGTGATGGATAAACTACTGCGAAAGATTGGACTCTCTGGACGCAGCATCGTGCCTATGCTAATCGGTTTCGGTTGCTCTGTTCCTGCCGTGATGTCCACACGAACGCTCCCCTCTTCCCGTGACCGCCGACTAACGATTATGCTTACGCCTTTCATGTCCTGCACAGCGAAACTACCAATCTATGCTTTCTTCTGCGCGGCATTTTTCCCTAAGCATGGTGGTCTCGTAATGATTTCATTGTATGTCCTCGGTATCATCGTCGGTATTGCACTTGCTCTTGTTTTCAAAGGTTCTCTCTTCCGCGGTAAGGCGGTTCCTTTTGTGATGGAACTTCCCTCTTATCGTCTCCCAGGAACGCGCAACGTACTGATGCTGATGTGGGAAAAGGCCAAAGACTTCCTGCAACGTGCCTTCACCGTCATCTTCCTTGCCAGTATCGCTATCTGGTTCTTCCAGAATTTTGATTTTCACATGACGATGGTTGCTGATGCTTCTGAAAGTATGCTCGCACATGTTTCTGGCATCCTTGCTCCTATTTTCCAGCCTCTCGGCTTCGGCGACTGGCGTATGGTCGTAGCTCTCGTCTCTGGTTTTATGGCGAAGGAAAGTGTTGTAAGTACCCTCGGTGTTCTCTTTACGCCCGAAGCTCTTCAGACTTTGCTTAACACCACAACAACCTATACGCTTCTCGTATTCTGCTTGCTCTACACTCCTTGTGTGGCTGCCATCGCTTCTATTCGTCGTGAGCTCGGAGGCCGCTGGGCTCTGTACATCGTTATCGGCCAGTGCGTCGTTGCGTGGATCTGCGCATACCTTGTTCACTTACTCCTCTTAATATTATAGTCAAAATATGAATATTCCAACTCTAATTGTCCTCGCCTTAATTGCGATTGCCGTATTCTTTTCAATAAAGACGTTAAGAAAAACGGGAGGAAAATCTTGTTGCGATTGTAATAGTTGTTGCAAAAATTGTCCTAAAACGCGTTAAATTTAACATTTTAAATCTTTTTAAGAGAAAAAACTTTTTAAAAATTGAAAGTTTTGCTACTTTTGCCAGCGAAAAGAAAAGGTTAAAGGCCTTGTTAAAATTAACAATAAAAACGAACAGAAACATGAAAACTATCAGTACACTCATTCTTACCGCAATCTTTGCAACTTGCAGCTTGGGCGCTAACGCTCAGTCTTGGTCCTCAAACAGCAGAACCAGAGCGCCTCATGAGAACTCTGCCTATTTCAAGAATAAGAACCACTCTCATTATCGCAATAATTGGAGCCGCAACAATTGGGGGCACCATGATTTCTATTATGATACCTATTGTCCGATTACATTCGAAGTAGGCTATGTCAACAAGCGCTTTGCTCCGAACTATAGTCTCCTCAGCCAAAATCTTTGGAGTTCCAATAACGGTGCTCTCAACGGCTTTCAGATAGGTTTCGCTTTCCAGCCTACCTCCAACAGTGGTGTTGGTCTCCGTACGGGTATGTTCTACGAATTCTACTGTTCTGCGGGTAACGGCGTAAAATCTGCAGGTTATAACAACTTCACAGAGCACGACCTCTACTTCCCTTTCCAGTTTGCCTACAACCTCCCGGTTTCTCCCGATGTTGACATCAATTTCTTCACGGGTCTCGGCTTCAACCTCGCCGTAACGGGTGTTTATCGCAATTGGGGAACTAACGGTTACAGTTATCGTCAGGAATATGGTAACAATTATCTTCCTGACCGCATCAATGCCATGTGGGAATTCGGTGCAAATGTGCGCTACAACCACTTGCAGTTCGGTATGAGCTATGGTATCGGCATGAACGACCAAGAACTCCAGTATGATTCAAGAACACGTCAGGATAAGTTCACGCTTTCCGCAGCATATGTATTCTAATGGTTTATACGCTTCGCTGGGGTTATAATGCTACGCTAAGTTTATAGAGTTTATAACGCTTCGCTAGGTTTATAGCCCAGTAGCCATATAAACTTTCTAATAAACCATTAAACCCCATAAACAATAAAAGGACCAGCTCGTTTTGAGCTGGTCCTTTTATTTCACATCACCCCTCGTGGGAACTGCATCGTACAGCAGTGGAGACTTCCGTGCTGACGAATCAGTGAGCGGCAATCTACTGTGACTATTTCATGATGTGGGAAAGCCTTCTGCAACTGCTTTACCGCTCGTTCATCATTATAGGGCTGATTATAGACAGGCAAGAGAACAGCCTCGTTCATAATCAAAAAATTAGCATAGGTTGCTGGGAGACGTTCACCATCCTCATCATAGCAAGCATCGGCCATGGGAAGGGGGATGAGAGTATAAGGTTGATTGTCTGCTGTGCGGAAGGATTGCAATTCTTCTTCCATTGCCTTTAATGCCTCGTAGTGCATATCTTCCTTATCATCACATTTAACATAAGCGATGACAGAGGGAGAACACAGACGGGCAAGGGTATCAATATGGCTGTCTGTATCATCACCAGCAAGGAAGCCGTGGTTCAGCCAGAGAAAGCGTTCTGCTCCGAAACGATCACGGAGGATCATCTCTACCTGACTCTTATTAACCTCGGGAACGATATCTCCCTCACGGCGACGATTCTCGTTGAGCAGACACTCTGCTGTCGTCAGGATAGTTCCCAGGCCATCGCTTTCAATGGCACCACCTTCCAATTCAAAGTCTAAGCAATCAACATATTTTCCAGTGAAGACATCGCCCGCTTCTGCTAAATGGCGATTAATTTCGTTATCAAAAGTCGCCTCAAACTTTCCGCCCCAGCCATTGAAACGAAAATCCAGAAGTTCAGCACCATTGGTTCCGAGAACCGTCAGGAATCCATGATCTCGCGCCCAGGTGTCATTCGTAGGACATTCAAAAAAACGGACATTGTCAATCACTGTTCCTGGAAATCTTTTCGCCAGAAGAGCACGAACAGCCCCAGGTTCTGGTGTAACAATAAGGAGCGGCTCACGCACGGCGATTTCATATGCCATACGGATATAAGTTTCTGTCACTTCTTCAAGCATATAGTTCCAATCCGTACCAGCGTGGGGCCAGGTTAACTGCACACCACTCTGCGCTGCCCACTCAGCGGGGAGCGTACGACGAAGACGACGAACATCCGGTTCGTTGGACATTTCCTGCATGAGTTTCTCGAGATTAATATCTGCAGTTGGAGTCTTGGGAGGAAGAGCAATAAGAGGCATAGTGTCTAATTTTTCTGCAAAGATACAAGATTTCTTACAAACGGGATAAAGAAAAAGGGAAAAAAAACATCGAAGCCCCGAAAAGCCTCGATGTCAGCTATGATAAGAAGGAAATTCCTTATTTTGCGATGAACTTACGACCGTTAGCCATGTACATCTGACCCTTCACGGGAGCAATGACACGACGACCGCTAAGATCATAGCAGGTGGCAGAATTTGCATTCGTTTGGATATTCTGAATGCCCTCAGGATCAAAGGCCTTTGCCTTTATCGTGTAAGTAATTTCACCAGGCATAGATCCATATTTATAGGTTGCGCTGAAATCGAAAGAGGTTTCAGCAAACAGAATCTTTCCGTAGCTGATTTTTCCAACGAAAACCTTGTCGCCCTTTTCCGTAGTAATGGTTTCATTAATAGCCTGTTCTTCGGTTAAATTCACGCCAAAAGCATCAGCATCGTATGCATAGGTTGCATTATGAATGGTAAAGGCAGGAATGGTCATACCCATCTGGGTAAACGTCAAGGCTGGGAGAGTAATGTCAGCGACATCACCGTCTTTTGTCTGGACAATAATGGTATCGGAAGGATTCGTCTGTGAAACTTCAACGCCCATAAAAGTTCCTCCGAAAGTAGCCTCACCCACAAAGGTAATGGCATTATCGTACTGCGCCATAGCGGAAAGCGAAAGTAGCATCGCTGCAAAAAGAGTAAAGATTTTTTTCATATTTAATTTTTTGATTTTCAATTAAAAGTGAAGCATGATATCTACGCCGAACTGACGAGGCTTGTTGTGCTGTTCAAAACCACGATTTACACTTTCGAAATAGAAAGTGTTGTAGGCATTGTTCGTCACATTCTTAGCCCAAAGCTGAACATCAACATGCTTCATTTCAAACAAGGCGCGAAGATTCAGCAAGCCATAGAAATTCTCACTATTGTTGTTTGACTCGTTCCAATAAATAGCGCCATTGCCCGTAAGATTAGCACCCAAGGTGACGGCCTTGGCCCAAGTCTTTGCGATGTTCCAGGAATAACTGGCATCGAAACAGACGGTGTGCTGCGGAACGAAGGGTACAAAATTGCCCGAATAGTCATTGCCGTTACCGCTATCAAATTCCTTGAAAGTCGCATGGGTATAACCATAACTTCCCGTCAAGAGTAGATGAACAACAGGGCTATAACGGAACGCCAGCTCAGCACCATAACTCTGGCTATGACCAGCATTGACCATCATTCGTCCTAATCCTGATGCTGCAAAACGAGCTATCTGTTGGTTACGAGTATCGAGGAAGAATACGGCTGCATCCACCATCAAACGACGATCGAGTAGATTCAAGTGCGTACCGACCTCGTAGTTCCAGGAATATTCGGGCTTGTAAACTACCTGGTCCGTTGTAGGTACTTCAAACTCAGGCATACTCGTGTTCATTACACGACGCACAAAGTCCGGGAGCGCAATAAACGAACCCGAATTCTCAGGATCGGGTATCTGCTTGGGAATGTTATCATTGTTCTCAACAAGATAATCCAGATAATTGCCAACTCCTTCCTTGATGCCATTCATCATGTCAACACGGAGAGCGCCTTGGAGCAAATCACTGAACATCTGGAGATTATAGCCTCCGGAACGCTGTCCCATGGCTACTGAAGCATAGACATTGCTCTGCTTACCAAAATCATACTTCAAAGCAAATTTGGGAAGCAATCGGAAATTATCATTTTTCAAAGTTCCATCATAGAGCAACGTGCTGGAAAGATCCTGCAGATTGACCGCCATCTTTTCATTGCTCGCATTGGGCATTGTGAATCCGTATTCCACATAAGCCGGTGAATGGTACTTCATCTTTAAGTGCTCATAATCCAAGCGAAGCCCGATTATCGTAGAGAAATGCTCCGTGATATTAAAGGTGGATTGGTGGAAAAGCGCCAAATTCAGTGTCGGTGTTTCGTAAGTTCCATCCATCAGGAGTTCGTCACCACGGAAATTCACTCCCATACCCGTGAAGCCCATCATTTGCAGCATCGACATTTTCTCGTTGTTCTGAATATCGGGCATTACTGCATTGATGTTGTTCTCCAAAAATCCCAAACCGTCTTGGTAGAAAACAACGGGGCCTTCGGTATGAAGACTCTGGTACATCGCATTGGCACCACTCACCCACTCCCACCAGCTGTCACTTCGTTTACTTTTGAAGGTCAATTCTTCTGTGAGAGTGTGTATACGCTGCTTCTGTTCCAGCGTATAGATATCAGCAGAAAGGAAATCCTGGTCCATAAACATGCGGTCGTCAAGGAACTGATAACCCGTCACGGCATTCATCTGCCAGTTTTCGTGCTGATTTTCAATATTCAAACCCACATTTACCATGTCGCGGCGATAGGAACTCTCACGATTGTTCGAAATCTTTCCCACGAGTTCATGATATCCGTTCTCCTGTTCAGCAGAATAATAGTAGGGATATGCGCCTTCCTTTGTATGATCATAATTGGCAGAAAGGTCAAACTTCCAACGATCAGAAGGACGATAGATACCACGGAAACGGCCACCACCAGCATTGCCTCCATCTGCCTTTTTGCCTGTGTAGTCATTGGTGAAGAAACCATTATTTCCTTCATAATAACCACTGATTGAGAAGGCGAAGTAATCTGAGGGACGATGATAATGGCTCAATGAAACTTGACGTTGATGATTGCCTGTTGCATACCCCAACTTCACATCCGTACCCTGATAGGCAAAGGGATTGCGCGTGTGGACCTTCATAATACCGCCCATGGCGTTACGGCCGTAGAGCGTTCCCTGCGGACCGCGGAGGACATCAATACGCTCAATATCGTAGAAACTGAAATCAAAGGCCGACTTATCGGCATAGGGGATGTTATCCACATACAAACCGACAGCGGGGGTATTGATACGACTCCCTACGCCACGGATATAAACGGCAGAGGTCAGACGACTGCCGTAGTCCGGCATAAAGAAATTCGGAACGATACTGCTTGCCCCTTTGATATTGGAAATATGAGAAGAGACCATCTGCTCCTGACCGACCAGACTAACCGCCATCGGCTGCTGACGCAGTTTTCCGGTTTCCTTGGGTGTAGATACGACTGCAACCTCTTCGAGATCGATATTTCGAAGAGTATCAGCAGTTTCTGCAGAAGAAACAAGTATTGAAGCAGCGGTAAGAAGTGTCGTTATCATCGTCGTTCTAGTTTTCTGGGTGCAAAGGAACGAAAAAAACGTAGTCCAAACAATCCTTATTTATGATGAATTGTTTGGACTACGTGGACAACTCGGAGAGCCAGAAAGGCATCAACCTTATAAACCTTTTTAACCAAAGGCTTTTAACATTACACCTTTAACTTACTTGTAATACTCCTTCTTGCCAGCTGCGAGCGTGTTGAGCATGAGCATGCAAATGGTCATTGGACCTACACCACCAGGAACGGGAGTGATCGCATTGCAGAGAGGAGCAACATTTTCAAAGTCAACGTCACCGCTCAGACGAAAGCCCTTGGGGCGGGTTGCATCGGGAACACGGGTAGTACCGACATCGATGACGGTTGCACCGGGCTTCACCATGTCTGCTGTAACATAGCCGGGACGGCCGATAGCAGCGATAAGAATATCTGCCTGACGGCACTCTTCAGCAATGTTCTGGGTATGGCTGTGAACGATAGTAACGGTTGAATCACCGAGATTCTTCTGAAGCATCAACTGCGCCATGGGCTTGCCAACGATATTGGAACGGCCAAGAACAACGCACTTCTTTCCACTGGTCTCAACATTGTAACGACGGAGAAGTTCTAGAATTCCCTTGGGAGTTGCGCTGATGAAACAGGGAAGGCCGATAGCCATTCGGCCCACATTCACCGGATGGAAACCATCAACATCCTTACGATAGTCAATGGCTTCAATGACACGTTGTTCGGAAATATGGCGGGGCAAAGGCAACTGAACGATAAAGCCATCGACATCATCGTCCTGGTTTAGTTCCTCGACGCGCTTGAGGAGTTCTTCCTCGGTTACATCTTCTTCGTAACGAATGAGACTGGACTGAAAGCCACAAGCTTCACAAGCGAGTACCTTATTACGAACATAAGTTTCAGAACCACCATCGTGGCCAACGAGAATAGCAGCGAGATGAGGGCGTTTCTGACCTTCAGCGACCATGCGCTCTACTTCTTCCTTGATTTCCGCCTTAATCGTGGCAGCGGTAGCCTTTCCGTCAATAAGTGTCATGAGTAAATCTATATATAAAAATATTAAAGGAGTCCAAATGCTACATTTGCAGTGCAAAGATAGTCAAAAATTTGAACATTTGTTGAATTTTATCGATAATTCGTGATGTCATGCAATTCATCTATTGTTTTTATTGTAATTTTGCACACCAAACACAGCATAAACAATCAAACACACATTTAACCATGCAAATTTCTCGATTTTTTGCAAGTGCTGCCATGCTTTTATTGGGTATGGGCACAATGCAGGCAGAAATCATCATTTCTGCTGATGCTGAAACGACGTTGAAGGTTGCTGAAGTTAGCAGTATGACCTTTGACGGTGATTTCAACACGGGTAATCTTGTCGTTCACTATACCGATGGAACGACTTCCACTACCCCAATTGCAAACATCCAACAGATTTCTTTCAAGGCTGAAGATAACCCTCAGGTGGGAATTCTCAATGCCAAGGCTCAATCTCTCGCTGTGAAAGGCAACTTTGTCTTTATTACCAGCGAAGGCGGTCATGCTTTCATCTTTGATGTTCAGGGCCGCAATATCCAGGCTACCCGCTTAACCAGTGGTACCACCGTTCTTTCTCTCGATAGTCTCCCCGTTGGCAACTACATCATCAATGTTAACGGTCAAAATGTTAAATTCCAAAAGAAATAAGCCATGAAGTTACGCAACATCCTCCTTGCCCCCGCCGTTCTCTTCGGCACCTGGGCCCTTGCCGATAACTTCGTGACCATTACTTTCACGGACGGCACTACTACCGAAGAAAAGGTTGACCCTGCAAAGGAAACCTTGACTTTCAGCCAGAGCCTCGACTCTCTCATTTTCTCCAGCGGCAACAAATATGCTTTCAGCAACATCGATCATATCGGTTTCCGCTATGAGGACAATACCGTTACTCCTGATCCTTCTGACGAAGCAACTACCATCTATGTAGATTGGAACGGCAACAATGCACCTACCATCAAGTGTTCTGCAGACTGTATTACCGCAGAAGTCAGTGGTGCAGACGTTACCCTTACTAACACGAACACAGATACGGAATACACTTACGTATTGAGTGGTAACAGCGATGCTGGTAGCTTTACTTTGGTAAGTGGTTACAAGAGTACGGTTCGCTTGAACGGTCTCGACCTCAAGTCCACCAACGAAGAAGCACTCAACATCAAGTGTGGCAAGCGCGTCGCTCTTGAACTCGTTGACGGTACGACTAACAACCTTGCTGATGCTACTGTTGACAATGGTCAGAAGGGTGCGCTCTATTGCAAGGGTCACTTGGAAATCAGCGGTGCTGGTACACTCAACCTTACCGGTAATATCAAGCACGGTCTTTCTTCCAAGGAGTATCTTTTGATCAAGAAGACTGCCGGTACTATCAATGTCAATTCTGCTGCCAACGATGGTATTCATGCTGGCGAATACGTTCAGATCAATGGTGGTAAAATCACCGTCAAGAACGTGAAAGGCGATGGTATCCAGGCTGAAATGGTTACTCCTGACGAAGGTGAAGTTATTGAAGACAATGGTAAACTCATCATCAAGGGCGGTACCATTGACGTCACCACTACCAGCAACGATGCAGCTGCATTGAAGTGTGACAGCACGCTCCATGTTAAGGATGGTAACATCACACTTACTTGCTCAGGCAATGGTAGCAAGTGTATGAAGAGCGACCTTTTCATTGATATCGAAGGCGGTACGTTCAACATGAAGCAGAGCGGTGGTCTTTATGACGACACCAGCGAACCTGATCCTGGAACCGGCAGTAAGTCTTACAAGGTTTATGTCAATGTTTCCTCTGCTTCCAAGTACTGGCCCAGCGTTGAGTTGTACAAGGAAGACGGTACTCTCGTTAGTGCGCTCAGCAGCACCTCTACCGTAACTGTCAACGGTCAGAACCTTACTTTCTACAGCTACGATTTCAAGCAGAGCGATAGTGGCACTTACTACTTCAAGTCTGGAACCGACTACTATAGCAGCTATTATAGCAAGACCTATAGCATTATCTCAACGACCTTCACCGGTCCTACCAGCGGCGAGGACATCTATTATCAGATGACCAGCAGCAACAGCATCGATGATGTGAACAATGTTCGCACCTTCACTATGAACAAGGTAACTCCGGGTTCAACATCTGTAAGCGAAGGTGATCTTAATAGTGCTCATGGAATCAAGGGTGACGGCGGTGTGACCATCAGCGGCGGTAACATCACCATGAACCTCAGTGGAACCGCAGCCAAGGGCATTTCCAGCGACAACGATATCACTATCTCTGGTGGTACGCTCAATATCACCAACACAGGTGCAGGTCAGAGTGGTACCAACAACTATACAGCAAAGGGCATCACTTCTGACAAGAACGCATATCTCACCGGTGGTACCATCAATATCACCATGAGTGGTTCTGGCGGCAAGGGTGTTAAGACTGATGGTAATCTCATCGTCGGCGACAAAGAAACAGGTAACGGTCCTGTTCTCAGTGTCAAGACTTCCGGCAGCTCTCTCGGCGGTTCCTCCACCGGCGGTGGTGGTGGCGGCTGGGGCGGCGGTGGCGGCTGGGGCGGTTCGTCCAGCGGCTCAAGTGCCAAGGCCATGAAGTGTGTCGGCAGTTATTACCAGTATGGTGGTGATATCTATATCGAAACCGCAAGCGATGGTGCTGAAGGTATCGAATCAAAGACCAGCAGTACAACTTCCATGAATTTCAACGGCGGTAACCTTTATATGAAGGTTTATGACGACTGTATCAACTCTGCCGGTGAAATCAACTTCGCAGGTGCCAATGTCCTCTGTATTTCTACAGGTAACGACGCCATCGACTCCAATTACGGTCGTGCAGGCGCTGTAACTATCAGCGGCGGTATTGTCATCGCATTCACCACTGAAGGTAGTCCTGAAATGGGCTTTGACTGCGATAATATGAGTTATGTAAAGGTTACAGGCGGTATCGGTATCGCCGGTGGCGGTACTCAGGGCGGCGGTTCAAGTTCTTCCATGGGTAGCGGTAGCACCCACTACAAGTGCTGGAGTACGAGCATCTCCTACACTGCCAACAACTATTACAGCGTTGTAGTCAATGGTCAGAACATCCTCACCTGGCTCCATCCTATTTCTTTGACCTCCAGTTACAACGTTTATGCAAGTAATGAGTTTGTAAGCAGCACAACTCATACTATCTACCAAGGTACGACTGCTCCCACCAGTGGCACAGCTATCAACTTCCACAGCAGTGTGAACGGAACTTCCGCTCCCATGATTTGGAAGAACAGCAACATCACCACCGGAACATCAAAGGGCACTTTCAGTCCTAACTGATAACATTCGTCGTAGGACGACAGTACATTCGTCCGCGGGCGACAGAATATTCGTCGTAGGGCGAATGTATGTTCGCCCGCGGACGAATTTGTTTACTCCCTCGTAGAATTCTCTTTACTCCCAACAAAAAGCAGGGTGTACCAAAGGAAAATCCTTGGTACACCCTGCTATATTTTTCTATATCCCAGAGAGATTACATTCTGGGCATCATACCCTTAGGCATATTACGCATCATCTGCTTCATGCCACCGCCGCTGACCATCTTCATCATCTTGCGGGTCTGGTCGAACTGCTTGATGAACTGATTAATCTCCTGAACAGTCTTACCGCAACCTCTTGCAATACGAGCCTTACGGCTGGCATTCAACAATTCGGGATTTGCACGCTCCTTGGGAGTCATGGAGAGAATGATGGCCTCAACACCGTCAAGGGCATGATCGTTGATGTCAACATCCTTGATAGCCTTGCCTACACCAGGAATCATTGCAGCAAGATCCTTGATGTTACCCATCTTCTTAATCTGCTGGAGCTGGTCTAGGAAGTCGTTGAAGTCGAACTTGTTCTTGGCAATCTTCTTGGAAAGTTCGCGAGCCTTCTTTTCGTCATAAACTTCCTGCGCCTTTTCAACGAGGCTGACAATATCACCCATACCGAGGATACGGTCGGCCATACGAGAGGGATGGAAGACATCAAGAGCGTCCATCTTTTCACCCATACCGACAAACTTGATAGGCTTGTCAACAACGGTACGGATAGAGAGCGCAGCACCACCACGGGTATCACCATCGAGCTTGGTGAGCACAACGCCATCGAAGTCGAGACGATCGTTGAAGGTCTTCGCCGTATTTACTGCATCCTGACCGGTCATCGCATCTACTACGAAGAGGGTTTCGTCGGGCTGGGTTGCTTCCTTGATAGCAGCAATTTCGTTCATCAATGCTTCATCAACAGCAAGACGACCAGCGGTATCGACGATGACGGTGTCATAACCCTTGGCCTTTGCTTCCTGAATGGCATCCTTGGCAATCTTTACGGGATCCTTTTCATCAAGGTTCATAAAGATAGGAACCTCAATCTGCTCAGCGAGAACGCGCAACTGCTCGATAGCAGCAGGACGATAAGTATCGCAGGCAGCGAGAAGAGGCTTACGATGCTTCTTGGTCTTGAGGAAAAGTGCCAACTTACCACTCAAAGTTGTCTTACCAGCACCATTGAGACCAGCCATCAAGATAACGCTGGGATGGTGTTCCAACTTCAGATCGGTAGCCTCACCACCCATGAGGAGTGCAAGTTCGTCATGCACAATCTTCACCATCAACTGGCTGGGTTTTACTGCGGTAAGCACATTCTGACCGAGCGCCTTCTTCTTTACGGTATCGGTGAAGCTCTTTGCTACCTTGTAGTTCACGTCGGCTTCGATGAGTGCACGGCGAACATCCTTCAAGGTTTCTGCCACATTGATTTCGGTAATGTGACCTTCACCCTTCAAAATCTTGAACGAGCGTTCAAGTCTTTCACTAAGATTTTCAAACATATCTGGTTTTATTTTTGTTTTCAAAAGGAGTAACAGCAAATGCCATACCACAAAAATGGAGAGCAAATCCCATTACTTTGGCGCGCAAAGTTAAGAATTATTTCTGAGAAAAGACATAAAATTCCCCGCCAATCGTACAATTAGCGGGGAAATACTCTGATTTTGTAAGGTTTAGAAGGTTTATGAGGTTTATTGGGTTTATAAACCTAGCGAAGCGTATAAACCTCTAAACCAAGCGAAGCGTATAAACCTCTAAACCAAGCGAAGCGTATAAACCTTCAACTCTTAAAATGCAATGTTGAAACCAATACCAACAACATCATTGGTACGGCTATAGAGGTCGCTCTTCACACCTACAGCAGTCTGGGTATTCACAGTGCGATCCTGGTAGAAGGTACGCATATAACCGAGGTCGATGTTGAAATACTTGGAAGGATGGAGACGAACACCGAAGCCGATTGAATTGCTGCTGAGGTTGAACGAAAGGTCGTTCATGTATGCATCGCTGAGACCATACTGGGTAGTCTGCCAAGAAGCAGAGATAGTCACGAGTTTACAGCAGTCCCATTCAGCACCGGCATTGAGTTCCCAGGTGTTGTGATCAATCAAATCCTGCTTGTCACCGTACTTCTTTGCACACTTGTCAAGATAGTAATGAGCACCGGCATTGATGCGAACCTTCTCGATGGGAGAATACTGAGCACCGAGAGCTACGATTCCAGGAATATCCTCACGAACCTTCTCGCCATCCTTGAACTGTGCGAGCGTATTACCAGCCTGATTGGCCTGAGCCGTTGCAAAGGCATTCATTTCGCTCTTGTTCTTCAAACTCATATGAGTGGGAGCTTCAAACTTCGCAGCAACGTTCCACTTGTCATTGATCATCCAGTCGATACCGATGATGGGAGTGATGCCGAAACCGCTCTGATCGGTGTTGAGGGTGAGGGTATAGTCGTTCAAACTCTGAGAACCAGAACCTTCCTGAGTGCCAGAACCCTGAGCACCAGGAAAACCGAGCTGAGCATTGGCAGGAATGTCGTAAGAATACTGGCAGTTGTAAGCATAGTTGGCGTTGACGTCCTGAACATAACCGTTGTAGTTGCAGGTTGCATATACGCCACGGAGACCAACATAACCAGCAAGGTTATCAGTGAACTTGTAAGAACCACCAATCTGAAGACCGAAGTAGTAGCTGCGGCCCTTCATATAGGCATCGAGTGAATAGCCGGTCATCTGTGAGGTTGTTGCAGTATTGTAAGTACCCGTATTGGCAATGGCAGAAGCATAAGCCTCAGGAATACCCATTGCAGCCAATTTTCCAGCAACAACATTAGGAAGAGCTGCACCAACCTGTGCGTTTACAGCACTGTTCACCATAGCGGGCAACTGAGAAGCGATGGTACCACTATAAAGTGCTTCGAAAGATCCGAGACCCTTATCGAATTCGCACTTACCACCACCACCACCAAGAGCGAGGTGAGCGCTAACACTCCACTTGGGACGATTATAAGAAAGCGTTACAGAAGGAACAACAGGGGCAAAAGCTTCACCAACAAATTCGTGTGTGCTGTTTCCAGGATCATTGGTGTTCAATGCGAAAAGGGGGAAAGTCGTATTGATGGTACGTTCCTGGATAGCAGTCTGGCTGTTCAAGCTCAAATGCCAGCCTTCGCTGAGGAAAGCATTACCAGCGGGGTTAGCGTAAAGGCTGGTAAGAGTAATCTGTCCTTCCTGGCTCATGTTGCGAAGGAAGGCTGCATTCTGATTCGTGTTGGTGAGGAGACCACCTGCCATTGCAGGAAGTGCAAGTGCCACAAATGCGGCAGAAATAAAGAATTTCTTCATATTGATATTAATTTAAGCGTTTGTTTTCCCCGAGCGGCTCCTGCGTTTTAATGGGTTCGTAAACCTCGAAAAACTCATAAGCTAGGAAAAATAATACGCAATATTGTTTTATTTTTCGTTTGGCTTGTTAATTTCGTCGGCAAAAGTACATCAAATTTTCTCTTTGGAAAAGAATTCGTTGCACATTATTTTGAATTTTGTGCAAAATATAAACTTTTTGGCAAATATGCTTGGCAGTTTCACAAGAAATTCTTTCCTTTGCAGTCGAAACTAAACTTATTTCGCACATGACACTCCTCCATTGGCATCATCACCATCATCATACACAGCTTAATGAGCGGTGAGCGGCCACGTGTGCATACCCAAAAGAACTACACATATAATATATATTAAAGGCTCACCGGAGAAATCCAGTGGGCCTTTTTTTACAACATACTGAAAAATTTATGAATATGTTACGAATAGCAGTACAAAGCAAAGGACGACTCCACGATGAGACGATGGAACTCCTTGCAGAAGCAGGTATTAAAATCGGCTCTGCCAAGCGACAACTTCTGATGGCAGCAAAGAACTTTCCCGTAGAAATCCTCTTTCTTCGCGATGATGACATCCCCAATACGGTGGCTGATGGTGTTGCCGATGTAGGAGTCGTTGGTCTCAACGAACTTCTCGAGCGAGGTGATCGTGCAAAAATCGTTAAGCGCTTAGGTTTTGGCAGTTGTCGTCTGTCGATTGCCATTCCCAAAGCCGAGGAATATGACGGAAAGCGTTGGCTGGAAGGCAAGCGCATCGCAACGAGTTATCCGGAAATTCTCAGAAAATGGCTGAAGGAGAATGCCATCCGCGCTGACATTCACGTCATCACCGGTAGCGTAGAAATCAGTACAGGCATTGGACTTGCCGATGCAATCTTCGATATCGTCAGCAGTGGTTCTACGCTCATCAGCAACAACCTCAAAGAAGTAGAAACCATTGTGACCAGCGAGGCGGTTTTGATTGCCAAGCAAAATCTTGACGCTGAAAAGCAAGAAGTTTTGGATCAGATTCTCTTCCGTTTGGAGGCCGTGATGACCGCTCAGAACAAAAAGTATGTTTTGATGAATGCACCAAAAGCCTCTCTTGAAGAAATCCTGAAAGTCCTACCTGGCATTAAGAGTCCTACAATCCTTCCTTTGGCTGATCCCGATTGGTGTTCCGTTCATACCGTTCTTGACGAAGATTGTTTCTGGCACATAATTACGCAGTTAAAAGCTGCAGGAGCTCAGGGAATCCTTGTACTTCCTATTGAAAAAATGATTCTGTAATTCACTTGGTTATGACTATTTCTGTTTGTCCCCAAAAGGAGAAGTGGAACGGCCTCTGTGCTCGCCCCACGATGGATCTCATTCAACTTTTCAACACAGTACGTCCCATCGTGGATGCTGTCCGTTCACGCGGTGATGAAGCATTGCGCGAATTCGAAGCTCGCTTCGACCATGCAGAATTATCTGATTTGCAAGTTTCTTCCGAAGAGATTGATGTTGCAAAAGAAACGCTGGCACCTCAACTTAAGGACGCCATTACCCAGGCAAAAGACAATATTGCCCGTTTCCATGAGGCACAGCGTTTCCAGCCCATCTCCCTAACGACAGCAGCGGGTGTTTATTGCGAGCAGCGTAGTGTTCCTATCGAAAAAGTTGGTCTATATATTCCAGGAGGAAGTGCTCCGCTATTCAGTACCGTTCTTATGCTTGCTGTACCAGCGCAGATTGCAGGTTGCAAGGAGATTGTCCTCTGCACACCCCCCTCTTCAAACGGCACTATTCACCCTGCCATTCTCTTTGCCGCCCAACTTTGCGGTGTTAAGCAAATATTCAAACTCGGCGGCGGCCAGGCTATCGCAGCCATGGCTTGCGGCACGGAAAGCGTACCCAAGGTGGATAAAATCTTCGGCCCTGGAAACCAATATGTTATGGCCACAAAACAGTGGGTAAGTCTGCATGGTGTTGCCATTGACATGCCGGCAGGCCCCTCGGAAGTGGAAGTCATTGCTGACGAAAGTTGTAAGCCTTCCTTCGTGGCAGCAGATCTTCTCAGTCAGGCAGAACACGGTCCCGATTCGCAGGTCATCCTGATCACAGATTCAGAAAAGTTAGCCCAGGAAATTCAAAAGGAGGTTTCCCGCCAGTTGGCTCTTCTTCCTCGCCAGAACATTGCAGAAAAAGCTTTGGCAAACAGCAACACCATTGTTTTCACAAGCCGGGAGGACATTATTGCATTTACCAATCAATATGCTCCGGAGCACCTCATTATCGCCACAAAAGACTACCGCACCATAGCCAATAGCATCACAAATGCCGGCAGTGTTTTCCTTGGAAACTATTCGTGTGAAAGTGCCGGCGACTATGCTTCCGGCACCAACCACACACTTCCCACACTGGGCTATGCCCGCAGTTACAGCGGACTTTCTTTGGATAGTTTCCAACGCAAAATGACCTTACAGGAACTTACTGAAGACGGCATCCGAAGCATTGGAAAAACGGTAGTGACCATGGCAGAAGCCGAACAACTGGACGCACACGCAAATGCCATGCGTATCCGTTTAGATTCCTTACAAAACAAGTAACATTTCATCATCATGATTGAAAAACTTATTCGACCCAACATATTAAGTCTCGCTCCTTATTCCTGCGCTCGCGATGAATTCAAGGGTGGAAATGCAGAGACGGTTTTTCTCGATGCCAACGAAAGTCCGTTCGGCGAAGGACTGAACCGCTACCCTGACCCCTTGCAACGCGAAGTCAAAAGCCGGATCTCAGAAATCAAAGGCATTGCCGCAGAGAAGATTTTCCTTGGAAACGGCTCCGACGAAGCCATCGACTTGATTTTCCGTGTTTTCTGCCGTCCAGCCATTGACAATGTCATTGTGCTCACTCCCAGTTATGGCATGTATGAAGTCTGTGCGAACATCAACGACGTCGAATGTCGCCTCGTTCCTTTGCAAGAAGATTATTCCTTCCGCGCTGATGATGTTCTCGCTGCAGCAGATGAGCGGACGAAAGCTGTTTTCCTCTGCTCTCCCAACAATCCTACGGGAAATCTTCTTCCCAATGAGGAAATCGAGAAAGTTTTAAAAAACTTCCAGGGTATAACCATCATCGATGAAGCCTACATTGATTTCTGCGCCGATGCAACCTGGAGAAAACGCCTTGAAGAATACCCGCGTCTCGTGATTCTCTCCACTTTCAGCAAAGCGTGGGCAGCAGCAGGAGTTCGTCTGGGAATGGCCTTTGCTTCAGAGGAAATCATCAAGTTGTTTAACAAGGTAAAATATCCTTATAACATCAACATACTCACGCAGCAGAAGGCTTTGGAAATTCTGGAAAACCCCGAAAAGATACAGCAGGAAGTCGCCTTAATCCTCAGTGAGCGTCAACGTTTGCAAGAAGAACTTGAGCAACTTCCCATCGTGAAGAAAGTTTTTCCTTCCGATGCCAATTTCCTTTTGGTACGTGTTGAAAATGCTCCAGAGACCTACCTGCGTCTGGCCGAAAGCAACATCATTGTTCGCAACCGTCACCGTGTCATGCTCTGCAAAGATTGTCTGCGCATTACCATCGGTATTCCCGAAGAGAACAATCAACTTATCCAAAATCTCCAAGAAATCTCAGCCTTATGAAAAGAGCTCTTTTTATTGACCGCGACGGAACCATCATTCGTGAGCCCGCTGACGAGCAGATTGATGCGTTTGAGAAACTCCAATTTGTAGCTGGCACATTCAAGGCCCTCTCTACTCTTCGGGAACTCACCGACTACGAACTTGTGATGGTGAGCAATCAGGACGGATTAGGAACGAGTAGTTTTCCAGAGGAAACCTTCTGGCCCGTTCACAATTTCATCCTGGACACACTGAAAGGCGAAGGAATCGTCTTTGACGATATTCTCATCGACCGCCATTTCCCCGAAGACCATCATCCTGACCGCAAACCGGGAACAGGTATGATGGGAAAATATCTCAGCGGTGAGTACGACCTTTCACAATGCTATGTTATCGGCGACCGTGAGAGCGACATGCAACTCGCTCACAATTTAGGTTGCAAAGGTCTGCAGATTGACGAGAACGGAGCAATGAACTGGAGAAAAATCACGGAGATTGTCTTGGCAGGACAGCGTTCGGCAGAAGTTCATCGCCAGACACGAGAGACGGATATTCTGGTTCGCGTTCTTCTGGATGAGCCTAATCTCTGTGATATTTCTACAGGCATCGGATTCTTTGACCACATGCTTTCGCAGATTTCCCATCACGGTGGCATTGGTTTGGAAATCAAAGTCAAAGGGGACTTGTATGTTGACGAGCACCATACCATTGAAGATACGGGACTCGCTCTCGGAGCCTGCCTTCGTGAAGCATTGGGGAATAAACTCGGAATCAACCGCTATGGTTATTGTCTTCCGATGGACGATTGTCTCTGCCAGGCTGCCCTGGATTTCGGTGGCCGTCCCTGGCTGGTCTGGGAAGCCGATTATCATCGTGAAAAAATTGGCGACATGCCCACAGAGATGTTCTTCCATTTCTTCAAAAGCCTCAGCGATTCCGCACTGATGAATCTCAATATTAAGGCAGAAGGAACCAATGAACACCACAAAATAGAAGGAACATTCAAAGCCTTTGCCCGTGCTCTCCGCGTGGCTATCGCCCGTGATCCCTATCACCTTGTACTACCCTCCAGCAAAGGCACTTTATAATTCCCTTTTTCCATGCAAGTAGCAATTGTAAAATATAATGCAGGAAACATTCGCTCGGTCATCAATGCCTTCTCCCGCTTAGGCATTACTCCTTTATATACAGATGACCCGGAGCAATTGGCGAGTGCTGACAAGATAATTTTTCCAGGTCAAGGAGAAGCGAGCAACGCCATGCGATATCTCAGAGAGCATCGTCTTGACGAGGTGATACGAAACCTTCAGCAGCCCATCCTTGGCATCTGCATCGGCCAGCAGTTGATGTGCAGTCACTCAGAAGAGGGCGATGTGGACTGCTTAGGCATTTTCGATGCTCCCGTCCTGCGCTTTCAGCCAGAGCAGCAGGCGCAGAAAGTTCCTCACATGGGTTGGAACACCATCGGCAATCTTCAGAGTCCGCTCTTCAAAGGATTGAAAACCGATGACTTCGTGTATTTCGTTCATAGTTTCTATGTTCCCATCTGCGAACATACGATAGCAACAACGGACTATATACTTCCCTACTCCGCCGCCCTTCAGCGCGATAATTTTTATGCCACACAGTTCCATCCCGAAAAAAGCGGAACCGTCGGCGAAACCATCCTTCGTAATTTCCTCGAACTATGATTCAACTTATCCCTGCCATAGACATTATTGACGGGCACTGTGTCCGTCTGACCAAAGGAGATTACTCCACCAAGAAAATCTACAACACCGATCCCGTAGCAGTTGCTCGTGAAATGGAAAGTTACGGTTTTCAGCGTCTTCACGTGGTTGATTTAGACGGAGCGAAAGCACACCATATCGTCAACCATGAAGTTTTGAAACGCATCACAGCAGAAACCCATCTTGAAGTTGATTTCGGTGGTGGAATCAAGACCGATGAAGATTTGCAGAAAGCCTTTGACTGCGGAGCATCATTCGTCACCATTGGCAGCATTGCTGTCACACAGCCCGAACTTTTTATGAGTTGGCTGGAGAAATATGGTTCTGAGAAAATCATTTTAGGTGCCGATGTCCGAAAAGGACGCATCAGCATCAATGGTTGGAAAGAAGAATCATCACAGGAACTGCTTCCGTTCTTGGAAAACTACATTAGAGCGGGGGTAAAGAATGTGCTTTGTACGGAAATCTCTCATGACGGTATG
This sequence comes from Prevotellaceae bacterium UBA1746, assembly GCA_002314875.1. Lineage (GTDB taxonomy): Bacteria > Bacteroidota > Bacteroidia > Bacteroidales > Bacteroidaceae > Alloprevotella. The sequence continues at coordinate 51,261 of DCHS01000012.1, forward strand.
CTCCAAGGACCCGCAATAGAACTATACCAAAAGATAATGGATTCGTTTCCCAACATCAACCTCATTGCCTCGGGCGGCGTTGGCAATATCGATGATATCCGCAATCTCAACGCGGCCGGTATTCCCTCAGTCGTTTTTGGAAAAGCCATTTATGAAGGACGCATTGATCTCAAACAATTGGCTCAAGAATTCCTAACCTTTTAAACCCTTAACAGTGTTAGCCAAAAGAATCATTCCCTGTCTTGATGTCAAAGACGGGCAAACAGTAAAAGGAACCAACTTCGTCCATCTCCGGTCTGCTGGTGATCCTGTAGAACTGGGAAAGATGTATTCAGAAACAGGGGCTGATGAACTCGTGTTCCTCGATATCACAGCCAGCCATGAGGGTCGCAAGACTTTCACCAAACTTGTAGAACGACTCTCCGAAGAAATCTACATACCCTTCACCGTCGGTGGTGGTATTGGCAGCATTGACGACGTTGATCGCCTTCTCTCCGCTGGTGCTGACAAGGTCAGTATTAACAGCGCCGCCTTACGCCATCCGGAGTTGATCGACGAAATCACGCGCCATTTTGGAAGTCAGGTTTGCGTCGTTGCCATCGATGCACGCCAAGAAGGCGACACCTGGACTTGCTACCTGAATGGTGGGCGAATTCCAACCGAACGAACGCTTTTTGATTGGGCCAAAGAATGCGCAGATCGTGGAGCTGGCGAAATTCTCTTCACCTCCATGGACCACGACGGCGTTAAACAGGGTTTTGCCAATGATGCCCTCCGTCAACTCTCCGAAACACTTCCCATACCAATTATCGCCTCTGGTGGCGCAGGTGCCAAGGAACATTTCCGCGATGCTTTCACACTAGGCCATGCTGATGCAGCCCTCGCAGCCTCAGTGTTCCACTTTGGCGAAATCCCCATTCCCGAATTAAAACAATATCTCCTCAACGAAAAAATACCCGTAAGAATATGATCGTCGATTTTGAAAAATGTGGCGGACTCGTTCCCGCTATCGTCCAGGATGCCGAAACCCGCCAAGTGCTGATGCTCGGTTATATGAACCAGGAAGCACTGGAAAAAACTCAGGCCACAGGTCTCGTCACCTTCTTCAGCCGTAGCCGTAACTGCCTTTGGACCAAAGGCGAGACCAGCGGTAATTACCTCCACCTCGTCAGCATTCAGAATGACTGCGACAACGACACGCTCCTCGTCCGCGTTCATCCCGACGGCCCTACCTGCCACAAAGGGACGGATACTTGCTGGGGGGAAAAGAACGAAGCACCAACCAACAGCAATCCCCTCCTCTTCCTCTCCGAACTGCAGGATTTTATTGAGAAACGTCATCGTGAAATGCCCGAGGGCTCTTATACCACAAGCCTTTTCAAAGATGGTTTGAACCGTATGGCGCAAAAGGTTGGCGAAGAAGCGCTGGAATTAGTCATCGAGGCTTGTAACGGTACTAATGAACGCATGATCTACGAAGGAAGCGATATGCTCTACCATCTGATCGTCCTCCTGACCTCCAAAGGTCTCCGCATTGAAGATCTTGCCGCAGAACTTGTCACTCGTCATGATCCTTCATGGCACAAGCACTGACCTATATCACGGATAAAACGCTTTTGGCATTTCCATTTTTACTGATAGCGTAAAAAACTCCAAAAATTATTTGCCCAATTCAGAGAAACGGGCTATATTTGCTCTATCAAAACTCATACATTATGACTCTTTTCCATGTAAATCTTTATTGGTGGCATAACTCAGGATTAAAAGAATCGTGAGTCGGTACACCATATATTTACAGGCAGTAAAATTATAGATGAAGGGGACCCGTCAAACTCACGACGGGCCCCCATTTTTGTAAACAAACTCAAACACTATATATTCTATGACTTACCAAGTTGACGAAAACGGTTATTACGGCAATTACGGTGGCGCGTATATCCCTGAAATTCTCTACAAGACGGTCGAAGACCTCAAACGACAATACCTTGACATCATCGAAAGCAATGAATTCAAACAGGAATATCACCAACTTCTTCGGGATTATGTCGGTCGTCCGTCACCACTCTACTATGCAAGGAGAATGAGCGAGAAATATGGTTGCAAGCTCTATCTGAAAAGAGAAGATCTCAACCATACGGGAGCGCACAAGATAAATAATGCCATCGGCCAGATTCTCCTGGCAAAGAAGATGGGAAAGACCCGTATTATCGCTGAGACCGGCGCTGGCCAACATGGTGTTGCGACTGCAACGGTTTGTGCCTTGATGAACATGCCTTGCCGGGTATATATGGGAGCATTGGATGTTGAACGCCAACATGTTAATGTAGAGCGAATGAAGATGCTCGGAGCAGAGGTTTTCCCTGTTCAGAGTGGTAACAAAACGCTGAAAGATGCAACAAACGAAGCCATTCGCGACTGGTGCTGTCATCCCGCTGACACCTTTTATATTATAGGTTCCACGGTAGGTCCCCATCCCTACCCCGACATGGTGGCAAGACTCCAAAGTGTCATCAGCGAAGAAATCAAGTGGCAGGTACAGGAAAAGGAAGGACGAGATTATCCCGATTACCTCATCGCCTGCGTCGGTGGTGGAAGCAACGCTGCGGGTACCATTTATCATTATATTGATGATGATCGAGCAAAAATCGTCCTCGCAGAAGCCGGAGGTTTAGGAATCGAAACTCCCATGACCGCTGCATCCATGCAAATCGGTACCATCGGTATTCTTCATGGCAGTCGCATCAAACTCATGCAAACCGAAGACGGACAAATCATTGAGCCTTACAGCATCTCTGCCGGTCTGGATTACCCAGGAACAGGCCCCATCCACTGTAATCTCTTTGAAACCGGACGTGCGCAAGTCCTTGCCATCAATGACGATGAAGCACTCCAGGCAGCCTTCGAACTCACTCGTATGGAAGGCATTATACCTGCTCTTGAAAGCAGTCACGCCCTCGCTCTTCTTCCAAAACTCAAAGATCAGTTTACCCCAGACACCGTTGTAGTTTTGACGGTCAGCGGCCGCGGTGATAAAGATCTCGATACTTACCTCTCTCATAAACCTTAAAACAAGTTCAATGTTGAGGCTTTAGCAAAAAAACACCATTATGAAACCTTTCAATTATCATACCGCCTCCAAACAGATTCTCGCAGATATGCTGACTCCTGTCAGTGTCTATCTGAGAGTGCGCGATGCCTATCCGCAGAGCGCTCTAATGGAGAGTAGCGACTACCATAGCCACGACAACGCCAAATCTTTCATTGGCGTTCATCCTATCGCCAGCGTCAGCATAAATCACGGAGTGTGCCAGGCTACTTTCCCCGACGGCTCATCCGTTGAGAAACCGCTAAGCCCCGAATTTTCCTCAGCACAGTTCATCAATGAATTTCTTCGTTCCTTCAATATCCAGGGCGATGATGCAGAATATGCCGGTCTTTACGGTTACACCTCATTTAACGCCATTCGCTATTTCGAGAATATCGCCGTCAAAGATGAAACACAGGAAGAAAACGATGCTCCCGATGTTCTCTATATTCTCTATAAGGACATCATTGTCTTTGATCACTTCTGCAACCAGGTAACCATTATCGAACTTTTAGAGGAAGGTGAAGAAGATGATCTGGAACAGTTGGAACACGACATGCAATATCGTCCCATTTCCATTTTTGACTTCCATCCTGCAGGCGATGTACGGAGTACCCTCACCGATGACGAACATCGCGAGAATATCAGAAAAGGCATTAGTCATTGTCTTCGTGGAGATGTTTTCCAAATCGTTCTATCACGCCGCTTTATCCAGCCTTATAGCGGTGACGATTTCAAACTATACCGTGCTCTTCGCAGTGTTAACCCGAGCCCCTATCTCTTCTATTTCGATTTCGGAGGTTTCCGAATCTTTGGCAGCAGTCCCGAAACCCATTGCCGCATCAATAATGGACGAGCATTTATCGATCCCATCGCTGGTACAACGAAAAGGACAGGCAATACTTTGCAAGACAAACGGAATGCAGAATATCTTCGCAATGACCCGAAGGAAAATGCAGAGCATGTGATGCTGGTTGATTTGGCCCGTAACGACTTGAGTCGCAACTGCCACGATGTAAAAGTAGAGTTCTTTAAAGACATGCAGTTCTACAGCCATGTTATTCATCTCGTCAGTCGTGTCAGTGGCGAACTCGACGCAAAAGCAGATCCCATCCAATCCTTCTTTGATACCTTCCCTGCTGGTACACTCTCGGGAGCACCGAAAGTACGTGCAATGCAGTTGATATCAGAATATGAACCTCATAGTCGTGGTGCCTACGGAGGCTGTATCGGTTTCATTGGTTTCAATGGTGACCTCAACCAAGCGATTACCATTCGAACCTTTATCAGTCGTAATAACGAACTCTGGTTCCAGGCTGGCGGTGGTATCGTTGCCAAAAGCGATGTAGAATATGAATTACAAGAAGTCAACAACAAGCTCGGTGCGCTTCGCAAGGCCATTGAGACGGCAGCAACACTATAATAAAAACTTGAACCTTTTCTTGAACCCTAATAATTTGTCCCGTGCATATCGTTATCATTGACAATTACGACTCTTTCACTTTTAATCTGAGTCATTTGGTTAAAGAACTTGGAGCAGAGGTCACCGTCATTCGTAACGACCAGTTTCAACTTGAAGAATTGGATCGTTTTGACAAAATCATCCTCTCTCCAGGTCCTGGCATTCCCTGCGAGGCTGGACTTCTTTTGGAGGTCATCCGCACTTACGCAGGACGAAAGCCCATACTTGGTGTGTGCCTCGGCCATCAAGCCATCGGAGAAGTCTTTGGTGGCCATCTAACGAACTTGGCAACAGTCTATCATGGTGTTGCTACGCCCTGCCATCGCACCTGTGACGACTACATCTTTGAAGGACTACTGGATACCATAGAGGTCGGACGCTACCACTCTTGGGTGGTCGATACGCAAGATTTCCCGGATTGCCTTGAAATCACCAGCGTCAGCGATGAGGGTTTCATCATGAGCCTCAGACATCGCGAATATGATATACGCGGCATTCAGTACCATCCTGAAAGCGTATTGACAAAAGACGGAAAAAGAATACTTAAAAATTGGATTGAATCATGAAAGAATACCTGCTTAAACTTATCAACGGTGCTACGCTTTCTCGCGAAGATACCCACAATCTTATGCTCGGCATCGTCCAGCAACAATATCCGGAACATCAAATTGCTGCTCTGCTCATGGGGCTACAGACGCGTGGCGTGACGGTTGACGAACTTCTCGGTTTCCGCGATGGCCTTTTGGAAACAGGAAAAACCGTCGATATTGACGATGAAAACACTCTGGATATCGTCGGAACTGGTGGCGATGGAAAGAATACTTTCAACATCTCTACTTGCGCTGCTTTTGTTATCGCTGGTGCTGGTTATAAAGTGACGAAGCACGGCAATGTGGGCAGCAGTTCTGTTAGCGGTGCCAGCAATGTTTTGCTGGGACATGGTGTGAATTTCACTGACAATATGGATATTCTTCGTCGTTCTCTTGATGAAGCCAACATCTGCTATTTCCACGCTCCTCTTTTTGCCACTGGCATGAAATTCGTGGGGCCGACACGAAAGGCATTAGGTGTTCCCACCTGCTTCAATCTTCTTGGTCCGCTGGTCAATCCCTGCCATCCGAAAAACTCTCTCCACGGAACAGCAACACAAGCACAGCTTCGTCTATATACTGCTGTCCACCAAAAGATCGGCGATAACTATGGCGTCGTTACATCATACGATGGCTACGATGAAATTTCACTGACGAGTGGTTTCAAAATGACCACACCATTCTTTGAGAAAGTGTTCACACCCAAGGATTTAGGATTTAACTACATTGAGCCTTCAAGCATTTATGGTGGAAGCACACCGGCAGAGGCGCAACGCATTTTTGACAGCGTTCTCGAAGGTTCTGCTACGGAGGACCAGAAGAATGTGGTGCTTGCCAATGCAGCCTGTGGTATCAGTGTGATCAACAGAAACCTCAGCATCGAAGAAAGTGTTGCTATCGCACGCGAAAGTCTCGAATCAGGACGTGCTCTAAAAACCTTACAAAAATTCATCGAAATCAATGGCTGATATTCTTGAGACGATTATAGAACAAAAGCGAAAGGAATTGAGTTTTTCTGCAATGCCGGACGCCACGAATTTGCCTCCTGCTCCACCCTCCATGCGAGAGGCGTTGGAGAAATCTCAAAGCGGGATCATTGCGGAATTCAAACGACGCAGTCCGTCAAAAGGCTGGATTAAAGAAGAAGGTCGAGCAGATGAGATACCTTTGGCTTATTCTCATGCTGGAGCCGCTGCCATCAGCGTGCTGACTGATGAAACGTTCTTTGGCGGAAGTTTGGATTTCCTTCGCACGGCTTCAGCAAAGATAGAAGGGAGAACGCCTTTGCTTCGGAAGGATTTTATCATTTCAGAATCACAGATTCTCGAAGCGCGACTGGCGGGTGCTTCTGCCGTTCTGCTTATCGCGGCTTGCCTTTCTCTGCCTCGTTATCGCGAACTTCTCACTTACGCTCATCAACTTGGCTTGGAAGTTCTCCTTGAAATTCATCAAGAAAGCGAATTTCCATACATAGACGCTGAAAGCCTCGTGCCCCTCGATCATCCGTGTTCCTCTGCAGATATGGTTGGCGTTAACAACCGAAATTTAGGAACCTTTCACACGGATGTTGAAAACAGTTTCCGTTTGGCAGCACTTCTTCCGAAAGACCGTCTGCTCGTCAGCGAAAGCGGTATCAGTAACCCCGAGACCATCAAGCGTCTTCGTGCTGTTGGCTACCGAGGATTTCTCATTGGCGAAACCTTTATGAAAACGCCAGATCCCGGTGAAGCTCTTCGTGCATTTATAACTGAGGTCGAGGCCTGAAATGGATAGCCATAATACCCTTCGTCCGCACGGATAATTCAAAATTCTTAATTCATAATTCATAATTCTCAATGATTGTCAAAGTTTGTGGCATGCGGGAAGCCGAAAATATCCACGCAGTAGAGGCTTTGGGCATCGATTGGATGGGATTCATCTGTTGGAAAAAATCGTCAAGGTTTGTCAACGAGCGACCGTCCTATCTCCCTGATAGATGCAAGCGCATCGGGGTTTTCGTAAATCCAACCATAGACTTTTTGATCAAGAAAGTTGAGGAATTGAAACTGGAACGTATTCAATTGCACGGAAACGAAAGACCTGATTTCTGCCGATTGGTGAAAGATATGACGCAACTTCCTATTATCAAGGCATTCAGTATCAGCACAAAAGAGGATTTCGCCAAAACTTCGCTCTACGAGGATATTGCAGACTATTTTCTTTTCGATACAAAATGTACAACCGTCGGTGGCAGTGGAGAATCTTTCGATTGGCAACTCTTGCAGCACTACCAAGGCAATACACCTTTTCTCCTGGCTGGTGGCATCGGTCCTGATTCTGCATCCATCATCAATAACTTACACCATCCTCAACTTGTCGGCATAGATTTGAATTCCCGTTTTGAACTCTCGCCCGGACGGAAAGATGTCGCCCTACTCTCTAACTTCCTCTTAAACATCCGAAACCATGAATAGAATTAACGAACTCTTTTCTAAAAAACAGAATAACATCCTCAGTCTTTATTTTTGCGCAGGTCATCCAACGCTTGACGGAACGGTAAAAACCATAGAGGAACTTGAAGATCACGGCATCGATATGATTGAAATCGGTATTCCTTTCTCTGATCCTATGGCCGACGGTCCCGTCATTCAAGATGCAGCCACAAAAGCGTTGAAAAATGGTATGACTCTCCGTCTGCTTTTTGAGCAATTGAAAGATATTCGCCAGGCAAAGGAAGGAAGAGATGGTGTGCGTATTCCCCTGTTGCTCATGGGCTATCTCAACCCCATTCTGCAATATGGTTTTGAAAAATTCTTCAAGAAATGTGCAGAAACTGGCATAGACGGCTGCATCATCCCCGACCTTCCTTTCAAAGACTATCAGGAAGTCGTGAAACCCATTGCCGACCGTTACGATGTTCGCGTTATCATGCTGATTACCCCCGAAACCAGTGACGACCGCATTCGTTTCATAGACGAGCATACCGACGGCTTTATCTATATGGTATCTTCTGCTGCCATTACAGGAGCGCAAAAGGAATTCAATGCAGCGAAGCAAGCCTATTTCAACCATGTGAACGGCATGGATCTGAAACATCCCCGCATGATTGGTTTCGGCATCAGCAATCGTCAGACCCTTGAATCGGCTCAAAGCAATGCGTCCGGAGCGATTATCGGCAGTAAATTCGTCACACTGCTCGAAGAACATCAAAATCCTCAAAAAGCAGTAGAGGAACTCCTCGAAGACCTGAAAAAGTAGTTTCAGATTAATAATTAATACTAGTTTCGGAAGTATAATGTGACTAATATTTGGCTGGAAGCCAATATCTTAGTAACCGGGGGCAACGCCCTCGGTTTTTAGTATATCATCGGCTCTACCTGCCTGGAGGGCAGTACCTCGGTGCAGATAGGTAGTGCCTTCCAGGCACGATGTCCTTTGTTTGATTGAGACCGAGGGCGTTGCCCCCGGTTACTCAAATACAGCCTTCCAGGCTTTTCCTCCCTCTGTGCCAAATAGCATATAACTACTTTTTCAAAAATGGAAGAAGTTCTTCCAATTAACTCTCGTTAAGGTTTTTAACATAGCGTTTCTTGGAGATTCCAGATAATTTTCGTAACTTAATGTTACGCCCTATGAAAATACCCGAAAACTGGGCAGGAAAAACGCGGTGCGGTGGTAATTTTTACTCCCTGCGCAGAGCGTTTTAATTAGGTCCGTTGTAGTTCAAACTAGGTCCGCTCTAGTATAGCGAAAATCTTTAACATTGAGAAGCAAGATAGTTGCTGATATGACAACCTACTTAATCTCGAAAAAGTAAACAAAGTAAACAAAGTAAACGGTATACTTTGTAAATTTCCTCACAGGCGCGCGTATTTGATTTTATAT